>JBLHSN010000155.1:0-12783 GCA_047626195.1 Myxococcota bacterium
GCCCAGTCACTGCTCGGGTCCACGCACATCGCAATAAGACAGACCCCCCAAATTCCGCCAAGGATCACGGTCAACGGGCGTAACCACAGGGTCCGACTCGGGTACAGATAGTGCGTGGGGATGAACACCAGAAGGCCGAAGACGGACAGTAAGACCGCGCTAAACCAGGGCGGGCTGTCCAACACGAACAGGTAGATGACGACCACGTTCCAGTACGACGGAAAGCCAATAAACGACTCGTCGGTCTTGGCTGCAGCCTGGCAGAACTGGTAGCCGCTGGCCATCAGCGGAAGTATTGCCCACCAAATCCAATTGCCAGGCAGTAAACCAAGAGCCGGCAGGGCCAGAACGGGCAAGAAGACGAAGGTGAGAAAGTCGATGAGGTTGTCGAGTAACGCACCGTCAAACTGTGGAACGACCTGCTTGACCCGTGCCTTGCGTGCGAGTGTGCCATCCACACTGTCAATCACCGCTGTGGCCCACATGGCCCCGAAGAAGATGCGCGCATCTCCTTGAGCCAGTCCGACCGCTGCAACGAAAGCGAGCGGCAAACCCAGCAGGGTGAACAGATGAACACCCCAGGCGCGCGCTTTGGCGCCTGCGGAGTACGTTTCAAGGTTGGGGTGGGCAGACATGGTGCGCATCTGTAGCCCGGAGCCGTCTCCGAGCAAGGTGGCGACGGTCGAGCTACCGGCACAAATCCCTGGCGGTGGGGTAAATGGTCACCGTCCACCCGTCGCGCGAGAGGGCTGAATGACCGCGCCCAACGGCCGGGGTACCGCGAGCGAAGCGGTCAATCGGCTAACGATGAGTGCGGCGAAAAACCCACACAACATGGCCATGGTACGGAACGGAAACTCCAGCTCGTCCGCAGACCAGTCCGGGTAGCCGAGGAAGCTTGGCAGTCCCAGAGTGGCGTCTCCGCCACCCAGGCGCATGAACACACTCACCCCAAAACCGGTCACCGCACCTATCCAGTTCGCGCGCTTGTCGAAGAGCGCCATCGCAAGCTGTGGAAAGAGCACACAGTAGATAACGTCTCCACATAAGTACCAGAGCGCCGACACATTTCCCACGGTCAGCGCAATGACCGTAGCCACAATCCCGAGCCCCACAACGAGTCCACGCACTAGCTTACCGACCGTCTCAGCGCTGGCATCGGGTGCAAGCAAGCGACGGTAGCCGTTCCACGCGACCAAGGATGCTGCCGACAAGATGGACGAGTCCACTGACGACATCACCGCTGCGGCTACAGCCCCCAGTCCAATGACCCCAACGGCCGTCGGCACCGCGTAGCGAAGCAGTAGCGGCAGGACCATAGTCGGCTCATTGACCACCAGCTCGGCAATCTCCGGGCTCGCCACACTCGCCCAGTCCAGCTCACGCGCAGCAAGTCCTAGCAACACCGGCGGAATGGCCATGAGCAAGCAGGCCACAGCGGCGCCTATCGACAGCCCTGCCGCTGTGTTCTCGTTCTTCGCCGACAGTACGCGTTGAAAGTATACATTCCACGGAATTCCACCCAGAATAAGTAACAGGGTGAAGTCGCTCCACATGACCGCCTCACGACCACTACTGAAGGACAGCGTTCCCGCGGCACCGGTCACCGCACCCATTCCACCAGCCGCATTGATCACGAACGGCAGCGCCACACCCAGCCCCACGGCAATAAACCCAAGCTGGATGACGTCGGTATACGCCACCGCACGCATGCCCCCGAGCACCGTGTACCCAATGGCAATCGACGCACTCACCGTGATGGCCAAGGTCAGGTCCGTCACGCCAAGCACCGTGGCAAATGTCGTTCCCAGGGCAACCAAGATCGCCGCAGACCACAGCGTCTCGGCAAAGACCGCCGGCAACATCATCAGAGCCGCGACCTTGTTGCCGTAGCGCCGCTCGAAGGGGTCGACCAAGGTGGCAAAGTTGTGCCGGCGCATCACCCGCGCGAACACCAGCCCGCCAAACAGCAGGGACAGCGCGTAGCCAACTCCCGCCTGCGCTCCCCACAAAATGCCCGACGTATACGTGGTCTGCGCCGTGCCATTGATGTATCCGCCACCAACCCACGTCGCAGTCATGGTCAAAAACCCAACCCATAAGGGCAGAGAGCGTCCGGCTAGGATGAGTTCTTCGAGACCTCCCTCCCCTTCGGTCTTGCCACCCTGTCTGGATGCCCACACACCCATCGCGAACACAGCGCCATAAAAGACCCCAATCGCCAGTAATCCGGGCCAAAACACTCCCGCCATGTCACGCCTCCAAGTGGCGCGCCGTAACCGAACGCAACCGTCAAATGCACACTACGACATCCAGCGACCTCACTCCCTTTCCCAGCGGATTACGCGCGCTTCATGAAAATCGCTGCCGTCAATACCGCTCGCCCACCCCATTACTACGACCAGGACGAGCTCCTGGCGGCCTTCGAGGTCATGTGGGCTACCCAACACCACAATCCCCGTCGTGTGGCCCAGCTTCACAAGGCCGTTCGAGTTGGCGGGCGTCACCTGGCTCTGCCGATGGACGCCTACGATGACCTGGACTTTACTGCGGCAAACCGCGCGTTCATTGATGTGGGTACCGACCTAGCGGCGCAAGCCGTAACCGAGGCGCTGGCGGATGCGGGCCTCGAACCTACAGATGTTGACGCGCTATATTTCGCATCGGTGACCGGCATCTCGGCTCCTTCGATCGACGCACTCTTGGTGAATCGACTGGGCCTGCGCAACGATGTGAAGCGTATTCCTATCTTCGGTCTCGGCTGCGTCGCCGGTGCCGCCGGTACTGCACGACTGGCCGATTACCTCAAGGGACACACCGATGGCGTAGCTGTGCTTGTGTGCGTAGAGCTCTGCTCGCTCACTCTCCAGCGCAAAGACCTGTCGATTCCAAACCTCATCGCCTCCGGTCTGTTCGGCGATGGCGCTGCGGCGGTGGTCGCAGTCGGCGCGGACCATCCGTCAGCAACGGCTGCTCAGGGACCGCGCGTCGTAGACACCGAGAGCCGTTTTTACCCAGATACTGAGCGGGTCATGGGATGGGACATCGGCACCACGGGCTTCTCGATTGTCCTGTCTGCAGACGTCCCACGCATGGTCGAGGAACACGCCCGCGGAGACGTCGACGGGTTCCTCTCCAAGCATGGCCTGACCCGCAACGACATCCACACCTGGGTCTGTCACACCGGCGGTCCGAGGGTGCTCGAAGCCTTCGAGACCTCACTGGAGCTTCCACACAACGCCCTTGAGCTGTCATGGAAGTCGCTCGAGCACGTCGGCAACCTGTCGAGCGCCTCGGTGCTGCACGTCCTCGCAGACACCCTGTCCGAGCGTCGCCCACCCCCGGGCACCTACGGCGTCATGATGGCCATGGGTCCCGGTTTCTGTGCCGAGATGCTGCTGTTGGAGTGGTCGTGACTCCCTGGCTATACACGGCCTTCATCGCCCTGATCGGTATCGAGCGCCTGGTCGAGTTGGTGGTGAGTAAGCGCAACGCCAAGTGGAGCTTTGCCAACGGTGGCAAAGAGATTGGTCTCGGCCACTTCCCGTTCATGGTGGTGCTTCACACCGGTTTCCTATTCGGCATGGTCGCAGAGGTCTGGCTGCTCGGGCGCCTCTTCACCCCCGTGATTGGCTACTCCATGTTGACGTTGGCGCTGCTCACCCAAGGGCTGCGCTGGTGGTGCATCCTGACCCTCGGAAAGCGTTGGAATACCCGGGTCATTATCGTCCCAGGACTGCCGCGCGTCACCGGTGGACCCTACCGCTTTCTGTCCCACCCGAACTACGTCGCGGTCATCTTGGAAGGCATTGCTCTCCCATTGATTCACGGTGCTTGGCTATCGGCTCTGCTATTCAGTGCCTTGGACGGTGTGCTGCTGTGGTGGCGCATCTCGGTGGAAGAAGCCGCCCTCGATGAAATGGAGCTGACATGAGCGTTCGTGACCAGGTCATCGAGATTGCGAAGGCCGAGCTAGGTGCCGCCGCTCCATCAGAGTCCGCACAGCTCGCAGACTCCCTCGATTCCGTCCAACGTCTGCAGCTGGTAGTCGCCATTGAAGACCACTTTGAGATCTGTTTCGAGCCCGAAGATGACGAAGCCGTTCACACTCTCGATGACGTTGCCCGTGTTGTGACCGAGCGCCTCTCCGATGGCGCATGAGACTCTGGTTCATGCGCTAACGGCGAGTGCCCGCACTCGTGAAGGCTTCGTGTTTGTCGACGGTCGCGAGGCCGAGACGCCGCTGTCATTCAAGACTCTGGAAGACCGTGCTGCACGCGCAGCTACCGTACTGAAAGACCGCGGCGTCAAGCCCGGTGACTGTGTCGCCATCATCTTGCCGACCGGCCCCACCTTCTTCGACGCCCTGCTCGGCTGTCAGCGGCTCGGAGCCGTCCCCGTACCCCTGTATCCACCGGTTCGGCTGGGACGTCTCGACGAATACGTGGACAAGACCGTAGCCATGCTCAACGCCGTACGCGCCGTCGCCCTGATCAGCGACAAGCGCGTCCGCCGCATTCTCGGACGCGTCGTCGAGCAACGGCCAACGCCTTCCATTTCCGTCGAAGAACTGCTCACTGGAACGCCGTACGACGGCCCACTTCCGAGCGCCGACGACCTCGCCATGGTCCAGTTCTCATCCGGAACCACCGTAGCGCCCAAGCCTGTGGCACTGACCCACCGTCAGGTCATCGCAAATGTCGACGCGATTCTGTCGTTCGTTCCTACCAATGACGGCGTACGCCGTGTGGGGGCGTGCTGGCTGCCGCTGTACCACGACATGGGGCTCGTCGGCTGTGTGTTCAGCGCCATTGTCGCCGCCGGAACCCTTATTCTCATTCCGCCAGAACAGTTCCTGGCCAAGCCCCACCTGTGGCTGCGCGCCATCAGCCGGCACAACGTGACCACCTCACCGGCACCCAACTTCGCCTATGCCCTGTGCACCGAGCGAATCACCGATGAACAGATGGATGGCGTTGACCTGTCCACTTGGGCGCTGGCTCTCAACGGCGCAGAGCCCGTCGCACCCGCAAGTTTACGGGCCTTCACCCAACGATTTGCCCAGTGGGGCCTCTCCGAGAACGCTCTCACCCCCGTGTATGGACTCGCCGAGGCGGCACTCGCCGTCACCTTCTCCGACCCACGCGCCCCATTCACCACCGTGCATGTCCATCGCGACGCCCTCGCCTCCGGTCACGACATCGTCCCCATCCCGGCAGGCGACATCACTGTGGAGCTTGCCAGCGTCGGCACCCCACTCCCCGGATTCGCCATCCGAGTGTGTAATTCCGCCGGTGATAACGTTGACGACGGTACCGTCGGACGCGTATTTGCCAGCGGCCCATCCCTCATGCAGGGCTACCTGCACCGTGACGAGCAGCCTATTCAGGCAGGCTGGCTCGATACCGGCGACCTCGGCATCGTGCTCGGTGGCGACCTGTTCATCACCGGACGGGCCAAAGATGTGGTCGTCTTGCGCGGCCAGAACCACGCTCCCCATGACATCGAACGCGCAGTCGACGGTATTGAGGGCGTGCGTACAGGCTGTGCGGTTGCGGTTGGAGATGTCAGCGAGGCCGGCGAGCGACTGATGGTCTTCGTAGAAGCGCGCATCCCCACAGACGACCTAGCCGCAGCCTGCCACAGCGCTATTCGGTCGCGCACCGGGCTGGAGCCATCGCTGGTGACGATTCTTGAACCCGGTACCATTCCTCGTACATCCTCTGGAAAGCTGCGTCGGGGCGAGACCCTGCGTCGCTTTCATGCAGGCACCCTCGCGCCTCCCGCGTCAGTCTCAGCGTGGCGGATGGCTGGCCACCTCGCGCGCTCTGCGGTGGGTTGGGCACGCTCACGGAGGTCGTAGTTGAGCACACAGGTAGACGTGATTGTGGCAGGAGGCGGTCCAAGCGGACTGGCGGCGGCACTGCATGCCGCACAGAACGGCCTGTCCGTCGTAGTTATCGAGCCCAAACCAGGGGTCATCGACAAAGCCTGCGGTGAAGGACTGATGCCCGCTGCGGTCCGCGCCCTTGAGGCTCTGGACGTACATCCCGAGACCTCTTTCCCATTTGCCGGTATCTGCTACCGAGACAACGGCCAGAGTGCCGACGGTGCCTTTGCCGGCGGTCCAGGGCTCGGCGTCAGGCGTACTGTTCTGCATACGGCACTGCGCGAAGCTGCGGAACGGGCCGGTGTTCAACGTGTGGAAGGCCGGGTGACGGACATAGTCCAAACCGAATCAACGGTGACTGCCGCGGGCCACACGGGCCGCTACCTCATCGCCGCAGATGGTTTATCCTCGGGTATACGGGCGAAATTAGGACTGAACTTACCGTCCAAGCGTCCCAATCGCCTTGGACTGCGTCGCCACTACACAATGGCTCCGTGGTCTGACCGCGTAGAGGTGTTCTGGTCTGAGCGTGCCGAAGCCTACGTCACTCCGGTGGCAGACGACCTCATTGGCGTGGCTGTCCTGTTCGACGGTGACCCCATTCCCCCAGGCAAGGGTGCGGAAGCCAAATACAATACCCTGCTTGCCGAGTTCCCCGATCTGTTGGAACGCCTGACCGGAAAAGCGTCCACCGTTGTTCGAGGCGCAGGCCCTTTCGAACGACGCGTACGTACCCGTCAAGTGGGGCGCGTTCTTCTAGTAGGAGACGCGGCTGGCTACCTCGACCCCATCACAGGCGAGGGCATTCGTATGGGGCTTGCCACCGCTGAGCTCGCTGTGCAGCACATCGTACGCGGAGACATTCAGCACTACGACCGAGCTTGGCGCCGCGAGACCCGCGCCTACTGGTGGATGACCGGCGGTCTCTTGTGGGCGCGAGACCGGCCCCTTCTACGCCGTCAGATGGTGCCGCTGCTTCGGCGCATGCCGTGGCTCTTCTCACGCATCGTCGGAGTGCTCGGTGGCTGAGTCTTTGGAACCACGGGTGATTGGCCCGGGCTTTCGCGACAACGTGTACACCGTCGTTCGACGTATTCCAGTTGGATACGTGTCAACCTACGGAGACGTCGGTTCAGTTCTTGGAAGCCCACGCGTGGCCCGACAGGTCGGATTTGCCCTTGCCGCACTACCGGAGGGGACAGACGTCCCTTGGCATCGCGTCATCAACGCCAAAGGAATGGTGAGCGCGCGCGGTGATGTGGAACGCCCCATTGAACAGCAAGTACGCCTCGAAGACGAAGGCATTGTGTTCGACGAAAACGGCCGCTGCACCCTTGCAGCGTACCGGTACACCTACGACGACTAGCCGTCGCAGCTACGGAAGTTCGTAGGCCTCGATGAGGAAATTCGTCGAGGTGATACCGTCGAACTCTTCCAGCCGGCGCCAACTAAACGGCTCGGCAGCTCCGGCTTGTCCCGACGTGAACCAGTTGTTGTCGCCCTGCGGGTCGTCCTGACAGCCACGCAGACAGGTACGCCCGTTGCTTGTGGACTCCACCTGAACAAAGATCCACAACTCATCAGCACCGGACAGCGTGATCGATGGCGAGATCTCTGTGAGCAGGTAGTCCCGCTGCAGCAGTGCTTGCGGAGTCAGCTCGTAGGTTTGAATGCCGGGAATGTCCGATGGTCGCTGTGCGGGGTCGCCGCCGGCTTGCTTGGCCACACGAACGGTGCGAGCGGTCGTGGTACGGCAGCCGTTGTCACTCGGGTCATCGTAAAGCTCAATGCTGATGGCATCAACGGTGAAGGAGTCACCGTCTGGGACCAATCGCGACGCAGCCCAGTAGTTGTTCTCAAACCCCTCCACTGGATACACGACGTCAAACGCGCTCGACGAGCAAGAGCCTTGCGACGACGCGAGCGACTGGTTGTGCAGAATGTCATCGGCGTATGACGCGAAGTCGGGGTCGCCGGTGGTCCCGGTATCTCCGGTGCCGTCCGTCCCTTCGACATCCGTGTCGGTGTCGATGCCCATGTCGGTACCGTCGCCCGTTCCGGTCCCGAGATCCGTCTCGGTGTCATCTGTGCCATCACAGGCTACGAAACTCAACAAACAGACGATGGATAACAGGCGCATAAAGGTCCTCACGGTGTACAAGCAATGAGCAAACTGTAGCCGCCCAACCAACGACTCGCTGTAAGCGGAGCCAATGAATGAACGATTTGGCGCGCCATATCCGAGACTCTGCCCCGCGTCGATGAGGCTACCACGGGCACTCGGTCGGTCCGACAGGCCACAATGCTAAGACCCGCGTCGCGGACCAGCGCGTGGGCCAGATCGACGGTGTAGACATGCCGATGACCCCACCGGCTGCGAGCTGCCAACATTCGCGCCGGTCGAAGGGTATCGAGGGCAGAGATATCCAGCGGAATGCGAAGCAGAATGTGGGGCGCGACCATCGCCAGTTGTGCCACAAATTCAATGTCATCCGCCACATGCTCAACCACATCGACCGCCATGACCAACTCGGCCTGGCCGGCCTCCAAGACCCCACCCGTTCGGTACTCTAGACCGTCTCTCCTGGGCGCCCGTGCAATCGCTTCTGCTGCGACATCTACCCCTACTCCCGTAGCCGCGAGGTCTCGGCACACGCCGTCCAAGACGTGGCCTGTTCCACAGCCAACGTCCACAACTGTTCGGGGGTACCAGCCAATATCGCGCACGAAGCGTACGATGCGGGCAACCTTGTGCGGAGCATCCGCTTCGTGCCAATCGGGGACAGCCTGTCCGTAGCTTCCGCTCGTGTACCGGTCCATCGCGTTAAACTCGCCGGCCAAAGGAGGAGTCGTGACAACCAATGGAGGAGTCATGAAGGGGCGAAACCTGTTCGTCATCGGGTCGCCGCGGTCGGGAACCACGCTGCTGATGCGGATGTTGAACGTGCATCCTGAAATCCTCTCCCGTCCCGAGCCGCATCTACTCACGCCGCTCGCCAGCCTTGGGTACTACAAAACCGTCGATAAAGCATCCTACGACCCCTTCCAAGCACAGCTAGCTGTCCGTGGTTTTGTCGCAGACTTGCCCGGTGGCGAAGAGACCTATGTTCGCGCGCTACGGGCCTACACGGACACAATGTACGGCGAGATGTTGGCAGACACGGACAAGACGGTCTTTCTCGACAAGACCCCTGCGTACGCGCTCGAGCTCCCCTTCCTAGCGAAGCTCTACCCAGACGCCATTTTCGTGGTTCTCACCCGCCACCCCTTCGCCATCTTCAGCAGCTTTGCCAAGAGCTTTTTTGACGACGACTGGCCCGCCGCACACACGTTCAACCCCGTGGTCGAGCGCTACCTACCCGCCATCGCCACGTTCCTACGCGACCCACCCGCCGGGAACACCGTGCACGTGCGCTACGAAGACCTGGTGGCCGACCCACATGCCCAGCTTCGCCGCATCTGCGCCACGGCGAACCTAGACTACACCGCAGACATGGTCGAGTACGGTGAAGTGACCGTCGAGGCTGGAGGTCTCGGAGACCCCATCGGCGTCAACAAAGCAACGCGTCCCAACACCGCCTCCGTCAACAAATGGGCCCACGCCGTCGCCCACAACAACGCAAGAACCACGCTGTTGCACAAGATGGTGGCCAGTATCTCCGACGAAGACCTCTCTACCTGGGGCTATGACCGCGAGTCATTGTGGGCCCCGGTAGCGGAAGTCGACGATGCCACCGCCATGCGAGCGCAAAACAAAGCGCGCAAGTGGGACCGATACAGCGTGGAGCGTCGTACACTGCTGTTCCTACGCCGAAACATCCACAAAAACCTTCTCGGTCGGGTCCTAAAGCGGCTGCGCTTTATCCTCGACGTTCTGCTGCGAGAGTGACCGTGTCGCGTCTGCCTTGGCTCCTTCTTTTTGTTGCTTCTGACGCCCTTGCCGGCGGCTATTTCTTCCCAGACTCTGGCGTGGTTGCGACCGGACGTGGCGGCGCATTCATTGCGAGCGCGGACGATACCTTCGCCCAGTACTACAACCCAGGCGCCCTCTCCAGGCTCGACCGCTGGACCATCGATCTAGGCGTCTCCGGCGTGCAGCAGAGCCTGAGCTTTGACCGAATGATGGACGACGGGACCTTTGCAGGCACGGTCAGCAACGAAGGCGGCATGTTTGTTGTGCCACAAATCGGGGTTGGCGGGCCGCTCATCGAAGACAAGCTTCACATGGCAGTGGGGCTGTACACTGGCTACGCGCCATCGTTCGCGTACGAGGAAGAGGGGCCTCAGCGATACACTCTACAGGACAGCCTTATTTGGCAGGCCTTTGCCGGCCCAAGCGTGTCCTACTCGCCCATTCCGCAGCTCTCGATCGGTGTGGGCTTGCAGTGGCAGTTCCTGAGAGTCGAGCAACAACTCACCGTCAGCACCACCGGAGGAGATAACCCCGGCTCTGATGTCGATGTCTCTGTCAAACAGTCTGACCCCTTCGCCCCCTCGGCAAACTTCGGCCTGCTCATCAAGCCTGTCGATGCCTTGTCCATCGGCCTGACTCTGCAGCTACCGTCAAGCTTCGATGCCAACGGCTCCATGACCGCCGACTTCCGCGGCTCAGCCATCGAAGACCTGCTCGTTGAGACCCAGATTCAAGACGACAGCGTGCGTTTGGGGCTCAACATGCCGCTCATCGTAAAAGCGGGCGTCGCTGTGCACCCGTCAGACGATGCGGTCATAGAGCTTGCCATGGTGTACGAGCAGTGGAGCAGCCTCACCGAGCTGGCCCTGTCGGAAATCGATCTTGAAGTCACCTTTGAGAACCCGGACTTCCCAGCACCGGAAGTCGAGCGCACCCTGTCCCTACCCGCTGGCTTGCGCGACGTTGTCTCCCTACGACTCGGCGGCAGCGTCGACGTCATCGACGAGCTGACCCTTCGTGCCGGCGGCTTCTATGAGACCGGCTCCCAGCGGGACGACCAGCTCAACGTCGGCCTATACGACCCGGCCAAGTTCCAGCTGAGTGGTGGTACATCCGTTCACCTGCTCGATGACCGCCTACACATCGACTTATCGGTTGCCAACATATTCTTCGCCAGCCGGGACGTCCGCGATTCCACCGTCGAACAGGTCGTGTTGCAACAAGGGGACAACTTCGTGCCAAGCGTCGTCGGTAATGGCGACTACCGTAGTAATGGATTTGTGCTTGCTGGCGGCGTGTCTTGGTCTTTCGGCAAGGGCTAAAGGACGAGGGTGACAGCCCAAGGAAGACGTCCTAGGGCATCTCCCAAACACGCAAGGGGTACCCATGGCCATTCCCGCTCTCATCGTTTCCGGCTTTCTTGGCGCCGGAAAGACGACTACCGTGCAGCAGCTGCTCAAGCAGGCCCAGCGCGACGGCATCCGCCTCGCGATTGTGTCCAACGAGTTCGGTGACACCGGCATTGACCGGGCACTCTTGGACGCCGGCGAAGAAGGCTTTGTTGAGCTCGACGGCGGGTGCGTCTGCTGCCGGCTGTCGGACAAGCTCTCAGAGACCCTCGAGACCCTATTGACCACGGTCAAGCCTGACCGACTGGTACTCGAGACCAGCGGTGTGGCTCTGCCCGGCGAGATTGTCATACAGTTCTGGCGCGACCCCCTCGACGAGCTCATCTCCGACGAAGTGGTGGCGATTGTTGTCGATGTCGAACGCGTCATGAACGGCATCCCACAGGATGAGACCTTCCGCGAACAACTGGAAGCCGCCGACATCGTGGTGCTCAACAAAATCGACTTGGTCGATCCGGACGCTGTGGACCGTGCCGAAGCCATCTTGTCTGAAGCGACCCACGGACAGCCTGTCCTGCGTGCTGTTCAAGGAAACGTGGACGCCGCCCTGTTGTTCCCACCAGACCCCGAAGGTGCACGACAGGACCGCCGCGACCCTGACGCCGAAATGCATGCGCATACCCATGAGCAGTTCCAATCCATGGCGCTGACATACGAGGGTGAGCAGGACATCGAGACGCTGCGGACAGCGTTGGAATCACGCAGTGCCCTCCGCGTCAAAGGCTTTGTCAACACAGCAGATGGGGTGATGCTGGTGCAAGGCGTGGGTCCGCGCATCAACATCGGCCCGCCGGATACAGCTGTTCCTGCTCACCTGGTCGGAACCGTTGTCGTCATTGACCGACAGATTCCATGACGCCGGTTGTCCTCACCATCGCTGGAAGCGACTCTGGCGGCGGAGCTGGTATCCAAGCCGACCTCAAGACTATGGCGGCACTGGGAACGTTCGGCACAAGTGCCATCACCGCCATCACTGCACAAGACACCTGCCGTGTACATCGCGTCGACGTCCTACCAACAGACGCCGTTCGGGCCCAGATCCGTGCTGTCTTGCAAGACTTTACCGTGGCCGCCGTCAAGATCGGCATGCTGGCCACAGCGGAGATTGCCCGAGCTGTCACCGAAGAGCTGGCCGACTACTCGGGCCCCATTGTTCTTGATCCGGTCATGGTGGCAACGAGCGGCGACCGACTGCTCACACCGGACGCCGAAGCAATGATTCGGACGCTGATGCTTCGCTGTGCACTGGTGACGCCAAACGTGCCTGAGGCCGTCGTTCTAGCCGGAACTGCAGACGACTCCACTATCCTTCAGTGGGCGCAGACATCCACCATTCCTATTCTACTCACCGGCGGTGATGCCACCGGAGACGACGTCGTCGACCGCCTACTTGGCGGCGGACATCATCATGAATGGCGCAGTCCCCGAATCGCTGGTGGTCCGTTTCATGGGACTGGTTGCACCCTTTCATCGGCCATTGCGTGTGGACTTGCTAAGGGCATCCCTCTCGTCGACGCAACGGACAACGCCATTGCCTGGCTCCGCAAACAAATCACGGCCGCCGAGACCCT
>JBLHSN010000156.1:0-12752 GCA_047626195.1 Myxococcota bacterium
TCTTTGTCGGTGGGACAGCGAAGCACCGTCTTGAAGTCCGCTCCGAAGGTGAAGTTCCCCAGTGTGAGCGTCAGCACCTCCTCATCGGGCGGGGCCTCTGTCGATTCGGTGCCTTGGACGTCCCACTGGAACCGGATCCCTCAATCCGTTGCGCAAACACCCACAACGTGCGCGTGACGGCCTGATCCTCTAGGGAGACCATGCCGCCTTGGGGTTCGCCTGGGGAGGGTAACGACCGCGGGCAAACGTCAAGCCAGACCAACCCGCGGCCGCCTCTCCAAGAGGATGGTTTCTAGGTCCCGCCAACGCCGTATTGTCACGTACCAACCCATCGACCCCACACGCATCGCCGATTTGTTGGTGCCGTCAGCCCTCCTCCTCAGCGACCTCGAAGAGCGGGGCGTCGTCGATGCCCTCGCTGACCGTATCCGAATCCGCCGCCAGGGTGGGTTCGCCGGTATTGATGTTTTCTTATTGCTTCTCGTATTTCTCGGCTCCAGTGCCCACGGCGGTATCCGCCCATTCTGGCAGCTTCTCGGGCCTGTGGTGAAACGTGTCGCCGCACTTGCGAAGCGCTCGACACTCCCGTCGCCCAGTGCCACATCTCGGGCCCTCGCTCGGGCTGAGACCGACCTCATCCGTCCCCACATTTCTTGGCTGCTCACCGAGGCACCACAGGTCGACGCTGTCTTGAAGCACCCCTCGGTCTTTCACTTCGACGCCAATGGCTGCGGGTGGCACGTCTTCGACCTTGATCCGACGGTCACCACACTGCGCCAGCGAGCACTCGCTATCGGTAGCGACCTGCCCGAACCGGAGCGACGTGCCGATAATATCGGAAAACCTGGATATTCCGGTCGTAAGAGAGGTGATATCCAGTTCCGACGGGTCGATATCCATTACGCTGGTGCGGGTCTCTTTGTTCACACCCATCTGCACGCCGGGAATGGTGACGGCACCGCTGATGTTGCCCTTGGCGTGCGCAGCATCGTTGCCCTGCGCGACCGCATGGGTTGGTCACCCGAGCACGGTGCCGTACTTCCACCTCTTCCGAAAACACAGCATCCCCTTTATCACTCGGGCGAAGTACCCGAGTCTCTACGACAATTCGAACGTCCTCGACCGCCTACGCGCCGGAAGACACTCAAGGACGACGGCAGCCCCTACAGGGGTGGACCTCCACGTTGATGTCGAACCCGACGCTTTGGCACGCCCAGTTTCGCCGCAAACTTCCTAGTAGTAACACGTTACAACGTCGTCAGTTGGCGACGCCCCTGAACGCACCCTAGCGCCGGTTTCTTCCATCAACGACGTCGGCCACCCCTGTATGAGCCCATCCGAGTCGGCGTCGTCGCCAGCATCTTTGAAAGGGACAAGGATGCACAGCGCGGCCGCAAGATGGACGGCCGGCAGGTCGAGTTCTTCGTGGCCGACGTCTCCGCCAATGCATGGCCAGCCGCCGATGTGGCTGCCGCCTACTACGGACGGGCCAGCCAGGAGAATCGCTTTGCACAGGAAGACCGGGAGGTGGGTCTCGCACGCATCGTCTCCTACGACCTCCCAGGCCAGGAGCTAGCGACACTTGCGGGTCTGTTCCTGCTCAACT
This sequence comes from Myxococcota bacterium, assembly GCA_047626195.1. Classification (GTDB taxonomy): domain Bacteria; phylum Myxococcota_A; class UBA796; order UBA796; genus CAJXTB01. The sequence goes on from JBLHSN010000156.1 coordinate 1,607, forward strand.
ACCGCATCGCTCGCGGTTTCGAACTGGAGCCACCGCCTGTGACGCCGCCACAACCCGTACTGCGCACTCCTGTCGTCGACAAGAGCGTCCCCGTCGACTGGCCTCGTGACCCTGTCATCGCCCTAAACCTCCGAAAGCTGGATTGGGACCACATCCTCGGCCGTCGAACGGACTGGACATGGGACCCTGTGCGCGGCGAACTACGCTGTCCAGAAGGACGGCTACTGGAGCTAACGACAGTCCGTCCAGCCCCGACAGACGCGACGCGGACGAGCATCATCTTCCGACGTCCCTGCTACGGATGTGGCGATTGCAACAGCCGGCGTGGATGTCTGACCTCCGTAGACCTCAATGCCCACAAACACCTGGAGTTGACCATCAACATGGACGTGGCGACACCGCTGCGGAAGCGGCTGGAGCGACTACACAAGAAACCGGACACGGCTAGAGGCGTCGTCCCCATGCCCATTAGCGAGAAGGCCGGGCTACATGTTGTACTTCCGCCACGATTCAAGCCGAGGGAGGCACGGAAGGTCTTCGAGGAACTGTTCGTGGGCGCCAGTATGCGTGTCGTAGTGGACAATCCTGCCATTCAGAGAACACGCCTTCGGCTCGTCGCGACGGACGACGCAGACCGTCAAGGCCGGCGCCTGACATGGACCCAGCGCGTTGCCCACTACACGCTACCCGAGCACGCAGTCGTCAGGCTGGAGATCGAGACGGATCGGGAGCTTCGGCGGTGGCTCGGCGAGGGATGTTGAGGGGGAAGCGGTATCTTGACGGAACTGGATCCAGTGGGAGAGGGACGCTCGAACCGGGGATCAGACCGTCGTTGTGTCCGGCGGTCAGCGCATTCCGTTCGACTGTGTCACCGAGGCTACAGTGAACGCTGCGGGCACTATCATCGGCACGAGAATGGAGGGCCTTGGCTGTTTCGGACTCGCTCCCGCAACTGCCACGCCTAGGCGTAGAGCAGCATCCGCAACCCTTAGTGCTTCGAACGCTGCTCCGACTCCTGTTGTCGTGGCCGAACCGGTCGTCACTCCGCTTCAGCCTCGCATTGCCCCGCCTGAGCCGGCAGCTGTACAGGCGGCACCCAAACCCGCAATGGTCCGCCCAGCAACCGAGACCCGCCGTGAGAGGCGTCGACGTCGGTAGTTGTAGGACGCTACCCTACGGCTTCGCTCTCCACAGGCCGTCGGCGCCCTTGTGGATGTGCCCACCTGCTTGCAGCGCGTCAAGAGTCGTGGAGACCTCCGTTGACGCCCGCCCCGTTCGCGCGGCGATGTGTCGCGGCAGCAAGCCGGTCCATTCCGCAATGATGCGATGGACATGCCGTTCAGCTTCGGTGAACGTGGGGGAGTCGTTCACCACAGACGGGTTGGTAGGTGTCTCGGCGAGCTCGGCCGTGTCGAACACGCTGTCATCTAGGGCGATGCCGAACAGGGCCGACAAGTCGCCGTCGAACACGGGTGCGTCCGTCTGTAGTGCTCCGACCGGCTCTGTGAGGGCTGTGGTGAGAAGGTCGTCTGGATTGACGCCGCGGAGCGCAAACAGCAGCTCTGGGCGGTCGTCGAGACGCGCACCTACGCCGTATAGGGCAGCGGCGACGTGCTTGCAGAGGTTCGCCCAGTCCGGGCATGAGCAGGACAGGGCAATCTGGCGAGGCTTGGGAAACAAGCCACGGTCAGGGTCGGCGACGATGCGCAGAACATCGTCTCCGACGGTGCCTCCTAGTAATGAGACCATGGAGTCGAATCCACCGACACAATCGGCGCAAACGTCCGCCCACTGCGTGTCTGCCATTGGGGTGATCCGCACGCTGACGTTGTAGGTCTCCGTGCCGCAGACCACGGCATCTACGGTGCCTTCGCCAATCTTCAGGTCGATGACTGAGCCGTTGCGGACATAGGTGCGCCCGCGGGGCAGACGGCTGGCGTAGTCGCTGTAGGACTCAAGGTTGTCGCACCACGCCTTTCCCCAGAAGCTCGTAGCAATGGCACGACGACCTGCGGCCTTCACGGGATGCAGCGCTATCCCTCTGGCCTTCATGGAGCGTGCAGTCTGCTCGCGTTGCGCCCGTCGTTCAGCTGCCGAGACGTACGGTGGATAGCCCCAGTTCCTCATGACAGCACCGCGCGGTCGAGGTCCAACCGCACCATGGCCAGGAGCTCATCGTTGCTAAGTTCGGTCAGGGCGGGCGGAGCGTCTGATCCGAGGACGGCGTCTGAGATGTCCCGTTTCGCGTTGATCATCGCGTCGATTCGCTCCTCGATGGTCCCTGTGCACACGAACTTATGCACCAGCACATTTCGGTGCTGGCCAATGCGGTACGCACGGTCCGTTGCTTGGTCTTCTACTGCGGGATTCCACCAGCGGTCCACATGAATGACGTGATTGGCTGCGGTGAGATTGAGGCCAGTACCGGCTGCTTTGAGAGACAGCACCATAAACGGTATGCGCTCGTCTTGTTGAAACGCAAGCACGTGTTCTTGCCGCTTTGAAACTCGGGTTCCACCGTGGATGACAAGGCCATCGCGTGCAAAGAGCGACGCAAGGAACCGGCGAAGCGGATCGATCATGGCGCGGAACTGCGTGAACACCAAGACCTTGTCTTGACGGGCAGCAATCGGCTCAATGATCTCGGCCAAACGAGCGAACTTACCGCTGTCGCGTGGCTCGAAGGCACCGTCTCCGAGCCACTGAGACGGGTGGTTGCACAGCTGCTTGAACCGTAGAAGGTAGGACAGGATGATGCCCCTACGCGCCACACCGTCTGACGACTCAATGGCTGCGGCCAGCTCTTTGACAGCCTGCTGGTACAGCGTCGCTTGGCGCTTGGTCAGGGTGCAGTGAGCCACCACCTCAGTCTTGTCGGGGAGGTCCGGCGCAATGGATCGGTCAGTCTTGAGACGTCGGAGAATGTAGGGTTGGACAAGCCGGCGCAGGGGAGCGAACCCGTCGTTGCTGTCGCTCGCCATGCTCTTGGTACGTTGGGTGAAGGCTTTGGCCGTACCGAGCAGTCCGGGGTTGAGAAAGTCGAGCAGTGACCACAGGTCGCCGAGGCGGTTCTCCACTGGGGTTCCGGTCATGGCGAGACGGAACCTGGACGGTACTGCCTTGACCGCTCGGGTCTGTTTTGCGCTCGGGTTCTTGATGGCCTGGGCCTCGTCCAAGATGACGCAACGCCAGTCTACTTTGGCCATGGTCTCATTCCGCAGTAGCGTTCCGTAGGTGGTCAGGACGATACCGCCAGCGGCAAGCTGGTCGGCGCTCATGGCTGCGAGTTCAGATGCAGGCATGGCCGAGCTGTGAGCGGTCAGTACGGGGAGGTGCGGAGCAAAGCGGGCGAGCTCCGCTTGCCAGTTGCCAATGAGACTGGCTGGGAGCACGAGCAAATCTGGACCTGGCGACTCTCGGTGCAGAAGACTCAACAGGGCAATGACCTGGATTGTCTTACCGAGGCCCATGTCGTCCGCAAGGCATCCTCCTAGCCCCAGTGAAAACAAGCTCGACATCCACTGAACGCCGGTCTGTTGGTAGGCGCGCAGCGTCGCGTTCAGTCCGGCACCGTCTCGAATCTCTTGGCCAACCGCTGGGTTTCGTAGTGCATCCAGACAGTTTCTCAGCCAATCGCCTGCCGTTACCTGCTGCCAATCGGGTCGGTCGTCTAGGTCGTGGGCATCCTCATCGTCGGACTCAGCCAAGAGCCGCAAGCTGTCGCCGACGGACAGTCCATCCGCTGCGTGGTCCCAGCGGTCGAGCAGTTCTCGCAGCTTGTCGGAGTCCACCTCTACCCAGTTTCCACGCACCATCGCGAGCCCGGCGTCCTGCAGCAGCAGTTGCTCAATCTCAGCACGCGTCAGAATATCACCGCCAATGGCGACCGACACATTGAACGAGAGCATGGCGCCAAGGCCAAGCATCGAGGGTGGGTCTTCGCCTACGGTCACTTGGACTCGAGCCACTCGCTTGGTCTTCCACCAGTTGGGAACGCGCACCGTGAGACCTGAGGCCTCGAAAAGCGGCAGCTGCATCAGGAAGGCGTGTGCTTGCTCGGCGGTCCAGGCCAGCGGTGAGTAGATCTGCCGGCTGTGCACCAACGCGGCAATCAACTCACTCGACTGGGCGGCGTACTGCACGGGAACCAGCAGCTCTCGTAGGCTGTGTCGGTCGTTCGCGTTGGCATACTCTCGCAGCGCTTGTGCAAGAGGAACATGCTGGACGCTGCCGTCGTGTCGCTCGCGAGCATACGTGGCTAGGAACGCGAACGGGTGCGTGCGATTGTCTTTGTTCTCGGCCAGATGCAGGCAGATGCGCCCGCGCGTCTGCCATGTGGAGTCGACTGTGCGCAGCCAAGGCCACACGCCGCCATGAGGCGTCGCAACCTCCGTCAGTGCGTTCGACATCACCGTCCACAGCGACACAAGGCGTTCCGCATCGACAAGCTCGCCTCCGGTCATTGGAGGCACCGCTTGGGCGAGTCGTGTCAGGCGTCTTGAGTCTGGATGAGGCGCTAAAATCTCACTCGTCGGTGAGCTGGCGCCGGCCGCCTGGACAAAGCTCCGAGCGAAGGTCCGCCACCAAGCTACTGCAGGCGGTTCATCCGCCGTGGAGGAGGAGGCGCCCAGGAGAAGAAGGCCGACTCCGACCGAGGTTTCTAGCGCATGTGCGACAGGCAATAGAGCCGGGTTCTCGGTGACGAGTTCAAGGCTGCCGGAAGGCCATATCTGTACGGTCGTCATCGGAGTCGCTTAACAAAAAACCCCGGAAGCACAAGGCTTCCGGGGATCTCTGTTTCTCTCGAAAACTCTAAACTAGAGCTTTTGCGAGTTGAAGCGGTGGTGCATCGGTTGATCTTGGAGATCGCGTTAGTGAGGGGGTTCTCGGAGTTCGATTCAGGATGGTGCTGGGCAGTTCTGGGCAGTTCTGGGCAGGATTTTTGTCACCCAATGTGTCACGTCGGAGAACTACGGGGGAGGACATCAAATGTCGGCGAGGACCACTCGGATGGCTGGCGCCATATTATCGACATGCGCACGTATGTGCTAGACGACTCGCTTACACCAGCGTCGTCAGGTGACCGCTTCGTAGGTTCTTTGCGTCCCGACCGCCAAACAGAACGCTGAGCTGTCCTGCGGACAACGGTCGCCAGCCACCCAGCCGCTCGATGAGCACGGCACGGCTGACGACCCATAGTGTGGTTGGCGAGACGCAGGTCGTTGGGAGCTGTTGGGGAGCTGGTGCCCACTGTGTAGGTGGCTTGTCCGAATGGGGGGAAGATTTACTTTGGGTTTATGTTTTCGTTCCATTTTCGCAATTATGGCCACAAACACGGCAATAAGCTAAACTCATAGGCGAGGTAGTCGTTCATGAGTTCAAGTTTACCGTCCTGGGATGACCTCCACGAAGTCGCCAACGGCCAGTCGGGCCACTTCACCGCCCAACAGGCTGCGGAGGTGGGGTTCTCCGCCCAGCTTCTCCACAAGCACGTTCAAAACCGGAACCTTGAACGCGCGACAAGAGGAATCTACCGCATCACCAGGTTCCCTCCCTTCGACAACGAAGACCTCGTTGTCCTGTGGCTCTGGTCGGACAGGGTGGCCGTGTTCTCGCATGAGACTGCGATGCAGCTCCACGAACTGTCCGACGTCCTCCCGGCCCGCGTCCACATGACGATGCCGACGACAACGTCGAGGCGGAAGAAGAGCCCAGAGGGTGCCGTCCTCCACTTTGCCGACGTCCCGGACGATGACAAGCAGTGGCTTGGCCCCGTTCAGGTCACCACACCCGGCCGCTCCGTCCTGGACGTGGCCTCCGCCCACGGTGACGCCTCCCTCGTGGCACAGGCCATCGACCAGGGCATCCGTGCGGGAGTGTTCACCTTCGAGGAGGTCGCACTGGCCGGCCGGTACGTCGCCAACGCTCAAGGATGGGGCACTCCCATTCGACCACATGGCGTGGATGATCAGAATATCCACACCAGGACGATCAGAGATGAGACTGGGTGGCGACAGGTGCCACTCGAACCTAGGAGAGACGGCAGCGGGTACGGCGGAGGTACTGGCTCTGGAGCCGGATTCGGTGACGGGTCGGGGTACGGCGGTGGGTTCGGTGGCCAGTTCTACGCCCGCCCGATCAGCGGTACCTGCACGAAGCCGCCCCCATCCGACTGGCCAACACTGGCTGCCGAGCTCGGTCGCGAAGCTGGAGCCGAGTTGCGAGTTGCCCAGTATTTCCCGTCTCGGACGATGCAGCTCGAGTTCGCCTGGAGGTTCGACAAAGTGCCTGAGGAGAAGATGGTTAGGAGCCTCCGCAGGCAGCTCGCCAAGAGGTTCTCATGGGCGTAGCAACCACTCCCGCCGCCTTCCGAGCCTCCGTCGAGGCACGGCTGAAGAAGGAAGTTGGCCCAGGCCGCGGTCGGGCCATCAACCGTCGTCGCGTGTTGATGGTCATGGAGCGGTTCATCGCGCGACTGAACGAGGTCCTCGCTGATTCCGCACTTCTCAAAGGTGGGCTCGCCCTCGAGCTCAGGCTAGATGTGGCACGCACCACGAAGGATATTGACCTCCGCGTCTTGGGAAACCCCGAAGAGCTGGACGCCCAACTCCGGGCCATCGAGAGCTTCCGCCCCGACCCCGAGGACTTCCTCGACTTCAAGATCACCCCCGACCTACATCATCCGACCGTCATCGGCGAGGGGGTGAAGTACAGTGGATTCCGCTTCAAGGTGAAGGCGGCCATCGCAGGCAAGCTCTATGCGGCCTTCGGATTTGACGTGGCCTATGGCGACCCGATTCTCGGTGAGCCCGATCTGCTGGAGGGCACCCACTTCTTCGAGAAGTACGGCATCCCGCCCGTCCGCGTCCGTACTTACCCGGCAACGACTCACCTCGCTGAGAAGCTCCATGCCTACACGCTTCCTCGCGGCCGCGTAAACATGCGGCTCAAAGACCTCGTGGACATGCCGCTCATCGCACTCGCCCTAGATGGAATGACCGCTACACAGCTCCGTGAAGCCTTCGACCTGACCTTCAACTTTCGAGGCACCCACGAGCTCCCTGCCTCACTCCCAGATCCACCGGAACAGTGGCTGGGCCCCTACGACCGCCTCGTCGCTGAGGAGGAGCTCGTCTGGCCGACCCTCGAGGAGCTCCACGCGGTCGCCGCCGCACTCATCGACCCCATCCTCGCGGGAGTGGGGGGCACCTGGTCCGTCGCTGAAGGCCGATGGCTCGAGCCCTGAGTTCTTCCCAAGCAGCCCTTCAGCACTCGTGAGAATTGACCCCCCTCCTGCTCACGAGAATGAACCCCCCAAGCTGAGTTGCCACCGCAGCTGTTGGAAGCGACCCTTTTTATAGGAGGGCCAATGGCGAAGCCGTGCGGTGTGTGCCGGTTGTGCCAGGTTGCGTCCCCAAGGGTGGGGCGTTGAATGACGACGAATGTGTCACAACGCCTGGCCCAGACACAAAAAACCCCGGAAGCACGAGGCTTCCGGGGTTCTTTTGTCCTGTCGCGAAAGCTCTAGAGCTTTTGCGAGTAGAACTCGATGATGGCACTCTCTTGCAGCTCGAAGGGCACGTCAATGCGCTCCGGTGTAGAGTTCAGCTTGCCAAGAGCCTTGCTTGGGTCGAAATCGAGCCAAGTTGGGCGGTTTTGGGTTGCTGCGTAGCCCATTGCTTCCTGGATGAAGGTCTTGCTGCGCGACTTCTCGCGAACACCAATCTCCATTCCGGGGGCAACTTGGTAGCTGGGACGGTCAACGCGCTTGCCGTTGATCTCGATGTGACCGTGCACGATCAGCTGACGAGCAGCAGGAATCGTGCGGGCCAAGCCCAGACGCCAGACGATGTTGTCCAGCCTGCTCTGAAGGAGCGTGATCAGGTTTGCACCCGAGGGTCCCTTCAACCGCGAAGCCTTCTTGACGTAGTTCTGGAACTGACGTTCCAACACGCCGAAGTGCCAACGGGCCTTCTGCTTTTCGATCAAGCGGATCTTGTAGTCACTCGGCTTTGGCCGACGACGAGTTCCGTGCTCTCCGGGCGGGTACGGACGGTCGAGTGTAGCGACCGTCGTAAGTCCGGGAAGCACCGTGCCCACTGCGCGACATTTTTTCAGACGCGGTCCACGATAGCGTGCCATTTCACGCCTCCTTTGGTGCAAATAGTGCGATAGCCAGGGCTCGATCGGAGTGATCGTGGGTGGCTACCACGGGGGTTACGCTACTTAACTTCACGATGAAGCGTGTAACGGCGAAGGAACGGGTTGAACTTGCGGAGCTCTAGGCGCTTCGGGCTGTTCTTTTTGTTCTTCTGGGTGGCGTACCGGCTCATGCCAGCAACACCGGAGTCACGCTGTTCGGTACACTCGAGGTGTATCGTTTGGCGCGCTGCGTTCTTCTTCTTGGCCATGTGGCCTCCAACAAGGAAGTCTACGGAATCCGATGGATCCCGGAAAGCCAGCGCTTGTAATAGCTACGCGGCTCGTTCGCAAATGGTGACGGCGATACGGGGTGGTTCGGTGTACTTAGCGGCATGGAGGATCGGATGCGTTTGGTGGTACTGGTAGCACTGTGGATGGGCTGTACGAGCGAGTCTACGGACGACTCGGACGTCGGGACCGGCGCGGATTCGGACTCGAGCGTCGGCACTGAGACGGACACGGATGTGACATCGTCCGATGCCGATGCAGTGCGTGGGCTCATGGATGGCGACTCGGAGCTGCGATGGGTACTGGCACAGGTATCGAACAGTGAAGGATGGCCAGTCGCCACGGCGGAAGGCACCTTCATTTTCGTGGCCGAAGACCCTGGCTACCCGGTTTTTCTCGCGGGAGACCACAACGACTGGGAATCGACTGCCATGGTCGAGGCGGATGGCTTCTACTACGTCGAGGTCGCCATGGAGAGTCCGCGGGGCTCCCTGTACAAGCTCACCAACGGCGAAAGCGTCTTCGTTGGAGACCCGTGGTCACGCAGCTACCGGTTTGACGAGTTCGGTGAGATTTCCTACGTGCAAGCGCCAGATGCGGGCACCCACTACGCTCGCTTTCACGGGGTGACTGACGGCACTCTAGCGCCGCGACAGGTTCGCATTCGCGTTCCGAACGGCGTGGGACCGTGGCCCGTCCTGTACATCCAGGATGGTCAGAACCTGTTCGAGTCTGGCGGTACGTTTGGTAGCTGGCATCTCGAAGACGTGGAGTCGTCGGACGGCATCCTACTGGTCGGTATCGACAGCACCAACGACCGTTTCGACGAGTACACCCACGCCGCGGACGACATCGGCCGCGCCTCTAGCGACCCCAAAGCAGATGCCTATTCGGAGCTGGTGTTGGACCATGTGCGGCCGCGTGTGGAGACGCTGTGGGGAAGCACTGGCACAGACGGCGTGCTCGGCTCGTCTTTAGGTGGGTTGGTCAGCCTGTACATCGCCCAACGCGACCCAGCCGCATGGGACTTTGCCGGCAGCCTGTCTGGGACGCTCGGCTGGGGTCGCTTCACCGGTGAAGGTCCGGTGATGGAGGAGCTGTACACCGGACGGTCGGACCTCGGCGGCCTGACCGTGTACGTGGACAGCGGCGGTGCCCAGGGCGGGGAAGGGTGCGTAGACCTCAACGGAGACGGCTTCTTTGAAGACGACCCGGATGACACGGATAACTACTGCGTCAACCGCACGTTCTCGGACACCCTTGGGAGCGCAGGGTTCGTGTGGGACGACACCCTGTTCCATTGGCATGAGCCGGGTGCGGCGCACAGTGAAGCGGCCTGGGCAGCACGGGTGTTCCGTCCGCTCGGACACTTCTTGGCAATAGACGCTGAGTAGCGCTGGGTTACTGGCGTCCGAATACGGAGGACGAAGCGGTTGAGTGAACGGTGGCACGAGGACGAGAGACCCTCCAGCTTACTCCAGGCGGTCGGCGGGTCTGGCTTGGGGCGCACGGCCATAGCGGCAATGGTTGTGAGCGCCGTGGGGCAGTTGCTCTGCAACTTCTTCATCACCCTAGCCGTGCTGTTTGCAGTGGTATTCTTCACGCTCATAGAGGTCTACCAAAGCATCGGCTCGACCTTGTCGTACACAGATGTACGGACCCTTGTGAGTGGGATGGCCATCGGCGTGGGGGTCTTTGTGGTGTCGCTCATCCCCGTGGTCAGCGCTTTGTCGTCTGCATTTGTGGCGTTCCGGCTTTGGCGCGGCGGACGGTCGACACCCGTGTACGTCGCGGCGGTGCTGTCGATGTCGGGTCCGATGGTCTTCGTCGTATGGGCTTCCCTGTGGGGCCAGGTCTTTTCCGAGGTCGAATTTGCGGCGGTGACCCTCACAGTAGGGGCCAGTACTTTCTGCATCGCCGGCGCTCTGCTGGCCGTTGTCGTGGTCTCACGCGCTGCTGCGCCCGAAGGGTCTGCTTTGCACTCCGAGAACAAGGTGTTGGAACTCGCTGATGAGTGAGAGTTGGCAGGCTGAAGAACGTGACCGCCTGGGCACGTTTCCCTCGGTCCGTAGAACGAACCTCGGCACAGCGGCACTGGCAGGGATGTTGGTGAGTGCGCTGTGCCCGCTGCTTTCTTCGGTGCTCGGTACGTAGGCGACGCTGCTCACCTTGGGCGATGTGAGCGACTTGATGCTGTCCTACGGCGGGGGAGTGACCTCGCACTGGCGAGGAGGTTGCCATGACCTCTGCCGCCGCCGTCTCGCGTGCGCCCAACCGATGCCCTCGGCATCCTTGCCGCTGGACCATGCTCTGTCGGCGAGCATCGTCCAACGAGGCGACAGGCCCATCGGTCAGTCGGTCGGCCACACGCCGTACGGACCGCCCGAGCTGCCGACGTTCGAGCGGGACCCGTCGACATCGTTCACAGTGGGGTCGCCGGCGTCGCGTAGTGCCGAGCTGTTGACCAAGCCAAAGTCCCACAAGCGCGCGTTTGAGCTGAACACGTTTCGGTAGCCGGGATTCGACGTCGTCATGCCGTCGCCGAAGCTGCTTGGCTGGACGTTGGTGTAGGTGTCAGTGCCGTTCGAAAAACTGTTGGTGTAGCTAAGCATGGGGTTCCACGCGGACGGGCTCCACAGTGCTCCACCGCTCTCGTCCGAGCCACAGATGGCCAGGTTTTGGTAGAAGCTTGAGTTGCGAACGGTCACTGTGGAGT
>JBLHSN010000157.1:0-12713 GCA_047626195.1 Myxococcota bacterium
AACACGAATAGCTGTCCGTTCAGTGTACGGACCCATGTCCAGATGCGCACCATTCGGGACCCGTTAACGAACGCTGATCGATACAATATGACGTGTCGAAAGGGTGGAAATGGACCGAACATCGACTCCGGTCCCAGTACCGACACTGTCATGCCACCGATCTGGGTATCCGCAGATATTTCGTCCAAAGAGTTCACGGCTCGTATCGGTAATCCTGGCGGCGATGAAGGGGGGTACCCGATGCCGTTCTCTGGCACCAGCAGCCTATCTGTTATCGCCTTCAATCCTCGCGCTGAAGGACGTCACCCGTACATGTGTAAGGTCGGGTCAACCAGCACGTCTGCCGGTAGCAATCAGGGCGACATTGACCCCCAAAACTGCTCATTGTACGTCTTTTGTTATGTTCACGACCGGAACTCCGGCGCCTATATTTATCCATCAACGACCGGCGGAAATCGGTCTATCAACGGCGGAAGTACGAGTAACCAATCTGTGGTCAACCTTCCGGTGAATGGCTGGTAGCTCAGGTCAACTCATACACCCGGGGTCCAAGTCCGAAACCGTCTAGGATGGCGCGGACTTGGTCAATAGTGTCGGGTCCCACTGTAATAACTACATCGGGTGGGTCTTCGACTAGTTGGGTGGGGCGGGCTGTCGGAAGGCCAGAGCCCCCCAAGAAGCCGGGGTCATCCGTGATCAGACCATCGATAGGTACGCCACGGTTGATGAGCGCCAAGAACGCGACGGCCCGCTCCGCTGGACCCCACAGCCACACCTGCTGTCCGCGGCGATTCCAGGCGTCTAGTTTACCGATCCAATCGTCGAGGGCTTCACCGAGTGTCAGGTCCTCGCACAAAGCGTCGCGCACCACCCCCACTGCAGAGTTCGCCGCCGCGGCGCTGACTTCCACTACGGGACAAATTACAGACGTGGCAGAGCAGAGTGAGTCGCACAAGGGGGGTTCAGGGAGTTGGATGAAGCCCGGTTCTGACTCGATGAGTGCCGTCATGGGACCGCCTTTTGAATGCTGGGTGACAGTGGTGTATTACAGTCGCGTCGCTCCGGTTGCTTCCGGACATGGGAGACCGATATGATTCGTACAGCGTGGTTTTTGTGTGGGGCTGCTGTGTTGGCCATTTCGCTGGCCTGTGGCGGAGACGACAGCAGCCCTGGCTTCACCACGGTCGCTGCGGCTACCGGTGTGTGCCCCTCCAATGCCGTCACGGCCGCGTCGTGGAGTGAAGGCACACGGGTAACGCTCGTCGCAATCCATCCAGACGACGCCTACGCCGCTCCTGAAGGCGACTGGCTCAGGCGTCTTCCAATCAGCGGAGTCGTCAGTGGCAGCGATATGTCTCTTCAGGAGGACTGCTGGATGGGCGGTCCATTCGAGTCGGACAGCGGCGACAGCTACTACTTCCATAAGGGCGCCTTTACGATGCCCTAGGCAGTCGTCCGTCAGTCGACGCAAGAAAATCGCTGGCGCGCAGAGAGGGGCCTCCGTCTTTGTGGAGGCAGCGGCCAGCTCTCACAGCAGACGCCTTCAGGGCCGACTTGTCAATGGTCGCTCGTGGGCGTTTGCGGAGGTTGGTGCGACGGAGGTCTTTCGGTTTGCCCATTTGAAACTACCGAAAAATTGCAGTGCCCGCTGCGGTCTGCAGCGGGGCCCTTTAGTCGTCCTCGCGTTCGCGAATGTTGGCCAAGCGGTCGTAGTGGCGGTAGCCGAGCCGGTTGAGCTCGCTAGCCGGTGCTAGACCGATGTCGATGAGCGTCTTGACCCCGTAGGTACCTGCGAGCACTGGTGGCCGATATGCTTGGCACGCCTGTTCGGTGCGGAACTTCCGAAGTGGAAACATGGGCTTCTTGGCGTTGACGTGGATGAAGTGCGCCATGGAGACGCGCGTCCAGCCGGTCTCGCGAGGAGCGGTGACCACATGCGGTGTGGCTTGGAACATGCCGCCGGTCATAATCTCAAGCTGCTGGCCGACTTGGCTGACGATGCATCCAGGCGGGGTAACACCGAGAATGAGCTGTCCGTCGGGGTGCTCTGCGGTCGCCCGTGTGCGGATAAAGAGTCCACCGGGAGTCTGTGGTGTCGTGCCGGTCGTACCGTCAGGCGCCTGTAGTCGCCCACCCGGCAGTAGGGTCAACAGGTTGAAGTCGGTGTGCTCTTCGCCCCAGACGACCTTTGCGTCGACTTGAGACTGATCCAAAGCCAGGTACTTGAGCACGCGGCTGACGTTTGCGGCACCACGGGTGAGCTGGGTGAAGGTGTCTGTGGGGAGCTCAAGGGCTTCCGCACACGCTTCGAGCAACTTCAGGCCAACGCTGTGGATGTCTCCACCCAAGGTCAGCATGCCGTGGCGGAAGGCCTCGGCGTCTTCGGGCCATACATTGTCGGTGTACAGCTCGGGGTAGAACAGCTTGCAGTCGGCATCCAGCTCGGTGGTTGCGGCGAAATAGCATTCTTTGAAATCCGGCTGACCGCCCGCGACAACGGCCTTCTCGGTGTTGGGCGGCGTCCATCCGCGCTGGTACCAAATCTCCGGCCCGCCCCACGTTGCCTTCTCGGCTTCAGGGCGCTCTAGGACGGTGAGGTAATGGTCGTAGAACGCATCTATGCGTTCTCTGCGCAACCCATGACCGGCAACGAACACAAGTCCGTAGTCTCTGTAGCCACGCACCAACTCGGAGGCAGCGTGTTGGCGCGTCCCCGTGTCGTCGGAGGCTAGGTCTCTTAGATCAACGGTCGGAATCTCGGCAGCAACACTCACCGTGCACCTCGGGTCCTGTGGGGCGGTACGCTATCGCTTCCCAGGCTACTCAGCATCCAATCCGAGGCCGCCTACGCGATGTCCCTACTCGAAACCTACGCCGCCTTGCCCTACGTGGCCCATGCCTACCCCCAAAGTGACCCGGCGCGTTTTGGGGTGGTGGGGCACCTCGCAGGCCTGTCCCCTAAGTTGCCGTCGAAGGCCAGGATACTAGAAATTGGCTGCGCGGTGGGGGGAAACCTTGCCCCCCTCGCGGCTCGCTACCCGAATGCGGAGTGCATGGGCATTGATCTGTCTCCGGAGCAGGTGGACGCCGCAGTCATTCGCGACAGTAAGGCGACATACTCCGCGCGCGATCTGTGCACGCTTGCCTCTACCGATGGACCGTTCGACTACGTCATTGCCCACGGCGTGTACTCTTGGGTGCCGAGTGCCGTTCGCGATGTACTCTTTCAGCGGATTCGCGAGGTCCTCGCCCCAACGGGCTTGGCCTATGTGAGCTACAATGTGCTCCCCGGTTGGTACGGTCGATTGGCCATTCGTGACGTCATGCTGGCTCGAACAGCCTCTGTGTCCGGGCCGCTTGAGAAGGTCCGCGCCGCCCGTCAGATTTTGGCTTTGCTTGCGAACAACGCCACTGAAGGACCCCATCGGGATGCGCTGCGTGAAGAAGCGGCGCGCATTCGCAATGAGCCAGACGCCTGGCTGTTTCACGACTACCTAGAGGTATTCAACACCCCGGTGACCTACCGCCATGTTGTCGAGCACGCTCGCCGCGATGGCCTGGCCACTCTGGGGGATGCAGCTCTGCATACCTCTCAGCTGCGGTCGCTGGACGAGACCGCAGACTCGCTGCTGAAGCAGTGGTCCGATGATGCTGTGACCTACGAGACCTACCTGGACACGCTGCGCAATCGCACCTTCCGGCAGACCGTTTTCGCCCATGCGAACTCGCCATTATCCAGTGACGTCGGCCCGGGTCACCTGCACGGTCTTCATCTTCGTACGCAGCTTCTGTCCGACGGGGAAGGGCGATTCACCGACGGAACGCGCTCCATCGCCGCCCAGGACCCGAGCATGACAACGCTGCTTGACCATCTCGGCAGCGCGCATCCGGGGTCGGCTGAGTTCACGCCGGACCAGCCCGATGACATTGCTGCACGGGCCTTCTTCGGCATCTCCACCGGCGCAATCACCGCGTCTCTGGAGCCTGTGGCTGCGGTGCGTCCTTCCCGCGCACCCCGGTTGTGGCAGGGGGCCATGGACATGGCCAAGCGTGGGGAGACCGCCCTGACCAATCTCGCCCACGAGACCGTCGAGCTTCCCGAAGATGTTCTCCAGGTCGCCCGCCGCCTGGATGGCCGTAAGAAGCCGAGGCCAGGCTGGTCTAAGGCGCTGGGTGTCCTCGCCGCACACGCATTCCTGGACGCGTAGTGCACATGCTCTCTCGCGACGAAGCCCGCGACTTCATGGTCGGTCACCATGGCCTTCGCGCGGTCATTCACCCGTCGGGAGACGACGGCGTTCGGGCCATGCTCCAGCGTCGGCGGTGTATTCAGCTCGACCCGCTGGCACCCATTGGCACCAATGCTGACTTGGTGGCCATGGCGCGCTTGGACGACGTGACCGTTGGCCAAGTGTACCGGGCGCTGCTTCCGGGGCACGCATTTGAGCACTACAGCAAAGAGCTGTGTCTGATTCCGCAGGACCGATTCGCGACGTGGCACGGCGGTGCCCAAGACAATCCAACCTGGAGAATGACACAGCGTATGCGCGATATTTCGGCGGACGTGCTGGACGCTGTAGAGGCAGAAATACACGCGCGTGGACCTGTCGCCGTCGCAGACCTGGCGTCTCGGGGGCGCGTCACCCCGAGCGACTGGAGTGGGTGGAAAGGCACGCCAAAGATGGCCACGCTGGCGGTGAAGGTGCTGTGGCGGCAGTGTCGGATTGTGATCTGCGGACGTCAGGGCCGAGGCAAGGTGGTGGACGTCCCCGAACGGGCCCTCCCGTCGTCGAAGGCATTGCCGTTCAACAAGACTGTGCTCGTCGACCGAGCCATCGCTGCAGGACTGTTGTCCGAGGTCAGTGGGCCGCACTGGTCCATGCTCAATGAGGTCCGCAAGAGTCCGCTCGTCGACGAGCTCATTGACGACGGTTTGCTTGAGCGAATCTGCATTGACGGAGACCGCCGAACGTACCTGATGGCAAGCGGGGCCTTAGAGCGGTCTTTCCCTGACGACGACGGCCGCATGCGCATCCTAGGCCCGCTGGACTCGATGCTGTGGGATCGCAAGCTGGTCGCTCACGTCTTCGGCTTCGAGTATGTGTGGGAGGTCTACAAGCCGTCGGCAAAGCGTCAGTACGGCTGGTACGTCGTTCCGCTATTGCACAAAGGCCAGCTTGTAGGCCGCCTGGAAGCACGCTTTGTAGACGGGAAGTTGCGCGTGGACGACGTGTGGCCCGAGGCAGATGGGCTGGATGAGATAGCGCTCAAGCATGCCTTGGCTCGGCATGAGCGCTTGCTACAAGGTGCTAACTAACGGGTTTTTGCCAGCCGGAAGCCCTTGAATTGCCAGCGTTCGGCTGGATAAAAGAAGTTCCGATACGTGGTCCGCAGGTGTGACAGCGGCGTGGCACACGACCCGCCCTTGAGCACCAGCTGACTGGCCATGAACTTGCTATTGTACTCGCCAAAAGCACCTTCTGGCGCCCGGTACCCGGGGTACGGCGCGTACGAGGACTGGGTCCACTCCCACACATCACCAATCGCTTGGGTCAGTCCGGTCCCGCTGGCCACGCTGGGTGCGTAGCGTCCGGCATCGGCGAGGTTGTGCTCGGCGGTGATGGACCGGTCCCCAAATGCGATTTCCCACTCGGCTTCAGTCGGCAGACGAGCATCGCGCCACAGAGCAAAGGCCATCGCTTCGTACCAGCTGACATGGCAGACAGGCTCGTTTACGTCCAGGGCTCGAAGGCCACCGAGGGTGAACTGCGCGTAGCCACCGGCACCGTCGGGACGCCAGTACAGCGGATGTTCAATGCCTTCTTTCTTCACCCAATGCCAGCCGTCGTACATCCACCAGCGAGCGTCAGCGTAGCCACCCGCAAGGATGAACTCGATGAACTCGCCGTTAGTGATGAGCCGACTGGACAGCGAGAATGGGCGGACCAAGACGTCGTGGCGTGGAGTCTCATTGTCGAAGGCAAAGATTGGAGCCGATAGGCCAGGGCCGTCGTGGCCAATCTGCTGAATGCCGCCGTCGAAGTCGTGCCAGGTCAGTGACGGCGCTGCGTGGTCGGATGACGCTGCCAGCGGAGCGTAGGCCGGAGACATCACGTTGACGGCAAAGTTGGCCAGGATGTCCGTGAGAATAAGCTCTTGATGCTGTTGTTCGTGGTTGCAGCCTAGCGCGACGATGTTGGCAAGCTCGGGCGTCCCGGATGTCACTAGGAGCTCGCACACCGCGTCCGTCACGTGCTCTCGGTAGGCCAAGACGTCGCGCAGAAGAGGACGCGACAGGTCGCCGCGCTTGGCACGGTCCTGGCGTTTACCGATCATCTCGTAGTAGCTGTTGAACACAAAGCTGAACTGCGGGTGGAAGACCGTGTAGTCGGGTGCGTGGGGCGCCAGCAGGAAGGTCTCGAAGAACCACGATGTGTGCCCAAGGTGCCACTTGGGCGGACTGGCGTGTGGGGCAACCTGAAGACCAACGTCTTCCGGTTCCAGTGGAGCTACCAGTGCTTCGGTTCGCTTTCGTGTCGCGACAAATGCGCTTAGGTCAGTCATGTCTGCCTCCCGGACCGGACGCTTAGCCGACTGTGGCAGGACGTGACCGGCGTAGTGCGACCGGTGCCATGACCAATGCGGCCAAGGCCGAGGCAATAGCACCCGCTTCGTACAAAGAGGCGGGCGGGTGATCAGCGAGCAGTACCCAAGCAATCGGCACGGCTAAGAGAGGACCGATTCCGAAAGCGGTCGCGGTCAGAACGGCTTGTGCGGACCGCGCGACAGACGGACTCGAGTGACGCGCGAACGCAGGGACCGCAGCGACCCAGAACAGGCCAAAGGAAAGGCCGTGAAGGGACTGCAAGGCGATGAGCAGTGTGGCATCGGTGATGTGGGCGGTTCCGAGCCAACGGGGAACGGATGCGAGAAAGGCGAACAGCAACAAGCGTGACGGTCGCACGCGGTCGAGTAACCACGGAGACAGCGCCATGACCGCGACTTCCGTGCCAACGCCCACCACGACCACGGTACCCATTACACTGCTCGGCAAACCAATGGTCTCGATGTGCCGGGCCATGAAGTTGTTGTAGAACGTCAGGGAGAGCCCATGAAGTATGCAGGAAACAGTCAACAGCGCGCTGGTCCCGCGGGCAAAGACGGCGACGAGCTCGGACAGTTTCGGTTTGGGTACGCGCTCGGTGGAGTGCGGAAGCATCCGGCTGCTGACGATGGTGCCTGTGAGCAGCACCGCCCCGATGACAATGGGGCCGACTCCCCACACGGTTCGCACCCACCCCGCTGCATAGGCGACGATAAGGAAGGCCACAGACCCCCACAACCGCACGCGGCCGTAGTCGCGCCCACCGTTGCCAAGACTGCGCAGGGCCAGCGCGTCGACAATGGGTGTTTGTGGCGCTCGGGAAATGGCGTACACCGCAAGACCCGCCACCAACAGCAATGGATGAACGCTGGCGGCGAGTAGGCCGAGGCCCGCCGTGGTGCCAAGTGTTGTGACGGTGAGGAGCGTGCGAGCACTGCCTTGCCGGTCGGCAATCCAAGACCATGCGGGTGCGGCGAAGATGGCGGCGAGGGGAAGTATCGCCATGTACAGCGCAATATTCTGGTCGCTGACGCCCTTGTCGGCGAGGACGGCCGACAGATAGGGAATCGCGCCTAGAGCGCCTAGAGCGCTGACGTACCACAGCACCAATCGCGCACGAACGCTCATCGTTTTCGCGCCAAAAGCATGACGTACCCGATGGCCGTCAACACGGATAACCAGGTCCCAAGGGCGGCAGGAATCCACGGCAGTGGGCGTTTCCGTACCGTGACAACCGCTGAGCCGGGACCGTCGAGTGTGGCTGCAACACGGCCGGTTGGGGTCAACGCGACCGACTGACCCGTGGGTGTGGCCCGCACCGCCCATCGACCGGTGGTGACGGCTGCGAAGCGCGCGGCGTCTAGGTGGTGTGCTTGTCCCATGGGCCCCAGCCACACGTCGCTCGATGGTAGAGCCAGAACGTCAGTCGAGGTCGAAACGGTGGAGATGGCGAGGGGCAACACGTCTTCCCAGCACACCAGAACCGAGATGCGCGTGTCCGAAACGAACACGTCGCGGTCCTGGGAGCCGGCCGCATAGCGCCCCGGCATGCCGAACGCTCGACCTTCGGCTACGGGAATCAAGAAGCGCTTGTCAACGCGCTCAGTGACCTGTCCGTCCTCGATTAGAGCCACGCTATTGTACACGGTTCCGCCGTCGGTATTACCGCCAAGCAACACCGGTGGATGACCGCTCCAGTCCTGCGAGAACCCAGCGCGACCTCGGTCTGTGCGACCTAGCGCCCATGGCCAAGCACCTTCTGGCGTCAGGACCCAATCGGCGGTGAGCTGGGTGGCGTCGAGCAGGAAGGCTGCACGGTCTTCGGCGGTTGAGGGTCTGCGGGCGTCGAATCCGTCGACCCCGGTCTCAACAATGCCCACAGTGGTGAGGTCACCGGTCCAGTGAACAAAGATGCGCACGGTGAGGAGCCAGAGCAGGCCGACTTGGGCCAAGCTTCGGCGGTCGTGTCCGCTGCCGACGACAGCACCGATGAGTCCGGCAAGCAGGGGCCGTCCAGCGATACCAGCGGGCCCTAGCAGCGGCCACGCTTGGGCCAGACCGGATGTAAATCCGAGCGGTATGGGCAGGACACGGCAGCTCGCCTCACCGAGCATCATTCCCATGCCCAGTGCGATGGCAGGATGGATGTCTCGTCGCCTCAGTGTTCCGCTTGTCCCAAGAGCGACAGCGCCGGGAAGCGCGTGCACTAAACTCACGAATAGCCAGGTGTGTACTCCGCCGTCTCCTGCGTAGCCAGCCCATGCGGCGGGTATCCAGCGTAGTGAAACTGCTGCTGCAAGACTGGTGATGATGGCGCCACGTAGCACATCTCCGCGCCAGGTTGTGCCGTGCACACCCGTCAGGCACAGCAGGCCGAGGACGGTGAAGACCGGAACGGACCAAGAGGGAGAACCAATGCCTAGGAGTAGTCCCGACGCGAGGGTTAGCCCCCACATGCGAAGCCGGACCGCTTCACTCGGGTGCGGCGGAACAGTCTCCACACTCGCTTGCACAGTCGCTCCACAGGGTCTTGGACACGTCGCTTAAGTCGGAGAGCACAGTGTTGCCCTGTTGGAGCAAGTTCACGCACACGCCAAAGCGCCCGACGGACAGCGCCTGTTCTGCGCCGATGTGTGCCGCCCGTGGCGTCAGTTGCCCGCTGCTAGCCAGGTCTTCAGCGACTTGAATGGCCCGTTCGGGTGACACGTGCTTGGCTGCGCCAACCGCGAGTGCGGAGGTGCGGGTGATGTGTGGAAGTGACGCGGCTCCCTGCAGATAGGTCAGCACGGCCTCTTCTGGACGACCCCACGTGAGCATTAGCTCTCCGCGAACCGTGTAGTAGTTGGGGTTGAGTCGGCTGTGTTCGGAGCACGCATCCAGCCATTCTTCCGCGCCGCCAGGGTCGCCGATGGCATTGAGAGCTTGGGCACGGTCTGGTATCCAATGGTAGCGCTCATCTTGCGCGGCTGCCCGTTCGTAGGCCAACAACGCCGAGCTGTCGTCGCCGCGGCTGTGGAGGAGCTGGCCGAGTGAGGCAAGCCAAGGTGCGCGGGCGTCGTCCAGGGCATCCACCCAGAACAAGCCAACCGGGTAGGCGTCGTAGCCCTCGGAGAGCGGGCGTCCATTGTGACTTCCCCAGGGCCAACGCACAATCGCTGACGCCCAGGACTGTGCGCTGGCATTGGGCTCGGACTCACGTTGGGCACGAGCGAGCAGGGCCCAAGAACGGTAGTCGCCAACGTCGCGTTCAGTGGCACGGTGCAGCGCCTCAACGGCATCTTCGGTTTCGCCAGTGGTCATTAGCAACGCCGCCGAACGTCGGAGTGTGTCGGCATCGTCGGGGAATCGTAGGATGAGGTGACGCGCTCGGTCTGCGCGGTCATCACCGTTGGTCAGCCAGGCGCGAGTCAGACCCGATTCCGGGCGCCACGGGGCGAGAAGAGTCACCCGGTTCGCCGCACTTCGGGCAAGCTCTGGCTGGTCTTCGAACATCAACATCTTTGGAAGGGCATTGTCGACAACGGCGCCACGAACGCGCCAACCGGTCGCTGCTATCTGAATGCAGAGCAGGGCAATGAGCCACCGGCGGACGGTCGCGGGTCGGGTGGGCGCCGACTTGCCGAAGCCACCACGGTGTACGCCGATCGCTGCCGCCATGATGAGCAAAACCCCGGGAATATGGGGGGCGAAGTCGACGAAGGCGTGGAGGGCTGCCGCCAAGATGCCCAGTCCCCACCATGCAGCCCGATTGCTCGAGATTACGGGCGGTAGCAGCCACCAGGCGATGACAGCAGCAGCAACACCGACGATTCCGGTCTCCACCATCCACTGCAAGGGCTCGCTGTGGGCGTGTGTGAACTCTTGGAAGGTCAGCAGGGTTCGATAGGGCTTGTAGGCGGTCGCGTAGGTGCCAGCGCCCGAGCCAAACAACCAGAACTGCGACACCACGGCCGGCTGATCCACATATTGAGCAATACGGGGGTCAAACGAAGACTCTCTCCACGTGGTCTCGACTTGCGTGACCCAATAAACAGCGGCAGTACCGAGGCCTACGACGCAGGCGGTCAGAACCGCAGCCAGTCCTGGGCGCTCACGGACAGTGCGCGCAGCGACGTACAGACCGACCAGCAGCACAGCGAGAACCGCGCCACCCGACGCGAGCGCAGCGAACAGCAGTCCGCCTGCGATGGTGACCGCACCGGCGAACAGGCCGTAGTTCTCATCCCGATGCTGCACGGCTTCCCCAAGGGTCACCGGAAGCAGAATGAGCAGCACGGAAGCCAAGTGGTTGGGGTTGACCAACGGCGCGAAGAAGCGCTCGGGTGGGTGGGTGAGGGGAATGAAGCCGAACAGCGAGTCGAGTCCTAGTGCCACATGAAGTGAGGCAACGACGCAGAGGACGGCCACGCCAAAAACTGTCGCGAATGCAGCGCCACTTCGCCCCCCGCGTTGTGCCGACCAAAGAGCCGTTGTTGCAGCGACTGTGAGAGCCAGTGTGCCGGTCAGGAGGGCTGCGAACGTTTGTTCGGGAGCTAGAGAGAGCCACGACCATCCCGCGTGTGGATAGGCCGCGTGTAGGCCTGGCGACGCCCACATGAGCACACCACTCGGCACCGGCAGTAAGCCAACGGCGACGGCACCGAGCATCACTGCACCGGCTAACAACAAACGTCGAATCGCCCCGGCGCGCTTGAGGCTCCCATCTGGCAATCGAATGGCCATGATGAGGGCGAAAGCCGCGAGTGCGTGTGCGAGAGCGAGCTGCCAGTTGTGAACTGAGCCCAACAATAAGAGGGGAGTCAGGACAGCAACAGCCAGGGCTCGTGCGAGCCATGTTCGGCGAATACGCGTTTTCAGACCATCTCCTTAGGGTGGCACTCTACCGGTTGTCGTTGCACGACGTAGTGTCTCAGCCCTGATATTCCTTCGCTGTTCCATTCGTGCTGCGCCCAGCATAGAACTGGGCGTCCGAGCACAGGTCTTTGCGATACAGATGCTACCTTGAGTAGACCGGCAGTAGGTAGGTACAACGTCGTTAGTCCGAGAAGATATCGGTTGGGCAGCAGGCTGCATTCCATTCGTCAGCACACTGGACCTACACTTTAGTGAAGGGTTGCAAGTCCGAGTACACACAGTGCCGGACCCATCTGCATTCGGTTACCCGCGCAATGGACCGGAGTTCTACTTGGCCAGCAATGATGACAACGCTCTATTTTCGCGCTTCTCACTTACAGAAGTACTGCCGATTCTTCGAGCGAATCGGTGGCTGATCCTTCTGTGTACAGTCGGCGCCTTCTCGATAGCATTCGTTGGTACCATGCTGACCACCAAGCAGTATCAAGCCACATCTGTTCTACAGTTGAACCCGTCAAACGCCAAAGAAGTCAATGTGGCTGACGTTGTCGATATGGACGTTCGGGGCATTTACGAGACCGAGCGCTTCTACCGAACCGAGCTCTCGGTCATGCGGACACGGACTACCGCCCTTGAGGTCATCAGGCGCTACAACGACCTGCAGTATGACGACTTGGATATTGAGAAGGGCGTGCCGAAGCTGCTCGGGATGCTCACCGTCAGTCCACGCGAACGCAGCAGCCTGATCGAGATCTCGATCACTCACAAGGACCCGCACAAGGCCGCCATCCTCTCTACTCTCTACGCGCAGTCCTACGTGGACCTGAACTTGGAGTCGCGCCGGTCTGCGAGTCGCGAGGCCAAGGCGTGGTTGGAGACGAAGATTGAGGAGTATGAGGTGAAGGTTGCCGGTGAAGCGGCAGAACTCATCGAGTTTAAGCGTCGACATGATGTTGTGGACCTCGAAGACGACATCACGGCTGTCTCGGCGCGCATGGACCAGATCGACACCCGCTACGGCCGTGTCAGCACCGACCGCATCCTCGTGGCCACCCAGATTGCTGGCTACGACGCACTCCTGCGGCAAGAGAAAGTCGCTGAGATCGCTGAAGTTCTGGGCACCCCCAATCTTCTCGCTTTGTCGGCCATCTATGCAGAAGCCCGAACCGACCACGCCACGATTGGTGCCCGCTACGGTGAGCGTCACAGCCGCTATCAAGAGTCGGAAGCGACCCTTCAGCGTATCTACGCCGAG
>JBLHSN010000158.1:0-12697 GCA_047626195.1 Myxococcota bacterium
GAGGTGGCCAAGTTCCGCGCTGCCCGTCGGATGTGGGCTCGCATCGTGCGCGAGCGCTTTGGGGCGAAGAAAGAGAAAAGCTGGAAGCTCCGGTTTCATACGCAGACCGCAGGTAGCACTCTGACCGCTCAACAAGTGGACAACAACGTGGTTCGGGTGGCGCTGCAGGCGCTAGGTGCGGTCCTCGGCGGAACCCAATCACTTCATACCAACGGCAAAGACGAAGCCTTGGCCCTGCCCACCGAGCAGAGCGCCATCCTGGCTCTGCGCACGCAGCAGGTCATTGCCTACGAGAGCGGCGTGTCTGACTTTGTTGACCCCCTCGGCGGCTCTTGGGCCATCGAAGCGCTCACAGACGAGCTGGAAGACCAGGCCAACTCGCTCATTGACGAGATTGACAAGATGGGCGGCATGGTCGCCGCGATTGAAGAGGGTTTCCCGCAGCGCGAAATCCAAGCCAGCGCTTACGCCGCACAGCTGGCCATCGACCGCGGGCATGACAAGGTCGTAGGCGTCAACTGCTTCCGGGCCGGTGAAGAGCCCGAGCCTGACTTGTTGACGGTGGACCCGGCCCTTGAGGTCGAACAGTGCGCCCGGTTGAAGGAACTCCGCGAGCAGCGCGATTCTGTGCGTGCAGATGCCGCCCTTGCTGCCCTCAAGACCGCAGCCGAAGGCACGGACAACGTGATGCCGCACATTGTCGAGGCGGTGCGCGCTGAGTGCACGCTTGGTGAGATTGCCCACACCCTGCGAGACGTCTTTGGCGTCTACCAAGAGCGGCCCATTCTCTAGACCAGGGACGGACATCGAGGGTGCCGTCTAATCATGCCGATAGGCAGTGGCCGACCCTTGCCACTGGGGCGTGAACCGATGATCATCTCGGCGATTCCGACTACCTTCGCGTCGAGCGTGTCGTGTGTTGCATACCCAGTGACCGCCTCTCCACTGACCGGCATGCCGACGAATGGATGGCCCGAGGCTGGTCTTAGTAGCCCTTGAAACGGCGAGATATTGGTGCGCAGATCATCGCCGCCATCCACGAGTAGGTCGATTACCTGGGCCGTCGAGATGTCGTTCCCTTCGTCAATCGTGGTTCCGAGCTCGGGGCTCCGAGGGATTGGGTTCGGAGCCTAGAGTTCACGCCGTTTCACCGTCTTACAGCGGGTTCAGTGGGCGACCACTACTCAACTAGACACGCGCTCGTCAGCTCACCACAGGCTCCCGCATCACATACGCCGCCCAGGCACTCTTGGGGGGACGCACACGCAGCGCCAGGCTCACCCAGCGACTCGCACGTTCCACCGTCGCACCAGCCGCTCGCGCAGGCCAGGGCGCTTGTACAAGCTTCACCTAGAAGTGGTGCTTGCTCGCATACACCGTCGACACACTCGGCCCGATACTGGCAGCGACGACCCGAATCGCACGCCTCTCCCAGTCCGACAATCGCGTTAGTCGTGCACACCCCTTCAGTGCATCGCGCGCCAAGGCGGCACGGCTGTTCGTCGTTGCAGGCGTCTCCGACAGCCGCATCCAAGACACAGACGTCATCGATGCACGAGCTGTTGTCGTCGCAGCGAACGCCATCTCCACAGGCACTCCCCGCCGGCACGAACGGCTCGCAGGTGCCGCAGAAGCTGAGTGTCAACACACAGGTGTGTTCGTCGTCGCAGACGAAGCTCTCTAGACCCGGTCCGCAGGCTCCGCCTTCACCGACTTGCCCATCCCAGACGGCACCACATGCACCGTCCAGATCGAAGACTTGTTGCGAGCACTCGACAGTGCGCAGGTGTTCGGCGCACTCGCCGACGCCAGCGGTGCTTAGCGCCAGATCTCCACGTGCCTCAAGAGCCGCATAGCGCGGCTCAAAGACACCTTCGCAGGTCTCCAAGAACGTATTTTGGCACTCGGCGAGGGTGTCCACTGCCATGCGGTCACACCGCGCATAGTACTCGCAAAAAGCACTGGCGGTCAGCTCACAATAAGCCGTCGCTGACGTAGTTGTAGACGGTGTGCGCTCCGCAGCTGTAGTGCAGGCAACGGCAAATAGGACGACGATGGGACGCACACGAACTCCGGTCAGCCGCTCGTGTATCGCTCAGTGGGAGGAAGCACCCACGCCGGCTGACGGGTTTTGGGCTAAACCGCTCGACCCTGGAGGACCATCGTGCTGATCTGGCTGCTTGCTACTGCTCTCGCCGCACCAATTTCCGGACGCGTCACCCTAGACCGACGCCCGGTCCCGGATGCGCAAGTCGTCGCTTACGGAGCGAATGGTGTGCCGGCGGGGATCGCTGCGTACACGGATAGAGACGGTCGCTTTACCGTAGAGGTGCCAGAGGACGGTGCCGTGCACGTAGAGCGTTGGGTTCGTTTCGATGGGGGAGCACGGATGCTCGCGCTGGCCGATGTCCACGGAGATGACGCCTCACGCATTGCCCTCGACCGGATGGATGTTGGCGGCGGTGCGGTACGTCTCATGGGCGGCAGACTCGACCGGGCAGGCGACGTTATGAAAGGCGTTCGCAAGCGGTACGCAGCTCTCACTGAAGCCTGTGAGGCGGTTCTAGATGTCGACGACCGGGCGGTGGCACGCGAGCAAGCAACCGTGCACGCCGCAGCGCTATCGATTGGCTACGGAACCGGCTTTGAAGGATGTGCGCTACGCCGTTTTGGAGAGACCAGCTCGGTTGAGGTTGCTGAACGCACCACGCACAACCTCGACGCTGCGGCGGGCCCTGGCGGGCAGCCGCTATGGGCGGGTTTGGCATCTGTGGGCTTTGCAGAGTGGGCGTTGCGAAATGGAGAGTACGCACGCGCTCGGCGCGCAGCCGGGGCAGCGGTGACTCGGCTCGGCGGCCTGACAAGCTCGCAAGGAGGAACACCTGTGGCTGAAGCCGCCCGCATACCGCTGGCCCGCGCCTACGAAATCGACGGAGATGCGGCGATGGCCGAACAGGACCCACCCGGGGCGGTGTCCAAATACTACCAGGCCCTGCGGGTGTACAAACAGATCGGGGATGTCGGAGGGATGGGAAGAAGCGAACTCGGCATTGCGCGGTCGGAACTGGCTCGTGGCCGACTAGGTGAGGCCGCAGAGCATCTGGCTGAAGCGCTGAATCTCCCGCTCACAGCAACACACCGTGCGATGTTGGCCGAGGCCGAGTCCACTCTGTTGCGTGCGCAAGTCGAGCAAGCTGCCGCCGAGCCAGAGAACCCCAATCTAGCGCTGCCTGCGCCCAAAGAAGGTGCCGAAACACCCGCTCCATAGACATCGTATTGACCAATCATTGTGTATTCCGTATGCTCCTTTTTTTGGAGGTCTGCCAATGCGCACCTGGTTGAGTCTACCTTTGCTGACTGTTCCCTTAATCTTGTCCGCATGTCGCGGTGGAAGCATTGAGGATGACCCCGAGCTGTGTGGAGACGACGCTTTCGCGCCGAACTCCACCCGCATCACCGCTCATGAGCTTGCTGAGGATGTCTTTGATGGCTCCGGCACGTTCATGGCTGAAGCCTTGCCAATGTGTCAAGGCGATGAAGATTGGTTCAGCGTTGGATTAAGCGCTGGTCAACGTGTTGCGCTGTTTGTCGAATTTGCTCAAGCAGAGGGTGACATCCAGCTCGACCTTGTGACCTCCAATGGGGCGGTCATCGCCACGTCGCAGTCCATCACCGATGGCGAGTACCTCGACGTGCCCATCTTGGAGACTGGCACGTACTTCGTGCGTATCTACGGGGCTGACGCTGGCACCGAGAACACCTACGACCTCGTCGTTCGGCGTATCGGCTCGGCCTGCGCGGACGATGCTCTCGAGCCGAATAATGTGGCGAGCAGTGCAGTCGACCTCCCCGGAGGCTTCGCGACAGACCTGTCGGTCTGCTTTGGTGAAGAAGACTGGTTCAACGTCCCGGCTTCGGACGGCCAGGTCGCCGTAGTCACCGCTACCTTCGACACCTCGATAGAGGACCTGAACCTCACGATGTACCGCGAAGCGTCCAATGGAAACCTCGTGTTCATTGGCAACGGAACCCCCACTGGTGATGGCGTGCAAGTGGTCAGCCAGATCAGCGGTACCGGGCCCTTTGTTGCCCAAGTCACCCGCGGCGCAGATACCCTGACCGGAGCGTACGACCTCGAGATTGAAGTCGCCGGTGATGCCTGCGTTACCGACCAGTTTGAGACCAATGACGGCTACCTCGGCGCCACCCTCATCGACGGGGCGCTTACCGCCACAGACTTGTCGCTGTGCGTCGGTGACCATGACTGGTACGAAGTGAACGTGGCCAATGGTGAGCTGTTGGAAGTCGAAGCGATGTTCGACCACACCCAGATCGATATTGGTATCCAGGTGTTCAAGCTGAACGAAGACCGCACCTTGACCTACCGCGCCGGGTCCAACACCTTGTCCGACGACGAGACCGTGCGCTACCGGCCGTTTGATGCTGGCGATTACGTCATCCACGTCTACCCAACCCGCGGCTCGGTCGCTGGTGAGTACGACCTCGACATCCTTGTGGGTGGCGACGCCTGCATCCCAGACGGCTTTGAGCCGAACAACGCCTACCCAGAGGCTACGGCCATTGAGGTTGGTGAGTACGGTGAGATGACCCTGTGCGTCGGCGACGACGACTGGTTCACCATCGACATTGCTGACGGCCAGCTGTTCAGTGCAGACCTTGGCTTTGAGCACGCTGCCAATGACCTTGGCATGTGGCTGTACAAGCTTAATGATGACGGCACCGTCACCTACCGTAGCGGGTCCAACACGCTGACCGACAACGAGAGCATTCGCTACCGCCCGTTTGATGGCGGCACCCATGTCGTCCGCGTGGCTCGTTCGCGTGGAACCGTTGTTGCAACCTACTCGTTGAACCTCGATATTGTGGGAGAGGCCTGCGAGCCAGACATGCTCGAGCCGAACAATGGCTACGTGGAAGCGACGCCAACACCGCTCGGCAACTACGAGAACATGAGCCTGTGCATCGGCGACAGCGATTGGTTCCAGATCAGCGCAGACAACGGCCAGGTCATCGAGGCGGACATCACCTTCTCGCACGACGCAAACGACCTCGGCCTGCGTATCTACAAGCTCAACAACGACGGCTCCATCAGCTACCGGGCCCAGTCCAACACCCTGTCAGACGACGAATCACTGCGCTACCGCACCTTCGATTCTGGTGACTTCTTGGTGTGGGTCTACCGCACCCGTGGCACCCAGCTGGCCGACTACGACATGAGCTTGGATGTGACCGGAGATGCCTGCATCGACGACCAGTATGAGCCGAATGACCGCACCAACCAAGCCGCACAGGTTCCGCTGCAACCCACCACCGACCTGTCGATGTGTGTGGGCGACGCCGATTGGTACGAGCTGGAGCTTGAGAACGGCCAGATCCTAGACGCATCCATTCAGTTCAGCAGCGATGATACCGATCTGGGCTTGAACCTATACAAGCTCAATGACGACGGCACCATCACCTACCGTGCTGGCTCCAACACGCTGTCAGACGACGAGAGTTTGCTGTACGCACCGTTCGAGAGCGGTAGCTTCCTGCTGTATGTCTACCGGACCCGTGGCACCCAGCTCGCCACCTACGACCTCGACGTCGAGATTCGTGGCGAGTCGTGCATCGAAGACGCTTTCGAGCCGAACAATGCATCGCTGCAGACCGCTGACCTTGCACCGGGCATCTACGACGACGTCTCCTTGTGTGTGGGCGACGCCGACTGGTACAGCTTCGACGCGAGCAACGGACAGCTCATCAGTGTGGACCTGTCCTTCATCCACGCTCAGAACGACCTTGGTATGCGCATCTACTCGGTAGACGAAAGTGGCCTCATCACCAATCGCGTGGGTGCCGACACCCTCTCCGACAACGAGTTCATTCGCTACCGTCCCTTCGAGACCGGCGAGTTCTTGCTGTACGTTTACCGCAGCCGCGGCACCGTCGTCGCAGACTACGACCTCGACTTTGACGTGATTGGTGAGGCGTGTACGCCAGACACCTTCGAGCCGAACGACCATTGGCTTCAAGCTACCGACGTGGCGCAGAATAGTGATAATATCGGTCTGACGAACTGTGTCGGCGACAACGATTATTACTCACTCGGCACCCTAGTGACCGGTCAAGTCGTCAATGCCACGGCCTCGTTTGTCCACGCAGAAGGCGACTTGGGCCTGCAGATGTTCCGCATCAATCCAGACGGAACGTACCTGGCCACACTGTCGTCGGACAGTCTGACGGACGACGAGATTGTGGTCTACACAATTCCCGATGACCCGGCGTATGACGGAGCAGAGTTCGGCCTGCGCGTGTACCGCACCCGTGGCGCAACACAGGCCAACTATGGCATGTCTGTCAGCACGACTGGTCCGCCCTCCGACCTCTAGGCGGGAGGATACGGGTGACGGCGGGCTAGTCGATTAGCCGACCGTTGCCGGCATCTGCGGTTCTAAATGTTCGAACCAACCGGAACCCGACGACCGCACTGCGGCCGCCGGGTTCTTGGCTATAGCGGTTGTTCACCCGCAGGACGTCCGCTGGGTTGAACCAGCTTCCACCCTTGAGTACGCGCGAAGAACCGCTGCTAGGACCTACCCAATCGCGCAGATGGGCACCGGCTTCGGGTATCGGTGTATAGATGTCGAAGGTCCATTCCCACGCGTTGCCGACCAGGTCGTATAGACCATACCCATTGGGTCGGAACTGGCCGACAGGTGCGGCCCCCACGTAAGCATCGTCACAGGGAATCGGCTGAAGCGACGCGCTGTCTTGGGCGCGGGTGGCACGGCCCGCCACATTGCCGACGTCGCACAAGGCTTGGGCGCTGCTGACCTGGCCATATAGCTGCCGGACGTCGCCTGTGGCCATACGCACCCACTCGGCTTCGGTCGGCAATCGGTATCCAGGCGCCAATAGGTCCACTGTGACCGCGCGTCCTTCAATGCTGTACGCCGGCGTCAACCCTTCTTCGGCAGACAGGGCATTGGCAAAGGCGATGGCATCATTCCAGTCGACACAGGTGACTGGATATCCGGGACCTTGCGGACCATCATCGCAGGGTCCGCCTGCTGTTCCGTCCCACAGACGTTTCCGAGTCTTGTTGGGCTCGCTGCCCATCAGTGAGGTCCACTGTCCTTGTGTGACTTCGGTCTCCATGGCGAGGAAGGGCCTGCGTACGGTGACATCGTAGCGGACCTCATCTTGGTCACGGCCAGATTCTGCCGGCATACTTCCCATCGACACCCGGCCCTCGGGAACGTAGCGCAGGCGAATGCCGTGTCGTGCGGTCCACGCCGAGTGACGAAGTTCATTGGGCGTGTGGGCCACATGTGTGGCGTAGTACAGCTCCAGTTCGGGGTATTGCCATGCGCCAAGTCCGACGCAGCCCACAACGGGAACAGCCAGCAACGCCAGCGCTGTAAGCCACAGCCCAGTACGACGACGCGGCTTGGGTGCGAGTGGCTTCACCTGCACACGATCCGGCAGCTCGGGTCCACCAATCTCGGCAACCAACGCATCGGGTAAGGCCGGACCGGTGTCGGCACTGACGTGTGACGGGCGTGCGGTGCGGGGCGGCACACGTGGCCGTATGTCTGGAGGGACAAACGGCGCTTCGACCTGCTGTGGAGCTTTGCTGACCGTCTGCACAGGGCGCTTAGGAGCAGGGACCGCGCTGTCTCCAAGCAAGTAGGTGGCGAAGATTTCACAGTCTGGAAATCGCTCGCCGGGGTCGCGCGCCAGAGCCCGTCGCACACACGCGGCAATGCGCGGGTCGATGTCATCGAGACCTTCCATTGTGGATGGGTCGCCGTCGACAATGAGGCTCATCACGACGAAATCTGTCGGACCGTCGAACGCGTGCCTGCCCGTCGCCAGCTCGTACAGAATTGCGCCAAGGGCAAAGATATCTGCGCGCCGGTCGACCTTACTCGCGTGCAAAATCTGCTCGGGAGCCATGTACACCAGCGTACCCATGCGCATCTGGGCTTTGGTGTGGTTGCGCCGTTCGTGATTGAGACGCGCATCATCGGCAATCTTGGCGATACCGAAGTCAGCAATCATCGGGCGATGCGTGCCGTCGCGTTCGGGCAGCAACAGCACATTCGCTGGTTTCAAGTCACGGTGCACGACGCCGTGGGCGTGCGCTTCGCCGACACCGGCGAGGATGGGCAAGAACAGGGCACGCACCTGACTGGCGGACAATGCTCCGTGCCGGGTCATCCACTGTTCGAGGGTGGGACCATTGATGAACTGCATCACTAGGCCAGCAACGCCAGGGACCGCAACAACATCCGTGACCGGCACAATATTCGGGTGGCGTAGCTGGGCCTGAATGCGCCCCTCTGCAAGGAATCGCTCACGCGTCTCTTCGTCTGAAACCAGACGGGTCTCCAGGATTTTCAGCGCATGTTCGCTGCCCAAGACGCTGTGGCGGGCGAGATACACGGACGCCATGCCACCTTCGCCAAGGGAACGCACAATCTCATAGCGGTCGACGCGGTCGCCAGGCTTCACGGTTTAAGCCTCCCGAAAGACGAGGTCAACACGCCCAACAGTGAGAGTCTGCCCTGGCTTTAGCAAGGTACGCCCTACGACTAGGGAGCCGTCGACCAAGGTGCCGAGCGTGCTTCGTGCATCCGTGACACCCCAGCGGCCACGGTCTTTGGCGAAGACGCAGTGCACAGGATTGACCGAGGGGTCGTCCACGACGATGTCACAGTCTGGCGAGCGTCCACAGCTCGCTTCGGCACCAGCCAGTGGCAAAACCGTGTTTCCTCGGAGGAGGGCATCGCCGTGCCAGACCCGACGAGGTGCCGGCGGTGGTGCCTTGACCGACGGGGGCGGGGCTGTGGGCTTGGGGTCTGCGACGACGGCTGGCTTTGCGCGGCGGACCGTTCTTACTGGACCCACAAGGGCTGCGGCGAGAGAGGCGCAGTCGGGGAAGCGGTCGTCCGGTGACGTGGCCAGTGCTCGGTGAATCGCGTCTGCGATGTGGGCTGGAACCGACGGGTTCTGACGCTGAACCGAGATGAACTGGCCGTCGACAATCGCCTGCATGGTGTCGTACTCGTTGTCTTTTGCAAAGGCCAAGTGGCCCGTTGCCAGCTCGTACAAGATGGCGCCGCAAGCGAAGACATCGGTGCGAACGTCAACCGAGGCGCTCTCTCGAATTTGCTCTGGAGACATGTACGCAGGTGTGCCCATTCGAGTACCAATCTGGGTGGCCAGGTGGGTCTGATGCTGGACTCGGGTGTCTTCTCCGAGCTTTGCAATGCCAAAGTCGAGAACAACCGGCCTGATGGCGCCGCGGCGGTCTCTGCCGAGCACAATATTTGCTGGCTTCAGGTCCCTGTGCACCACACCGTAGGCGTGTGCCTCGGCGAGGCCATCGAGCACCGGTAGAGCGATGGTAAGCAACTCATCGAGCGAACATGGGGTCTGTCGTGCATCGATCCACTGGTCTACCGTGGGACCTTCGATATACTCCATGACCAACCCGGCAATACCAGGGGCAATTACGACATCCGTGACATCAATGACGTTTGGGTGTCGGACCTGCGCGGCGATGCGGCCTTCTGCCAAGAAGCGCCCACGTAAGGCAGCATCGTTCGCAAGCTCTGGACGCAGCACCTTCAGGGCATGACGAGAGCCCAAGATGCTGTGACGCGCCAGATAGACGGATGCCATTCCGCCTTCGCCGAGGCGCTCCAGAATGACGTAGCGCTCAATGGTGGTGCCAAGTTTCACCCTGCGAGTGTACCCCGCTGGCCAGCGCAGCGAGGCGACGAGACGTACACACTCATTACGACGTGTCTAGCAGAGCCCGAGGGGGTAAGGGCTACCCATGATTGGCTACTTCTCACGGCTGCTCCCCGTGGCCCTCAAGGCGCGCTTTCGTGCGTCTTCTTCGTTGGTGTCGCGTCTGCCACAGCGGGTGTCGCTGCGGCAGATCGACCTGAACCGTCACATGAACCAAGCCCAGTACCCGATGGTGATGGAGCTCGGACGTACGGACTTGCTGTTGGGCAATGATTCGTGGGCCTCTTGGCAGGCCCAGGGTCTCAACCCAGTCGTTGCCGAGCAGCACCTGCGCTACCGCCGCGAGCTCAAGCCGTGGCAGAAGTACGTCATCGACTCCCGACTCGTTGGCGTAGACGGCCGCTTCTTGGTCCTAGAACACTACCTGTTGGTGGGGTCAGCGGTACACGCATCGGGCACGGTGAAGCTGCTCGTAGTGGGTGAGAACGGTGTGTTGGATGCCGATTCCGTCGAACAGATGGGACGGCCTTGGTGTGCGGATCCCTTGGTTGTCGAAAACTGGCAGGTTGTGTCGTGAACGCCGAGCGCATCGCCCGAACGGAACAAGCGAGAGAAGCCCGTTCGCGCCCATTATTGGCCCGCTACAGCCTGACTGTAGCCGGTGGCTCGGTGTGTGCGCAGACCCCAGATCACTGGGGCAATCGGTGGATGGGAGCGGGGCTCCATGGCCCGGTAGCCAACGCACACATCGACTGTGCCGAAGCCTTCTGGTACTCCCACGGAGTCACCGGGTCGGTGACCACGTGTCCATGGACCCATTCGTCGCTTGTTGAGCACCTGTCTCGCCGTGGCTACCGAGTGACCAGAACCCTGCAAGCTTGGGCAAGAGCTGTCGGTCCACTGCCGGCGTCGGTGCCGCTGGGTTCTGGTGTGTCCATCCACCGTGTGGATCCGGACAATCCGATCGAGTGCATGCACCACATCTCACAGATGGCATGGGGCTTCGGGCAGGCCAATGTGCGGGTTCCAGCAGTCGACGTAGAGGTCGGGTACCGGGTGATCACACACCCGATGAGCAGCGGATTTTTGGCGCGCCGCGGCGATCAGGTGATCGGCGCGAGCACCCTCGAATGCAGGGAGGATCAGGCCGCCTTCTTTGGCAGTGTTGTGGTTGATCAGGAGCGAAGAAAGGGGATTCAGCACGCCTTCTTCAGGCATCGCATGAGGGTAGCTATGGATCTAGGAGCGACCACAGCTGTGGTCACCGGTGAGCCGGGAAGCACCACGTCCCGCACCGCTGAACGCCTGAGCTTTGAGCACGTCTACGACACCCAGACTTGGACGCGTGAGGGCTAGCTTGGGGGTGTAGAGACGCCGCTCTTTCCCTCTGCATCGTCCAGCTACCGAATGAAAAACTGGACATCACAGCCCAGCTCGATGCCGTTGCAATACGGACCGGCGGCGTCGTCCTGCCCAGACTTGATGTACCAATGACCACTCGAATGGGAGGTACGTAGAGGGTCCTGGCTACCGCTTGCCCAGTCGCCGAGACCGCGGTGGCTTGAGTGTGTATTGCCTGGGCTCTGCGCCGGGCTCAACGCAGCGGTGTGGTACGACTGATTGCCGCCGCCGGACGAGGGCGTGAGATGACCCTAGGTTGGGCAGGTGGTCGCACTCCAGTACCGGTCCTGATGGAACTCCCCAAAGCCCACCAACCGGTACACGGACTTGGGAATCGCGGTGATGCGGGCATCCGAGGACTTGAAGGTGAGCAGGCCATCCACCGCATCCGTAATGTTTAGGTCGGTTGTCGTGTCCTTCCAGCCAGCCGCCGCACCGCCAATTCCGCGCCCCACCAGAGTCCATCCACCGCCCTCAAAGTCCCTGTCGCAGTGCACGTCATAGGAGGCAAATCTCGGGGAAGTAATCGCGTAACGCCCGCTTCCGGTCTCGCCACCGTACTGGGCACCGGACGCCGGATGGCGGTATTGCTCACAGCTCTGGGCTTGGGTGGAATCTGACCACGTACGCGCTCCAGTCCCGGAGATGACCAGGTGTTTGTCTGTGGGATGGGTGTCCACAATGAGCTTCCAAGCGCCACCGCTGCAGATCTCCAGTCGACCCGTGTCAAAGCGCAGGGTTCCCACAGTGTCCACCGTACACACAGCCGTTGTACCTAGCGTGGGGAGTACACCGGCCATCGCCTCGGCGGTCGCGGCGCGAGGGACCGCGGTCAGTGCTTGGCGCGGGGAGAGCTCTGTCGCACCGTCTAGTTGCACGCCCACAAAGGTGGTCTCGGCGAAGTGGCTGGTGTCCAGCACGCCCCCGACCGAACCTGCTCCATCGAGGTGGAGGGAGACATAGCCGCCGTGAAAGTCCTGCCCCGTGTATGCCCGTCGCCAGATGGCTGAATCGTTGCTATCGTACAGGGTAAGCGTGACTGTGTGTGTACCCTCCAGCCCAACCCCGGACACGTCCGTAAACCGCCCTTGCCAAGCCACCGACGTGGGAGACGCAAGTGCCGAACTGCAAACCAACAGACCCAATAATAGCAGCCGCCTAGGCGCCGCCAAAGTGTCCACCGTAGCACCGCTGTATTTTGGGTGAAGATAAGCCATGGCATCCACACACTATGCAGCGTCATGCATGGCATGATTACCAAGGTTCCAGCTCCTAAACCGAGGCCGTTTGTCCGCGTCCGAGCCGCCAGCCAACGCGGAGGTGGAGGTGGAGGTGGAGGTGGAAATGGCTGATGATGTTGCCCTAAAACAGCCCGTTGGCTGAACTCCAAGCAAGATCACCGCAGGTTGACTGAGATTCTGCTTTGGAGTTGACGTCGAAGTCGATAGCTTAACAACGTCCCACTCCTCGGGACGCAAGAGGTCTGCCATGTCCAAGTCCCGACGTCCGTCACAGAGTCGTGCTCCCGAAG
>JBLHSN010000159.1:0-12528 GCA_047626195.1 Myxococcota bacterium
CCATCGATAGTAGGTCTGTTCGCTGACCTCCAGCGCAGTCACAACCTCCGCAATGGAGGACTTTTGCCCTAGAAGAATATCCGCTCGTCGGAGCTTCTCAACAATCTGTGCTGGTGTGTGCTTTTTGCGTTTCATCGTGCCCTTTTCTGTATCGAGGGCTGGTGTTGTTGGCTGGCTTCACAGCGAAGCGGCCAGCCGACAACACCTGCCCGGTGGGCTCGACTATCAAATCACGTGGCACCGTTTTCGGGGTGCAGGCCAACAGACCGTCAACATCCGTACCGAACAACACTGCGTCCATGCGAAGGCCTCGCCCGGCTCTCCGTTGGAACAATCCATCATGTCATCATCGTCAGTGTCGTCGTCCCATGGAATCGTTCCGACTCCGACCCGGCGCCGTCACCCTCGGTGTCTTCCCAGCTCGCGTTCGACTGGCCTTCGTCACACCGACCATTTGCCTTGAGGTCTTCACCTCCCACTCAACGCTACAGCTACCCCGCAGATGCTGACTTCCCCCAGTTCCTCGCCAACACCCGGTGCCTATCGGCCAGCTTAGACCCCACCACTGCACGCAACGGCGACGATGACGGCGGGCTGGATGAGGATGAACCAGCCTCAGGTACCGACTTCCAACGCGCAGATGCAGACGATGTGTCAGACGGGTGCGACAACTGCCCGATCGATAGCAATCCAGACAAGCAAGACGCCGACGATAACGGCATGGGCAATATCTGCGATATCTGCGATGACCGAGACAATGACGGCATTGACAACGACAACTGCCCCGCCGATGCCAATCCCACCCAAGGCGATGCCGATGACAACGGAGTTGGTCATGCGTGCGAACCAGGGGAAGCGGACACCAACACAGACGTTGCTACGGATACAAACCAAGATCGCTCCCAAGCACCGTCCTCGTCGCGCACTGAGAATGCAAGCGATGCAGTCGTCGAAGCAGGCAGCTTCACCCTCGTCGCAGTCGTCCCAGAGGGCGTTCTCGACGGGGTGGGTTTAGCGGGAAACGACCACTGGCCCACAGACCGGCTCGACAGCCGCACCGCAAGCGGCGTCGGAACCGACCGTGGCATCTGCGCCCAGAGAGACGTACGAGGTCGAAGAATAAACGGCGCCGCAGGAACTACCTGCGCCGCTTACCGAAGAGGCCGCCCCAGTGCTGACGTACTCCTTGGCTAATATGACGCCTACGATAGTCGCATTCGCGCCGATAGATACGTACTTCCCGGTCGCATTCCAGATGACACGGGTGTTGTCTGTACCGTTTACCACCACTACATTTACGTCCGCACCAAAAGTCAGGTAGCTACCTACATTGAAGACAAACAGGCTGTCCTGACCTTCGGCATCAAGCGTGATGGTTTTATTGGCAGTCACCGTCAACAAACCTGCAACCTCATAGATGCCAGCAGTGAACGTTGTGTCTGTGGCAATATTCCCCGGGGTGAGAACTACGGTAGACGTCATGGCATCCAGCGTATCTTGGGCGTCGCTGACGTCTTGACTCTCATC
The DNA here is from genome assembly GCA_047626195.1 of Myxococcota bacterium. Classification (GTDB taxonomy): domain Bacteria; phylum Myxococcota_A; class UBA796; order UBA796; genus CAJXTB01. The sequence continues at coordinate 1,528 of JBLHSN010000159.1, forward strand.
GATTACGACCGGTGCCGTGGTATTTAGAACTTCGGCCCCGGATATAGCACCGGCTCCGTTTGTGATTGTGGTGCCGTATTCCGTAGTGCCGCCAACCTGCCCACCCGCGCCGAGCGTCACGGCGGTTCCGGACCGAACGTCACCTTCGACCACCGAGCTTGCGCCGAGCGTGGTTGGACCAACGGCCAGGGTATCGCCAGAGACCGTCGCACTAGCGCCAGTGGTCAATATGGTCCCAGTCTGAACGCTGCCATCGACCGTTGAACCGGCACCCGTAGTCACGTACGTATTCGCCAGAATATTGCCATGAACCATTTCGCTACCGGTACCAGCGCCAGCACTCACATAGGTGTTGGCGAAGACCGCCTGTTCGTACAGGACGGGCCCCATAAGACCTTGCAAGTCGATAGCCCCGGGTCCACTGGGGAGACACTCGTCAGCGTCACACGCGTAACCAACGCCGTCGCTGTCAAAATCGATCTGGTCGCTATTCGCGACGAGCGGACAATTGTCGAATTCGTCGTCGATGCCGTCGCCGTCAACGTCAACGTCACAAGCGTCGCCGATACCATCTTCGTCCAAGTCGGCCTGAACGGGGTTGTACACGTCCTCGCAGTTGTCCTGGCCGACCAACACGCCGTCGCCGTCGCCGTCGTTGCTGACCACGATCTGCCCGTTCAGGACGATGTGCGCTGACCGTAGGTTGTTGCCAGAGCAGCAGTCATCCACCTGTGTCACGACAACGCGGTTGGTCTCACCTGAGATCACGAGAGAGGAGAGGTCCGTGGTCCCGCGGCCACCCAAGTAGACGTAGCTGCCGGGCACGACGTACCCATTCAGATAGCGAGAATTGAAGATCGTGATGCGCGAACCATCGTCCATGCCAGAGAACGCGATTCTGAAGGTGTCCACTGCGACATTGGCAGGGACGTCCACGAAGGTCTGGAAGTAGGTGAAGTCGGCCCCACGAAGGCAGGCTACCCGGTGACACAGGCGCGAGTAGATCGAGAACCCAATGATATCGGGGTTTGGTGCCCCGAACCAGCCGGCGTCGTTCAAAGACGGTACGGTGGCATCGGCGTATAGGCAGATGTTGCCGTGGGTAGGAGCGGCGCCGTTAGGACAGCTGGTGAGGGAGGTGATGATGCCGGCAGGCCAGCCGTTGGCCGCCTCGTAGCCGTCGTGCATCTGCCAGTCGGTGCGGGACTGGGCGAACGCGAGTGAGGGAAGCATGATGGCCGCAAGTAAAAGGCGCAAGTAAAGCTCCAGCGTTGCCGAGCAGGATAACTTGGATTTCCATACTTGTCCGAACACTTTTGGTGATGAGCCTGCAGTCAACAATCACAACGCAACACCCCCTACGATACTGTGACCCTGGAGGGTTGTGTCGCCGCTTCCGACGACGACCCGCCAGCACCTGGCTCCCCGGCGCAGCCGCTGGTCGGCGCCCCCCCCTGTTCTGCGACGAGACTGCGGGCTCACTTCCCACCGAGGTCTAGTGCGCGTGAAAGGTGAGTCCAGCCCCCTAAAACAACAGTGCCCCCTTCAATGCACGGTGCTTGTGGCCTCAGCGCACCATCAGCTCCAAGAGGTACACCCCGATGGCCTGGTTGCCGGAGGCCGAGTCCAACATCAGGAGCACTACGAGGGCATCGGTCGTGGGTGCGGACTTGGCGCGCACCTACAGGGGGGTGAATATCTGCGGTCCGTACAATGTGGCTGGGTAATTCATGGAGTCGCCCGTTCCGGGTTGGCCTAATATAACAGCGCTTCGGCTCTCATGGCACAGCGGGGAGGTACAGGTGGACCACGGGTCGAACCACGACTTCCAGTTCATCGGTGAGCTCCACAACAAGATGACCGAGGGCGCGCTCGGCGCCGTGATGGTCCTTGATGTTCGACGAGAAACTCTGCCCCACCTTCGGCGTCTATCTCGCCTACAGCACGCCGCTGTCTAAAGGAGCGATGCTGCTCGACGAAAGTGGGGTCTGGAGACGCCCATCTACTCGGTCGGAATCGCGACGACGTGATTTGGGGCCGAGTAGGACACACTGGGGCATACGCGGCTGGCTCTGTCCGCATTGTTCGCACCCAATCACTCTCCTGCTGCCACCGGCTGGCCCACGGCGACTGTCCAGATCCTCCGCGACCTGCTGCATTCGGTGAGCGGTCCGCCGACAAGCCGCATCGGACGATGATGGACTGCGACAGCAGGTCATGGGCAAGTGCGTTTCACTGGGACTGCCTGCGCCTATTGGCGCCTACTTCCGGTCCACAGCAAGCCAACTCTGCAACGACAAATCACCCGCGCAAACCCTTTCTGGACTCGTAACGTCGGCACGGCACGAAAAGAAGGCGCCTAATCGTCACCAATGCGGCCTATCCTCGCAGCCTTTACCCGAAACCGTCATCAGCGGGCCCTTCCGGCCGTCGTCCGTGACGCCCAAGCCCCAGTCTGCGTCAACGATGATGAAACGACCAAGCAAAAACAGTCTTAGTCGCAGGAAGGTAACGATGTTGAGTGCGAGTGCGCTGCCTTCGGTCCACTGGTGTGCGATTATCTTAGCCAGACCGGCGAGAACTCCAAGTGCGAGGCGGTCTGTGGCGGGTCCGTTTCCGTGCGCGCCATCTTGGTCGATAGGGGTGACTAGGCGCTTGGCCGGACGGTGTGGACGTTGGGGGTGACGGCGGCATCGAGAGCGTCTGCGCTGGTCCAGAGTGCCCCTAGAACCACCACGATGTCTGCGGCTTGGACAGACGCGACGGCGATGTCCAGCTTGGCTCGGAGTGCGGTGGGCGCAGTCACATGCCCATCAGCGCTGAAGAGTCCAGGGGTCTCTACCGAGATGCGGTAGCCTTGACGGTGACGGGCGCTGACGCTGTCGACGATGCGGCGACGCAAAGGGTCAACGTTCACGTTGCCGACCTAAGCATTCGACCTGATCGACACGGCCGAGCTTTCATGTGACTAGACCCCGACATGGGGAGCCCTTGTTGGGAAAGTACTACAGCGTAGAGTTTCGACGAAAGGTCGTGGAAGCATATGAGAGTGGTGAAGTTAGCTATCGAGAAATCGATGAGAGTTTCAGCATTGGCTAGGCGTCGGTGAATCGGTGGGTCGCACTCGAGCGCTACGACGGAAGGGGGTCTTACGTCAGCCAGCGTACCGAACCCAGCGAGTTGTAGAACTGCGGCGAACATTCAAGGAAGATGTGATGCCGTTGCTAGACGTTCCCAAATTAGCATTTATAGACGATACCGCCGCGTACAGGGGTGGCCGATGTCGTTGATGGAAGAAACGGGCGCTAGGGTGCGTTCAGGGGCGTCGCCAACTGACGACGTTGTAATTTGTTATGACTAGGAAGTTGGCGGCCAAACTGGGCGTGCCAAAGCGTCGGGTTCGACATCAGCGTGGAGGTCCACCCCTGTATGTCCTTGTGAACCCTAAGTATGGATGGTCGAAGCGTGGTCAGTCCGCAATAATCATCGGCAATGCGCATGGGAAGAGATTGAGCATTGTCGCGGGTATCGCTCCACACGGATTGCGCGGACACATCACGTTTGAAGGGACTTTGAAGGGCTCGAGGGTGCTGAAGTACATCAAGCATCACCTGGAGCCAAGCCTTCGCCCCAAAGACATCGTGGTCCTCGACAACTTAACCGTTCATCGAATGAAGGCTGTGCGAGGCGCCATTGACTGGTTCGGCGCTACCGTATTGTTCGTGCCACCGTACAGTCCGGAGCTGAACCCCATCGAACACACAGGGAGTACACTCAAAGCGTGGTTGCGGGCTGCGTGGACTGGTAGTTAGCAAGAACTCCGAGCGAATATTGTTGAGCTTTGGCCAAACCTAAACCAATTTTGTGCGGGTTGGAGCCGGAACTGTTGCTATCGTGCATCATATTGAAAGCATGGACTTGTAGCAGCGGCAGCCACCGGGGCCTTCGCACCAACAACTGTGCGAGCGGGAGCACCTCTAGGCAGCAGTTCCTCGAGGTATCGGCTGACTTCAGCCATAGAGGAGCGCAGCACTCTCATGCTTTCGTTGTCCAGCTCGAGAAGTGCAGGCACGGCGTCTCACAAGACCGTTGCCACGCATCAACGCACACGCGGACCCCTTCTGGAGAGTGTTGGCGTGCCATCACGTACCTCCAACAACACCGTCACATGACCAAGCGGCTGTGTCAGAGGGAGTAGGCTGAACGGTTAGGACGCAACCGGTGTGGGTGCGAGCAGCCAAGGTGTCGTCAGGCGTCCATTCCCTACAAACCCCTTCGGACAGGTCCACAGCGTTCTGTACGTCCACGCGTTCCACCCGAGTCCTCGCCCGCCGCTCAACTAGGACCTAGAGCGCAGTGCAAGGTAAGCCGCGTTGAGCCGAGGAGCCGACTGCTGGCCGAGGTAAGAGTCGAGCCGTCGCTTCGTCGAAGCAAAACATCGACAAAAAGTCAAATCAGGAGAAATCGCTAGTAAAGTGCCGAAATCGCGCCACGCCGTAGAACCCAGAGTGGACGGCAGTAGCCTTTTCTGGCTGTGGAGGGCTCGGCGCAAACGTGTCTTTGACTCACATCCCTGCAGCAAAGCGTTCGATTGAACAACTCTATACTCGGAATCATCTTTACATCGAGGCGGGTCAACGCTGGTGGCCAACCGCTCCATTCCCATTGGTTTCACCATGAATTGGATCCGATTTCGCTAATTTATGGATGAAAATTATCACCATTAATCCTGACTTATAGTCGGATCATGCACATCAGTCATCACTCCGCATTCCATTTTTCCCACACAGATTATTCCATATGGTATTTTTGGCTGGGAAAACTAATTTCTGTTTAAATATTCACCCGGGAAAACTTGTTCCCGCGTGGAGTTCGGACTGGACATTCTGGGGGATGAACTCATGCTTTACTCACGACTGTGGTTAATACCGCTACTCTTTGCCACCACCGCCACCGCAGCGGACCTTGATGAAGACGGGTGCGAAGACACGCCTTTCGTCGCCACGGGCACCTGCATCGGCGCGAACGTCACGATGTCAGATGACACCTTCATTGCCGCAGGTGCCTCTGTCGGTCCGAATTTGACCCTGAACAACGTCTACGTTGGCCCGCTAGCTATCGTCGAGGGCTGGCTAGGCGACGCTGGTCGTACACGCCGCACCGTTGGCGATGGAACGGTCATCGCTCGCCGCGCAAGCATCGGTCAGGACCACCAACTGGGCCCGGATACAACAATCGGTCGCTCTACCACTGCGGGTCCCCGCTTGAGAACCGGTACCGGCACGACCATCGGCCACTATGCAATGCTCGGGTCCGACATCACTCTTGAGGATGGCGCGACAGTGGCCAACCTCGTGACATTAGGCGACTACACCTACGTTGGCCAAAACGCCGTTGTCTCTCGCAACGCCACGGTTGAAGGCAGTATCGATGCGCAACAGCAGAGCGACATTTCGGGCATCGTCGGTCCCGACAGCGACATTGCCGCTAGCGTTCTGGTCGCAGAGGGAGCTCGCCTGCGAAAGAGCGTGACGGTTCAGGAGGGGGCCCAGATCATGCCGGGTGCGACCGTTGGCCGCTACGGTTTCGTAGAGGCAGGCGCAACGGTCCAAGGCAGAGTTCGCGCACGCGGTCGGGTCTGCGCGGGTACCACCGTTGCGGAGAGCGAAGTCGTTCCACGCGACATGACAAACCAAGGCACCAATTGCGGTGGCGATGACGGTGGCGATGTTGCCTGCGACGTGAATGATATTGGCAGCAACTGCGACGACGTCTGCGACGCAGGTGAGACCGACGCCGCTGGCGACTGTGATGGCTTCTGCGACGCAAACGAAGGCGACAGCGTCGACTGTGACGGCATCTGCGACGTTAACGAAGGCGACAGCGTCGACTGTGATGGCATCTGCGACCTCGGCGATGGGGAACCGGACTGCACCTGCCCCGGTGGCACCGCGACCATCAACTCCGCCGATGATGTGACGCCATATCTACCCTGCTTCGCGCTGGACGGCGTGTACATGGCAGGTACATCCGGCGTCACCACCCTTTCGCTACCGCACCTCCAAACATTGGGCAGTGGTGGGTTGTACCTTGACAACAACGCTGCTCTGACGACCGTAGACCTCCCCGCTCTCAGCACCAGCGAGGGGTTTCTCTACTTTGACCGGAACCCAGCTATGGAGTCGGTTTCCATCCCGAACCTGTCGTCAATCACCTCGTTCCTCTACTTCGGGAATGGGGGCCTCGGTGGAATGCTGACGATGGACTTCTTGCCCAACCTGCAGTCCGTGGGCGAGATGTTGTTCATTGGTCGCACCGGCTCGCTTCAGCACGCGATCCTTCCGAATCTGGAGACGGTAGGCACAAATATTATTATCTGGACCAATACCGACCTCATCACGACGGCCTTCCCAAGCCTACAGTCCGTAAGTGGTTATTTCCAGATCTCGACCAATGACTTGCTTCAGGACGTGGACATCTCCCAGCTGAACCAGGTTGTCGAAGGCACAACCATGCAAGACAACCCAATGCTCTGTACCAGTGCCCTTCAGACCCGCAATTTGGCCGGTTCGGACTTCACCGACCTTGGTGGAAACGCTGCTGTGTGCAACTAGTAGTGTAGCGGCAGCCGCACGCACCCGCTTGAGTGAGCGCAGCGACTTCGGATAACCGTGGCGACTTCGGAGCGAGCCACAGGGTTCTCTGCCTGAGCCGCTCCGCCCCCTAGGGCGACCTCATTTGTGAGGTCGCCCTTCTGCGTTGCGAACGCGGGTAGCCGCAGTGCAGGCGACCCGATCAGACTCTTGGGTCAACCCACCACGGAAAGAGCACGAATAAGCCGCACCGAGAGCATGGGACTCTGCGAGTGGGCAGCGCGATAACACTGCCTTGAGCGGTGACGCGTACTGAGGTGCGCGGCACCGTTCATTGGTACGAAGCGGCTGTTACAGCGTTGCTTCCTTAATAGTTGTCCGCCGTGCCTACGGTCCTTCGGCTACGTGTTCCGTGCTTGGTCTTCATGACGGACTCGCAATGCGACGGTTTTGGTGACTACGAAGGCGGCCTTGAGTTCGACGCAGCGCCACGACTTGGGGCCACCGCATCTTGGGGGCCGCGCTACGCGATGCTGTCGAGGTGGTTCAGGCAGACCTTTTCACGACCGCGAGCAGGCTAGATAGAGCCTTTCCAGGGCATTTTCACCCGCTGCTCTCCGGCTTGGAGAATCTACGAGAGAAGTCCTGTGAGGACGCACACGACTCTGCGTACTGGCGATGACTCCCGCCTTTGCGGGTTCACGGGCCCACGGCAGGCTGCACCTTCGCAACCTTGCGCAATGGCCGGAAATTCCCGGCTCCGCAGTTGCACAGCGCCCTTCCCCGATACTTGTACCTGCCACCTTTTCCAGTGGAACCCATGAGAGAAGTCCTGTGAGGGCTTCGGTGACTGGCTCGGCCCGCTGCGCATTTCCGCGTAAACAATCCGCTGTTGCCGTGGATGAGTTTTTCTCGTCTGAGTGACAGAGTTGTAACAGAAATTTCGCTTGGTGAATCGTACCGTTTCGGCGAACCAGCCCGTCAGCACTCCGGCCCATGAACGGTATAATCAGACTCTGTAGCGGACACCCGGTACAGTCACGAGCACCAATCTAGGACAACCCAAATGCTATTTTCAATGATGTCGCTCGCTCTGTCCTTCGCGTCCGCGGCCGACCTCAATGACGACGACTGCGAGGACGTCTATTTCAATGCGAACGCAGCCTGCGTCGCTACGACTGCTGACCTGGCTGCAGGGGTCATCGTGGGGGCTGGTGCCGTGATCAGCGAGCGCGCGACTGTGGGACTTGACAGCGAAATTGGCGCGAATTCGGTGGTCGGGCGGGCGGCAACCGTAGGAGACCGAACGGTTCTTGGGCTGGACAGTATCGTGAGCCGCGCGGCGACAGTGGGGTCGGATGTGAACGCGTCGGCGGGTGGATTGTCCGTCGGGTACGCGGCCTTCTTGGGGGACCGGTGCGTGGTCTCGGGTGCCAATGTGACACTCGGAAGCTTGGTGACAGTGGGCGCGGACTGCGAGATTGGTGCGAACACCGTGGTCGCTCGCTCGGTGACGCTGGGCGATGGAGCCCTGCTCGGCGCTGGTGTTGTCATGGGACCCGAGGTGCTTGCGGGCATCGGACTCGACCTCGCCGACGGCGTGCGCGTTCGCAAAGGCACGACCTTCGGAGATGAGGTGACCGTTGGCTCGGGGACTGCCATCGGTCGCGGCAGCACGCTGGAGGACGGTGTGACCGTTGGGGCAGATGTGACGCTGAGGGCTAACGTACAAGTCGGTGCCGGTGGCTCGGTAGCGGATGATGTGGTGGTGCGCCGAGGTGTAGTGATTGATGGGAGGCTCGCGGACCCCTGCTTGCAGATATTCGGTGTGACGTGCGAACAGTTCGAGTGGGACTACCTAAAGGCGTCGAACACGGGCGAGGACGACCAATTTGGCAGTTCGGTAGCGCTTTACGGCGACACGCTCGCGGTGGGGGCACCTCGGGAAGACAGCGGCGCGACGGGTGTCAACGGGGACCAGAACTCGAACAGCAGATCAGAGAGAGGTGCTGTGTACGTGTTCACGCGCAGCGGCGGCGTGTGGAGCCAGCAGGCCTACCTGAAGGCATCGGGCACGAGCGCACAGGGCTACTTTGGCAACTCGGTAGCGCTATCAGGCGACACGCTCGCAGTGAGCGCGTACCGTGAGGGCCGCCCCGCCACGGGTGTCAACGGCAACGAAAGTTCGGGCAGCAGACCAGAAAGCGGTGCTGTGTACGTGTTTACGCGCAGCGGCGGCGTGTGGAGCCAGCAGGCCTATGTAAAGGCATCGAATACGGGCGTAACTGACCAGTTTGGCTGGTCGGTAGCTCTCTCCGGCGACACGCTCGCGGTGGGGGCACCTCGGGAAGACAGCGCTGCGACAGGTGTCAACAGCGGCCAAACCTCGAACAGCGCATCAGACAGCGGTGCTGTGTATGTGTTTGCGCGCAGCGGCGGCGTGTGGAGCCAGCAGGCCTATGTGAAGGCGTCGAACACGGGCGCATCTGACTTCTTTGGCTACTCGGTAGCGCTGTCCGGCGATACCCTCACGGTGGGCGCTAGCAGGGAGGCTAGCGCCGTGACGGGTGTCGACGGCGACCAGAGATCGAACAGCGCATCGACTAGCGGTGCTGTGTATGTGTTCACCCGCACGGGTGTCGTGTGGAGCCAGCAGGCCTATCTGAAGGCATCAAACACGGACGCGGGTGACCAATTTGGCAACTCGGTAGCGCTGTTCGGCAACACGCTCGCGGTAGGCGCACCTGCCGAAGACAGCGCCGCAACAGATGTTAACGGCGACCAGAGTTCCAACAGCGCATCAAATAGCGGTGCGGTTTACATGTTCACGCGCACTGGGGGGGTGTGGAGCCAGCAGGCTTATCTGAAGGCGTCGAACACCGGCGCGAGTGACCGATTTGGCAACGCGGTAGCCTTGTCCGGCGACACGCTCGCGGTGAGCGCGGATCTGGCGGACAGCACCGCGACGGGTGTCAACGGCGAACAGAGCTCGAATCATGCATCAAACAGTGGTGCTGTGTACGTGCTTACGCGCAGCGGAAGCGTATGGAGCCAGCAAGCCTACGTGAAGGCGTCGAACACGGGCGCGCAGGACCGATTTGGCCACTCAGTAGCGTTGTTCGGCGATACGTTCGCAGTGGGTGCTAACAGAGAGGGCAGCGCCGCGACGGGTGCCAACGGAGACCAGAGTTCAAACACCGCCAACCGTAGCGGCGGCGTCTACGTTTCCCGCGCCCCCTGACGGAGCCGCGGAGGGGGTGGAGGAGGTCGGACGGCACTATCGCTCGACCTCTCTCCATGTCGCGCGTTGTCGCTGCGCAGGATGTGTTGATCCCGGGCGTTCGGCTCTCAGTCGGGCAAGCCACGAACGGTGGGGACTTTGCCCGAGCCTTGACACATGCACGATGTGGGGGTCAAGCTCACCCAGAAGCGCCGTAATGAGTCGACTATGCAAGCGTCGGTTCGGTGATTTTAAAGCCACGAAAGCTCAGATGATTCCGATAAGCAGATGAACGTCAAGCGCAAAGCACTCAGGCACAGGGTCTGTGCGAGCCGTTCAAGCCCGAGCGGAGCGCACCGGGGGCGACAAGAGCCTGCTTACAGTAGCCGCCGAGCCCAAGGCCAATAGCCATTGTATCGCCAGAGAACCGACGCAGGAGCCAACGTACTCCAGCTCCGCAGGCAGCCGACCCCGTCAACGCTACAGCACCGGAGGCCGCGGATAAATACTTCGCCGGCTATCCATCACACGCGGCGGAGCCTGACTCTGCAGCACCGAAAGCCGAGCCCAGCTACGCCGCGCAGACGCTGTGAAGACGCAGCAACGGAGGCCCCGGGTAGCTGCTCAATATCCGACATATTCGGCTACGGAGGACCACTCTGCTTGCAGTGGATTTCCGCTGCAGACTCCGAGGACAATGCTGTAAAAGTCCACGGCAACCCACACATCCGGGGTGCCAGTCCTGGTAGTCGACAGACGGAGCGCGGGTTCCTGCGTATTGAATGTCAACGACAGAAACTCCGATAAAACAACTCAACCGACGTGGCCGAGGTTGTTTGTGGCCACAACCCGCATCATTGGCAGAACAGAACGGACGAACATGGAGAGCCTCCCAACGGATGACACCATGCCCTGGGGCAGCCCCCTTCCGATACGAGCAAAGCAGCCTCTTCGGGTCGGCTCAGCGATACACCGCAATGGTAAAGTCGACGTACGCTGAACCGGAGCAGTTTCGGCCCAGCTCGAAACTATCGTTTGAGTGTCCAGGGAAGATGGCTGCGCAGGTTCCATTGCCCGTTCCGAGGTGAGGTCTGGAGCCGCCAGTCGATTGGCCACACGCATCTCGACCGTCGGTAGTGGCGAAGAATCCTGCAGTGCTGGTCCAATAGGTGCTCACCACGGCAGTCC
>JBLHSN010000160.1:0-12518 GCA_047626195.1 Myxococcota bacterium
TCCGCGTATTCCCCAAGCCCGACTACAGCACCGGCTTTACCGGCACCCGGACCGACTTCCGCGACACGGTTCACTGGGAGCCGACCCTTCAGACAGACGAGAACGGGGAGGCAGAGGTCCGCTTCTACCTTTCCGACGCCGTCACCCAGTTCCGCCTGATATCAGAAGGCGTTGGCGCGGGTGCTGCTGGTCATACCGAGGCCACACTCGCCTCTGTCTTGCCCGTGTCGATTGCGACCACGCTGCCCACCCAAGTCAGCGCAGGCGATACTCTTTATCTGCCGATGACGGTCAGCAATGCCCGAGACCAAGCGCTTACATCAAAGGTGATGGCGTCGATCACGTCATCGCTCATCCAGGCCACCTCCGGTTCGGGTGACCTGTCTGTCGACGCCCAGGGCAGCGCTACTCACTGGGTCGAACTGAACATCGGGCAAGGTCGGGAGACCGCTACAATCGAGCTTGCCGCCCACGGTGGCGGCGTCACCGACACCATGATTCGCACACTCGACATTGTCCCCCCCGGGTTCCCGCGCAGCGAGTCGGAGGCAGGCGAAATGGATAGCGAGACCATTCTCACCGTGAATGTGGACGAGTGGGTGGAGGGCAGCCTCACCGCCAACATCTCGTGGCAACCGAGCACCGCAGCTACGTTGATGACCGGTATGGAAGGTCTGATTCGAGCACCCGGTGGCTGCTTTGAGCAAACTAGCAGCACCAACTGGCCCAACGTCGCTATCCTCAAGTACCTCGAGGCCCACGACGGCAACCCGCGCCTGCGCGCACAGAGCAGCCAGGCTCTCGACGCCGGCTACGCCAAGCTCACCGGTTACCAGGTCAGCGCGGGCGGCTTTGAGACATGGGGCACCGGACCGGGCAAAGAAGCGTTGTCCGCCTTCGGCTTGCTTCAGTTTGCCGACATGAAAGCGGTGTACCCGGTCGACGACTCAGTCCTCGAGAAAGACGCCGAGTACCTGCTCGCTCAGCGAGACGGGGACGGTGGCTTTAAAAACAGCGGCGCCAGCGCCCACGGCTACGGAAGCGCTCCGCCCGCCGTCCTGAACGGCTTCATCACCTGGGCCCTGGTGAGTACCGGCCACAGCGATGCCCTCTCGGATGAGATTGCCCACCAAGCGAACGTCGCCATCCAGTCCGACGACCCATACGTGCTCGCTTTGGCGGTCCGAACGCTGGTCGCCACAGGACATGCCGGCGCAGACCGAGCGACCGAACGGCTCGCGGGCCTACAAGAGGACGACGGCAGCTTTCCAGGGGCGGTGAGCAGCATCACCCAGAGCTACGAGGCCAACCTGCTCGTGGAGAGCACCGCCCTCGCCGCATTGGCGCTGATGGAGGCCGGCGCAGACCGCGGCGTCTACGATACCGCCGCCGAGTGGCTCGTCGACAACCGCCGCGGCACAGGCACCTGGGGGGCAACCCAGGCCACCGCACTCGCCCTAAGCGCCCTCACCAAGCACGCAGACGTGAGTCGTCGTCCCAAGACGGGGGGTCGCATCACCGTAGAGGTCAACGGCCATGATGTGGGCGCGGTCACCTACAACGCCGACCAGACCGAGCCCTTGTCAATAGACGGCTGGAAGCAGCACGTGGTTCGCGGCGAGAACACCATCGTCCTTCGCCAAGCGAGCGGTGAGCCGCTGCCGTACACGGTCGACGTGTCGTGGACGTCGGTCACACCACACACCTCCCCGGGTGCCGAACTCACCTTAGAGACGTCGCTGTCAGACACCCAAGTATCCATGGGCGAGACGGTACGACTGACCGCGACCCTCGACAACCAAGCCGGTCGCATTGTGCCAAGTCCCATCGCGCGAATTGGCCTTCCCGCTGGACTTACGGCGCAGACCTGGCAGCTCCAAGAGCTGCAGGACCGCGGCGAAATCGCCTTCTTCGAGACCCGTCCGCGCGAAGTGACCCTGTACTGGGACGGCCTGCATGCAGACAGCGCCCACGAGGTCAATCTGGACCTCGTCGCCACCGTACCCGGCGTGTTCACCGGTCCGGCCAGCAGCGCCTACCCGTACTACAACGACGACGAGATGGCATGGCAGCCTGGCTTGGTCGTCACGGTGGACCGATAGAGCTCGGGCCCCTCACAACGAGTCGCAGCCATCTCCGGCGATGATGTCGAGGTCCAGCGCTTCGGAAGCGGTGAGAATCACGAAATTGTCGTTGCTGTCGGTAGACCCGACGCTCCATCCAGTCGGCAACCCGAACAGCTGCGCGAATAGCATTGTGGTGAAGGACAGATCCGTAGGTGGCAAGTACACGAGGGATGCCGCAGTGTCGCCGAAGCAGACGCTGGCCGTCTTGAGGTCCCCATCCGTGAAAGAGCCCGAATCGTCGACATCCCTGAGACCCATCAGGAGCTCCAGACCGATATCGGCGGCAAACTCACTATCGACCCAGCGGGTATCAACCAGGGGGTCTGAAACAGTGACTGCGAAGCGACTTTGAGTGTCCACGGCAACGTCAAAGGGGCGACCGGCTGCGATGCCCGACCCCACTTCCGCGGTCGAAAATGTGCTCATTCGGTCCACGTCTACCAGGTTGTCGCCCCAAGCGGCTTCGATCGAGACCGAGTCACGGTGACCCAGGGCCTCCAAGTCCACGCCATCACTCAGTTCGCCAATCTCCGGGTCTCCGTCGATCACCAGGTCTGCGGCGAGCCAGCTGACATTGACACCGACGACGAACAGCACCGGAACGCGTGCGGATACGCCAATGATTTCGTTGTCTCCAACTAGGGAGTCGCCATCCGCATCATCGTGCAGAACGACGAAGTACACGACCCCCTCTTGATTATCGATTGCCATCAAGTCTGACTCAGGCACGTCTGGAATGGTGAAGGTGGCCTCGGCCGATGCGGCACCTCCAGCCACCTCACCGTTGATGGCAAAGGTCTCGCCGAGGACAGCTTTTTGGATGCTCACCCGCCAGTCAACGCCGATGTCCCCGACGACGCGGACTGTGACGTCTGTGCCTTCAAACCCGAACGAAGCACCGGTATCGGACTCCGAATCGGCTTCGGTGCCGGTGCTAACATCCGTGTCAGTGCCAACATCCGTGTCGGTGTCGTCACCACTGCAAGCGGCGAGGATCACAAGAGCGAGAAGTGGAAATAATCGGTTCATAGCGGGCTCCAGGGCGTCGCCGTAAAGGTCGCGCAGCAGCAGCATACCCGATTTTCGACGCGTTTCGCTCAAGGCCGATGGCACGTTCCTCACCGTCCACTTGCAGCGTCGCTCAACCGACCCAATGCGGCCTTGAGCGCCGTAGCGTCGGTCCCCGTGCGTTCTGCAAGCCACGGGAAATCCAGGCCGTCGAGGACATCGAGCATACGCCGAGTCCACACCTCGGCAAGGTCCGCTAATCCAGTAGTGTTCAGGTCAGTGGTGCTGGACTCTGCGCTCATAAAGGGCAGGGTGACGAACGCGAACGCCAGCAGCTGGGCCAAGCGGTAGTCGTCCCAGAGCTGCTCGAAGCGGTAGTCCTGCACGCCACCCGCCAGCAAACCAGCGTGGTAGCGCTGCAGTAGCTCCGTCTCTTCACACTGCCGTACGCTCGCATCGACACTAAGCGCCAGGAAATACGCCACATCGAACGCGCCCTTACCCTTGCGAGCCGCCTGCCAGTCGATAAAGGCAAAGTCGCCGCCAGCCGGGCTCGGAAAGAGCATATTCCCCACTCGCGCATCGCCGTGGAGCACCGTGGTCGGCGCCAGACTGTCATGACGCCACACAGCCAGAACCAGCTTGCCAAGCAGTGCTGCGTCCGGCCCTTCGAAGAGAGAGCTCAAGTAGTCGATGACCACATCAGGTACGACCTTGAGGAAGACGGCTTCCGAGTCGCGCTGCCAATAGCGGGCGTGTAGAGCAGCCAATCCATCCATGGCGAGTCCACACGCTTCGGCCGAGCAGCCATCGCGCTCGGTGACCTCCACCGCGTCCACGAGCCGGTCCATCACGATGCACAGGTTGCCGGAGAGGGTGTGCAGCTCGACAATCCACGCGCGCGGTGCCGCAACGGCTGGGTCAGCAGAGAGTTCTAGGTACACGCCGGCTTCCTTCGCAGCATTCTCTTGCAATAAGTAGATGGCGTGGTCCCGCAGAGACGTCACCTGCGGGGCAAACTTGGCGACAAAGTACCGTGTTTCCGGGCCCGCAGCCGTGGTGAACGAGACATCCACAGCGGCGACGATGGAGCGGAAGGCCTCGTTGGCCTTGAAGCGCTCCACCCGCACTGCCGTAATCGCCGCACGCTCCGGCAGACCACCGGCCTGCTTGAGACGAGAGACGAGCCAGTCCGGATCCGCCCGCATGGCGTCCGGATCACGGGGAAAGCCCATCTTCGGCAGCAGCTTCTGATCGACCCAGGTGCCGACCATCAGCGCGACCATCAAGACGTTGAAGAGGACATGAACCAGCAAGCGACTCATCATGCCGGCAGTGTCACACGCGGCGCACGACAAGGTGCATAGTGGACGATTCTGCAGCATCGAGGCATGAGGGAGTTTACGGAGAAAACTGATGAAAAATCGAATTGGCTTGCTGCTGCTCATAGGCGCCCCGGTCGCACTCTTCGGCTGCGATAACGACATTGGCATTACCGGAAACGCCCAGTGTGATGGTCAACAGCAACCGTCAGAAGAAACAGTCGACTCACCCTTCGACGCTGACAGTGACGGGTACTTCGACGGCAGTAATGAGGGATGTGCGGCAGCGTACGACGCCAGCGCTCTCGACTGCGACGACCGCGATGAAGACATTAATCCGGGTGCTTCGGAGGTGGCTTGCAATGGCGCCGACGACGACTGCGACGCCGAGACGCCAGACGATGATGAGTGCACCGCGTCAGACGATTTTAGCGGGACGTACATCGTCACACCAGCGGTGTCCTACGCTTGCGCGCTCAATAATGTGACGCTCAGCGTAAGCTCGCTCACCGTGACCGACGCCAACCCCACGATTCTGGTGGTCGCCTCTGGCGGCTCACAGCCCGGCTCAATGAGTGGGTCCTTCGACTCCGCGAATGGCTTTGTGACCACCAACACCATCAGCTCCGGTGGTGCGGGCTGCGATGAGACGTATACGGTCGATGCCACGTTCACCTCGGAAGACGAGATGTCCGGTACTCTCACGGCGACCTACTTCGATGCTTCCGGCATCGGCGGCTGTTTTGACTGCACGGACCAAACGTTTTCATTCACGGCGGTTCGCTGATAACTTTCTTCTGAGGTGGCGCTCTCGGCGGTCAGACGGCTCGTGGACGGAAGGTTCGCGAACCCAATCGCCCGTTGTCAGCGCGCCCTGTTCGGCCCGCCTTCTGTCGGACCTCGCTCACACGGGAATGTCACACCCGTCCGCATCGCAGCCGTCACCGGCCTCGACGGCCTCAATCGACTCTGAATGAGCCTGGTTGAGTGCTCGCAACAGCGTCTCAGCCGGCTGGGCACCGGAGATACCGTACCGTTGGTCAATGACGAAAAACGGGACGCCGGTGGCTCCAAGTTTTTGTGCCTGGGCCTCGTCATCGCGGACAGCTTGGGTGAAGGCGTCCGACGCGAGCATGGCGGTGGACGCGGCGGTGTCCAGACCGACCTCGCCCGCCAGCAGTGCGAGCTCGTCGCGGTCGCTGATGGCACGGCCCTGGGTGAAGTAGGCAAGGAGCAGGCGTTCTTTCATTTCGTCGCCTAGGTCGCTCTCGTAGGCAAAGTGAATGAGGCGGTGGGCGTCCAAGGTGTTGCCAGTCTTAGCGATGTCGAAGCGCATCTCGATGCCGTCTTCCGCGGCGGTCTGGGTCACGTGAGTCTGCATCTGCATCGCGCGCTCACGGGTCATACCGTACTTCTTAGCAAGCGCGTCGGCGAGAGGCATATCGAGCGATTTAGCTGCATTGGGGTCAAGCTCGAAGCTGTGCCAGTGGATGTCGGCATTGCCGTCAAAATTGGACAGAGCGGCTTCGAGACGGCGCTTGCCAATGAAGCACCAGGGACAGACGATGTCGGACCAGATGTCGATACGCATGGGGAGCCTCTAAGAGTAGTTGCTCTTCTACATGTGCACACTATCGCTCGGTGCAAGCAATGAATCCGGTGCCGCAGGGGTGCGGCGACAGCCAGTCCACGTGCCGCTGTCGGAGCTGATCGCGCTCTTCCTGCGTGGCAACAATCACGTCCACGCCACCGTCGTAGGGCGCGATTAGGCGCTTAAACTCGGCATCCAAAATCAAGGTATTGAACCGTTCATCATCTGCGATGAGCCGGAGCCATGCGTCGAGCATCCCAGGCTGCCAACGCAGTGGCCATCCGTGCAGCAACCTCACAGGCGAGTCGGGCTCGTGGTGGGCGGGACGGTAGTCCCGGGTCAGTCGCGTCGGCGCAGTTCCTAAAAGGGAAGAGAGAAATTCGAGATCGGCGCGGTCAGCAAGGTCGGCCTGAGCGGCGATATCTGCGACAACGGCGCGCGCAGCGGCGGCGCTGAGTTCGGTGAGATCGGTGAACTGGTCTGGCGGCGTGCCTGCGGTGACCATCCAGCCCGGTTTCCCGCAGAGCAACTCATCAACAAGCTGATTTTGCCGCCGAAGAACCTCCGCGTATTCGACCTGATTATCGGCGTAGCGCTTCGACTCCGGCAGACTGTCGAACCGCACCCAGCGGTCGGGAAGAAGAACCCGAAGCTCACACGCAACAAGTGGCAGCTCGCCAAATGTCTGGGACCACATGTCATCGTATATCGTCACGTCAACAGACTCGAAGTCAGACCGCGCAGATTACCCGCGCCGCACAGCTAACCACGGCAATCGCTAACCACCTAATGTGTGGGGCAGCAGAATACAGAGTTGAGCGATGGGATTGATGGAAGAGACCGGCGCTAGGGTTCGTTCAGAGCGCTCGCCAACTGACGACGTTGTAACTGGTTACTACTAGGAACGTGGCGGCCGAATGGGTCACGCCAAAGCATCGGGCTCGAGATTAAGACCGACGCTCACCCTGTAAGAGGACCTTCCAGCCCAAGGCTGCTGAATGCGACTTCCCTACTGGGACAGACAGTAGCCACCGCTGGTGGAGTAGCCACTCGGACAACTCCCCGTCTTCGGAATCGCGTGACCAGAGGAATCCGAGCTCGCCAGACAGTACGCACCGCTGGTGGAGTACCCGCTTGCACAGCTACCGACCTTGGCCACCGCGTAGCGGGCCGAGGAGCTGGGGCTGCAGAAGTTCCCGCTGGTGGAGTACCCGCTTGGACAGGTGCCGACCTTGGGCACGGCTCCAGCAGACGGCGCCGTGGTGCTCGAACTCGAAGAGCTCGACGCCAGACAGTAGCCGCCACTCGAGCTGTAGCCGCTGGCACACGATCCGCCACGCGCAACCGCGTGCCGGCTGCTATCGCTGGTCGCTACGCAGTATGCACCACTAGTCGAATACCCACTCGGACAGCTACCTACCTTCACAACCGCATACCGCGCAGAGCTGCTGGGCGCGCAGTAGCCACCGCTGGTGGAGTACCCGCTTGGGCAACTCCCCACCTTCTCCACAGCAACAGCTGGGGGACCGGCACTGGCAATGGTCGAGACGAACAACAGGGTGAGAGTAAGCATGAATCTCCAATAACCGTTTGTAGCAGGCCTACCCGCAGCGCCTGGTGGCGCAGGTATGGCTACCGGCCGTCCGCCGTAGACGAACCTGTCGACGCCTTATTCAGATTCAACAACCACTTTCCTACCGGGCGATTACAGTCCCCAAACCTGTCATCATCCGGACATCTGCACAGCGCGTGTCGCTGACAACACCCTCCACGAGCGTCTCCAATGATTCTACAAGCGGGCAACAAGCCCCTCGCGCAGTCTCATCCCAGCTGGCGTGAATGGCTGCTAAGTCTGCTCGTCTTCCCCTTCGCTAGCGCCTTCTTCAGTATATTCATCGTGTTCGGCATCGACGCTGTGTTCCCGAACTTCCTCTCCGATGTGCCCGGGCCCGGAAATCAGGTGCGCATGTTCGGCGTTTGGCTCACTCTGACGATCGGGTTGTTCGTGTGGTCAACTCGGACAAACCGAAAACACAAGTATTACCGGGTATATGCAGACCGATTCGAAGTCGGAAAGCCCGCACGGATTGTGGTGCCGGTGGTAGATGTCACGCGTATTCGCGTCGGCGCGCCAATGTCAGGTGCTCTCACCGCCCTACACAAGGTCAACGCCGCGGCTGGCGCGTTGAGTAGGAAGAACCGCGCAGCAGCTGAGGCTTTGGCTCAGGCCTTCGCAAATACCGTAGTCCTCGATTTTGAAGACCAGAGCGTGGTTATCCATCTAGGGACCCTTACCGGCGGAAGCGATGTGTTCCGCACTCTCGTTGAGCGGTGCCCGGGAAGGCTGACGGTGCCCGAATATACCGACGCTGAGCGCAAGGTCTTTGGCCGCTTCAAACCTGGGCTGTACAACCGGTCCAAGTGAAACTTCAAAATGGACTCCGCTCAACTGGAGGGTGGAGTGCAGCCTGTAATTTTGCGGATGTTCGATAGACAATCCCGGCATCTATCCTGTTTCCTTGTGCACTCTTCTACTCGCATTGCTCCCATCCATTTCACTCGCCACGCCCGTGCAGTGAGCCTACCAAGGGCGCGTACTCGACCCTGCCGGCGGGCCCGTCAACGCCGCCATTGACATCACGCTTCGCTTGTACAACGACGCTGGAACGCCGCTGTTTACCTAGACCTTCACCGATTTGATGCTCCGGGACGGATTCTTCGCGGTCAGCCTCAGTCTAGACGCCGGTGGCAACGCGCTGGACCATGTCGTCGTGGCCTCTCTAGACCTGGCCCCAGCTGACATACAGGGGTGGCCGATGTCGTTGATGGAAGAAACCGACGCTAGGGTGCGTTCAGGGACGTCGCCAACTGACGACGTTGTAACTTGTTAATACTAGGAAATTGGCGGCGAAACTGGGCGTGCCAAAGCGTCGGGTTCGACATCAACGTGGAGGTCCCCCCCTGTAAATGCCGACATTGCCCTCGACGCCTGACACGCGGACACCTCCGATTCAGCCGACGTCGCCGAAGAAGCGCTGACGGACGTATAGACTGACCTCTCGGACAACTCCACGCTATTCAGCGGCCGCACAGAACAACCGTCCGGCAAACAAGGTCCTCCCAGCCATTTACGTGGCCATGGCTGACAGGCAAAAGCCAATCAGATGCACCAGTACCAACCACGAAGATGATGTTCGCTACTACTGCTGCTCTATGCGCGTGGTCCTCCCCACCCGATAGGCCGATGACTGTCGAGCCCCAACGGCTCGGGCCCCAGGACGGCATCCACACCGGAAAAGACACGCAACCCATAGTTAGCCACGGTACCCTTCAGGCTAAATGAGAGTGACGAATGCGTATT
This sequence comes from Myxococcota bacterium, assembly GCA_047626195.1. GTDB lineage: Bacteria > Myxococcota_A > UBA796 > UBA796 > CAJXTB01. Next base: position 9,409 of record JBLHSN010000160.1, read on the forward strand.
GCACATTGCGTACTGTGGATGGTGGTGGCCGGAACGGGGTGTGACGCTGCCACAGACACGGCGGAAGACACAGATACGAACGCAGACACCGACACGAATGCAGACACGAATGCAGACACAGACACAGACACGGCAGCCGAAGCCGACCTCGTGGATGCAGACGGCAATACCTACGAGACCGTTCAGATTGGCGAACAGGAGTGGATGGCCGAAAACCTGAAGGTGACGTCTTTCAACGACGGCACTCCCATCTCCATGTGGTCCTTCGGACACCATTGGTACTACCTCCCTGAGCCCATGGCTTGGTACCAATGGAGCTCCGCTGCCGACCTCAACAATCTCTACCCAGATCCGCTGGCAGAAGACTTCTACGGCGCGCTGTACAACGAGTTCGCCTTAGCCTCCGGTCGCCTGGCGCCAGACGGATGGCGCCTTCCTACACGCGCCGACTTTGAAGAACTGGAGCAGACCCTGACCGCTGAGGGCTTGGATGCGGCTGCGCTAAAGGCGGACTTCGGATGGTTGCCCGAGACCGGTAACGGCACAGATGAGTACGGATTCAATGCTCTACCCTCCGGCTATGCGGACGCTTTCGGCACGGCGACCGGCGAGCCAGTCATCGCAACATGGGCCACATCTGATACCGATACAGCGGCGAGCACACGTCATGTTGTGAACTTGCTCGCAGCTCCAACGCTGGATTACCAGGCCAACGCCGTCCAGCTGGGCGCTGGCGTTCGTCTGATCCGGGAGTAGCTGGACGCCCAGCCACAGACGCGTCCATGAGTAGGATGTCATCTGCAGAAGAGTGTATTGAAAATGCTTTCGGCAATTCAAGTACCGAACGGTGCGAAAACCGAGCACACTGTCTGGCATTGCATACACGCACCTGCTGGAGTTCTCATGCGTTTCGTTCTAATGGCCATCTTCCTCGCTGCCTGTGGTTCATCGACCATCGTCACAGACCCGACAACCTGCGAGGCATGCCTAGATAGTGGTGGAACCTGGCAACCAGAAGCGTCGTCGTGCACCGATGATTGCGATTTGCAGGACATCTCCTGCTTCATCGAAGAGTGCCCAGGCGCGTGTGACGCAGACGAGTGCGAAAACTGCTTCTCGCAAGACGACTGTGAGACGGCGACGTGTACCTGGACGCAGCAGGATGAAGCCATGAGCTGTGGGTAGGTGACGTCATCCTGGCTTCTTCGTCGAGACGCACCAGAAGAGGTCACACAGGAGGCAGACTCTGGCGGGTCTCTCTGGCACCGTCCTTGCAACGTCCCCTGCATCTGAAGGAGACTATCGATGAGCCTATTGCTGTTCGCCCTCGCTACTCTGGGCTGTCAAGCTCACCGGCTCCCTCCTGCCGCTTCACAACAAGCACCAAAGCGGGTCGTTGAGCACCGCGAACCGGTAATCCGAGCCTCTTAGGTCGTCAGTCTGGGCGAGGTTGAGGTACCTGGCCCACCAATCGAACACAGTGGAACGATTGAAACGGAAGATGGTTCTCTACCAACCCGAGATGTAGCGGCAGTGTCTCTCGCTCCACCAGAGCCCCTTGAAGAGCGTGATGTATCGGCAACACAGGCACAAGCGGTCCCTTCGCCAGCAATCAACGTAGAACGCGCAAACCGTGCAATTCGGGCCGCCATTCCTTGTGGAGGTGGAGTCGGAGAAGCAATGAACCCGGTCGATGTGGGCTGCGAAGGGTTCGTAGCGGCCAATGCCGGACGGGTCCGATTCCCCAACCTTGATCCGATGCTTGCGCGATTTCACCCCAATATACTACCTCCCGAGGCGATTCTAGGGCCGCCCACCGCCACTCCCCAATCCAGTGGGACCGTTGTGGAGTTCATACGGGACGACGGAACTTGGCACCGACTGCACGAGCCCTTTGGCGCATTTCACGGCTTCGTCTGGGTAGAATAAGCCGAGCTGTACCTTGGTTATGCATCATGGAACGGAGAGTACGGCGGCCAAGTCGTGTATCGACCGAACAGGACCGAGATGATGTTGCTCGGCGGAACACCTGTGTTCTCACCGGATGGGTCGCGGCTTGCGGCTGCGGAATACGACGTCTACTCAGACAGCGACTTCTCGCTACGCATCTTCGACCTCAACCCGACCGGAGCAACCGAGCTCATGAGGCGTGACTACCCAGTAGGAGGGTCGATACATCGCGTCGAACGACTCAGGTTCGACGACGCACAAACCCTGTGGGTAGACATGACGGATGGCGACCGGATCCATACCGTACAAATCGACATCGATAGCGGCGAAATGACACGAATACTCCCAGAGTATTAGAAAATGGCACTCATCAAGTGTGGGGGGACCAGACAGCCCTGCAGCTTCGTTGGGTCCAAGACAGTGGCTGGCACTGTCGCAGGCCCGTGCGTGGCACCACAGTCCGATATGCGGAGGGCCTGAAGGAGCACCATGTCCATCACCATTCGCCGTCACGCTCTCGACAATCCCACCGAGTTCCTAGAGTTCGCCGAGTCGCTGCACAGCGGTGACCCGTCGTATGTACCGGCCCTCAAGGGCTGGCTCAAGCGGCGTCTCAAGCCGAGCAATCCGTTCTTCAAGGACGCTGAGCTCGTGCTGTTTGGCGCCTACCGCGGCGACAAGATGGTGGGCCGCATCAGCGCTCTGGTCGACCGCCGCTTCAACCAGAGCAAAGGCGAAGCGGTCTGCTGGTTCGGTTTCGTGGACTTCGAAGACAGCTCGGAAATCGCAACCGCCCTGTTCGACGCCATCAATTCCCAGGCGTACTCCTGGGGTTGCACGGTGCTTCGCGGAGCCCGCAACCTAACCCGTCTCGAAGACCCCGGCGTCACCGTCAGCGGCTTCGACAGGCTGCCGCCAATGCTTGCCTCACACCATCCAGCCTACATTGCCCAACATCTTGAAACCGCCGGATTCACCAAGCATCACGACCTGTTCGCGTACGAAATTGACCTGTTTCAAGAAGACGGAAGTCCGACCCCCGTGCCCGAAGCACTGCACGCAAAAGCGGATGCCGTCGACATTCCAGGGTTGGTGGTCAGGCCCTTTCGCTGGCGTCATGTCTGGGCGGATATGAAGCGGGCCTTCGCTGTGTTCGACCA
>JBLHSN010000161.1:0-12507 GCA_047626195.1 Myxococcota bacterium
AAGCTCTCGATGAGCCCAACAATGGCCAGAGCGAACGAGTACGGCAGGATGATTTCCAGCGTCTCGAGGTTCACCGGCACGCTCGGCAGCGAGAAGAAAGGAAGACCGCTGGGAAGCGCACCCATGTCGCCGACTGTGTTGACGTCCAGGCCCATGTACATGGAGACCGCAGTGAGCAGCACGATAGCCACGAGGGGTGAGGGCACCGCTTTGGTGACGCGCGGCAGCAGGTAGATGATGCCGAGGCCGGCAGCAACCATCACGTAGGTCACTGGGGTCACGTTCACGAGCTGGGGAACTTGGGCCATGAAGATGAGTATGGCCAGCGAGTTCACGAAGCCGCTCATCACTGCGGCCGGTACGAACTTGATGTAGCGGGCGAGCTTCAGGGCAGAGAAGGCGAGCTGAATCACGCCGGTCAGCACGGTTGCTGCGAGAAGGTACTCGAGCCCGTGGTCTGCGACGAGCGACACGACAACAAGGGCCATCGCACCCGTTGCCGCCGAAATCATCGCTGGGCGTCCACCGGTGAACGAGGTGATGACTGCAATGCAGAACGAGGCGTACAGTCCGACTGCTGGGTCAACGCCAGCAATAATCGAAAAAGCAATCGCTTCGGGAATGAGGGCAAGGGCAACGACGGTGCCCGCGAGCAAATCGGCAGTGGGATTTTGGAGCCACTGCTCCCGGATACGAGCGAGCACAAGACCTCATGGAGACGGACCACAGCCGTCGCGGACATCAGATGGACGCCGACACAGTCATAGTTTTGGGGCTGACGTTTGGCCGCCCCGAGCAGGTCGCCTACTACTCAGTTGGCCCGGTAGGTCAAGCGCAGAACACGTGACTGCGCACCTTTCGGGGATTCTTCAGGGGGGTGGAGAGTCGAGAGTCGAGGAGGGACAGGGGTCAACGGCAACACTGACGTTCTCCTCTCAATCGGTGAATCCCGCTGAATCGTTCGGGTGGGACCTTGCGCATGCGGTGCCCGGAGTGTTGGGGAGGGATTGAACACCCGCTCCTCATCCGTTTCGTGACAATTGGACGCATACCTCCTCCCTACCTTGGAGGTTTGAATGCGACCGGTGATGATACTTAGCGTTCTGCTGGCCGGCGGTTGCTCCGAGGGAGGGCCTGGAATCGACGACATGGACAGCGGAGTTGACACAGGCATAGATACCGACGGCGACTCCGAGGTCGTGGCGGGAGCGTGTGGCGCGACCGAACAAGTGGGAGCCACCGAAGCGTCCCATGAAAAAGTAGACGCGAACTACGACATCTTGATGGGAGACGGCGATGTACCGCGGCTCGACATCACCATCTGTCCACAAGACTATGCGACGATGCAGGAGGACCTCGAAGGCCTCCTGTCGGCGGGCGGCGGCGGACCGGGCGGCGGCGGACCGGGCGGCCGCTTCCCGGATGAGAACCCTGTGTACATTCCCGTCACCCTGTCGTACGACGGCCAAGTCTGGCCACAAGTGGGTATGCGCTACAAGGGCAACTCGTCGCTGTTCGGGGCTTCTTCAGGCAAGCTGCCGTTCCGCTTGCAGATCGATGAGTACGAAGACGACTACCCAGAGCTGGACAACCAGCGTTTCTATGGCTTCAAGGACCTGAAGTTCTCCAGTGGCTTCAACGACGACTCCCATCAGCGCGACAAGCTGGCGTCGGACACGTTTCGAGCTGCCGGTGTGCCTGCGGCGCGTGGTGGCTTTGTCCGAATCTACGTCGATGTTGGTGTGGGACCCGAGTACTGGGGGCTTTACTCTGCCTTCGAAGACCCAGCGGGTGAGCTACTCGACAGCTGGTTTGGCGACGACGACGGCAACATGTACAAGCCGGACGGTGCCGGCGCGGCGTTTAATGACGGCGTCGACCCCGATATCTTTGAGAAGAAGTCCAACGAACAGGAGGCCGACTACAGCGATGTCGAGGCCTTTGTCTCCGCACTTCAAGCCGACCGGTCCGACGCTGCCGCGTGGCGTGCAGGCCTAGAAGCCACATTCGATGTCGACGGATTCATTCGCTATTTGGCCGTGAACAACCTCATCACCAACTGGGACGTCTACGGCCGTACGACCCACAACTTCTACCTGTACGGCGACCCGGCGCTGGACGGTCGGCTTGTGTGGGTTCCGTGGGACTTAAATGCGTCGTACAGGTCGGTCTCTGGCCGGCAATCCGCAATTGACATCGACCTTGGTAATATCGATGCTGGCTGGCCGCTGCTCGAACACCTAGCAGACGACCCTGTCTACCTGGCGCAGTACAGGACACAACTCAATGACCTGTACACCACCGTCTTCGACGCTGAAGCCCAGGCCACGCGCATTGCAGACAACGCTGCGCGTATCAAAGAGTGGGCCGAGGCTGAGACGTCGGAGTTTACCAACAGCCAGGGCGGATTTGACGCTGCGACGGACGCGCTGGTGACGCATGTGCACTCTCAACGCAGTGCTGCACAGTCGTACCTCGACTGACGTGGGCTGCGGCTGACCAACCCATGGTGGGCCTCGTTCGTAGTGGCCCGCCGGTGTGACCGGTCAAGTCGCTCGCTTTACCCGGATTCCCACATGACCATTGCGGCCTCATACGCTTCCACTCTCTCTGGGTCTGCCTGCATCATGGCCTCAAAATTGAGGAAGTTCACAATGGCCCACCGTTCGTCGGGGGTGAACGCCTGGACCCGCTGGCGAATGTCATCTGAGTCGGAAGCGGGCCCGATGACGCGGCTGACCAGGTACCATTCAGTGTCAACCATTGAGCCTGGGCCAAGTTCATGGCATAGAACCGCTGGGATGAAGTAGCGAAAGGCATCTGGCGTCATGAACGAGAACGCAGAAAAGTTGTGGCAGATGAGCCGTGGTGTCAGCTGCCTCCAGTCCGTTCCCTGGAACGCCAACTCGTATTCGGCGGGCTCGTCCCAACCGCCACTCATCAACCGACCTTTGGGGTATGGCGTGTCTGCGAAGGCCTGTTCAATGGCTCGAATGTGGGATTCGAAGGTGTCGCTCTCATGAGTGGGCCTGCTGTAGGAGCGCAGGGCCATATGGTGGGCTTTGGCGGCTTTGGTACTGGTCGGGTCGTCGCTCCAACACCAGTGGATGGCTTGGCATGCCATGTCTGCCATGGGCTCGCCGGCAAAGACTGGCTCTTGTAGAATCGCGCCGAGAAAGTGCGCAATCGTGACGCGTTGTGCGAGTGTCAGGCGCTGTCGCAGGCCTTGCACGTCCTCGTAGTCCCACCGTCCGTCGAGCACCTGATTAGGGTCGGGTCGGAGGTTGTAGACCGTGGCCCAGACAAGCCTATGTACCGCCTTGTTTTTAGGGTGCTTTTCGTCGTAGTAAAGGTCCCACCTGGCTTCTATCGCCTCGAGTAACAGAGAACGCCAGAACCAAGCCTCCGACCGAGGGGGGAGCCTGCCCGCATGCGAGGCATTGGCGACCAGAAAGTGGGTGGCGAGCTCTTTGGGTTGCTCGGCATAGCGGATTTCGAAAGCGCGCTCAGTCGACCCAAGTGCGTCTGCTTGGCCAACGGGCTGAGCGGGGGGCAATTCTGAATCGGCGAAGGTGATGCGGACCTCTTGTCCGAGGGCGTGGCGTTTGGGAGTCATTTCGGTACTCTGCCATGGACGTATGCATCATGCGAGGCCGTACCCATCATCTGCCTGGCTCCAACACTGTCGAGTGGCGTACAGGACTATAGGTAGGGTTTGATAGTGACAGCGCTATCAACAACGGGTGCGGCGCTTACACGGGTGAGCGTCGGTCTTGATCTCGAACCCTACGCTTTGTCGTGCCCAGTTCGGCCGCCAACTTCTTGGTAGCAACCGCTTAAAACGTCGTTAGTTGGCGACCGCCCGGAACGCACCCTAGCGCCGGTTTCTTCTATCAATCCCATTGCTCACCCCTGTAGCGGGTGATGCAGAGGTGCCGCCTGCATGATGGGCCCGCCGGTGTGCCGCGTGAGAACGTTCGCATCATGCTAACTCCCAAGCGGTCATGGCTGCCTCGTACGCTTCCAATGTCTCGGGGTCCGTGTTCATCATGGCCTCGACATTGAGCAAGTTCACAATCGCCCACCGTTCATCGGGGGTGAATGCTTCGACCCGCTGGCGAATTTCGTCTCGGTGTGAAGAGGGCCTGATGACGTGGTCGACCCGGTACAATTCAAACTCTACCGCTGAGCCTGGGCCCAGTTCATGGCACAGAACTGCTGGGATGAAGGAGCGAAAGGCATCTGGCGTCATGAACGAGAACGCAGAAAAGTTGTGGCAGATGAGCCGTGGTGTCAGCTGCCTCCAGTCCGTTCCCTGGAACGCCAACTCGTATTCGGTGGGCTCCTCCCAGCCGGAGTTCATCAACGGTCCTGTTAGGTAGGGTGTACCTGCGAAGGCGTGTTCAATCGCTAGGATACGCGATTCATAATGCTGGCTGTCATGAGTGGGCCGGCGGTAGGAACGCAGAGCCATGTGGTGAGTTTTGGCGGCTTGAGTGCTGGCTGGGTCGTCTCTCCAACACCCATGGATGGCTTGGCTCGCCATGTCCGCTATGGACTTGTCCGCAAAGATTGGGTCTTGTAGAATGGCAGTGAGAAAGCGCGCAATAGTAATGCGTTGACCTGGCGTCAGGCGCTCTCGAAGGCTTTCCACGTCCTCGGAGTGCCACCGACGAGGGATGGCCCTTAGGTGGTAGACCGTGGCCCAAAGAAGGCCGTGTACTGTTCTATGGCTAGAGTGTCCCTGGTCGTAGTCGTGCTCCCACCGCGCTTCAATGGCTGCAAGTAGCAGCGAACGCCAAAACCAGCGCTCTGATTCCGGGGGGATACTGGCGAATTGTGAAGCCAGGGTGACTCGGAAATTTGCGGCTGATTCCTCGGGTAGTTCGGTGGAGCGAACGTCGATAGTTGGCTCAATCGCGGCGCTCCTATCGGCTTGCACGACCGGCGGAGCGGGGGACACCTCGGTATCGGCGAAAGTGTTGCGGACCTGTTGGGCGATAGCGTGGCGTGTGTGGCATTTTGGCATGGAGATAGGCAATACGCGGGTCCGTACCGGTGTGGATGTGACCATGGCGTAGGTACTTGGAACAGAGCCTAGGCGAAGGCTACGGGCATTCGCGGCTGTGTGGAAAGGCTGCCCTGTAGTCTCGCCCACCGCTCAGCTTATCTTGTACGGTTGTTACCCATGATGCGTCGCTATAATAGTCAATAGCATCTCCGTTATATCTGCCTGCCCGACAGTCATATATCTTCGTGACGACCTGTAGTATGCGACATTTCATCGTTCGGTAATGCGGTAATAAATCATGATGAAGCTTGTTTATGGAGTAATCTCAGGCGGCCACCTGGTTGGCGCTGTCCACAGTGGCAGACATGTTGAGGTGAATACGACTCCCACACTCTTGGCAAGGTAATCGGCTCAATCAGTTGTCACCGGCTGTCGTGGTGCGTAGGGTGCAGCCCGGAGGGGACATGTTTGCCACGACTCGAATGATACTCGCGATAGCCATTGGAACGACGTTTTCCGTCGCCCAAGCCCAGACTCTACCGCAGGTTGCTGAGTACAACCTGCCCAGCGATTTAGAGCGGTCTAGCAACAACTACCATCCACAAGGATTGGGAGTGAATGAGGACACGGGCGAGTTGCTGTATGCGCAGCAGTCGGCTCGAACCGTCTCGATTGGAACCCTAGACGGCCAGATCCTTCGCACCGTTGGTTCCATCCGGAACTACACCACGTCGGTCGCCTACCACGATGGTCGCCTGTACTACTCGGACTACCAGGGAAACAGCGGTGGCGAGGACATGTGGTCCATCAACGTTGCTTCGGGCGGTAGCGAGGTCCGATATGGCACGGATGTTGCCGCGTACGGTGGCTTTCCTATGGATATCCGCGATGGCATCTTGTACCGAACCGAGCTGTCTACCACCTACGGTTGGTCGAACCTCAACGAGCTTTGGGTCTCCCCAGTCGGTTCACCCAATTCGTTCCTGCGCCAGCTCACGCTCGATGTTCCGTCGGGAATCGGCGACATCGCTGTGGACTTGGAACGCAACAGTGTGTGGGTGCTCGACTACACCGCCAACGCTCGCGTGCGTGAGTTCGACTTGGATACCGGGGCGGCGATGGCGCAGTACCAAGTGGTTGGCGATGGCCTCGATGCCGGCATCACGGTCTACCAAAACCGCCTGTACTACTACGACTGGGTCAACGCCGCGTCCACACTGACCGTCTTCGCCCTAGAGCCGATCGACTCCGATAACGACGGCGTCCTAGAGGCGGACGATAACTGCCCACTGACTCCGAATCCCACTCAAGTAGACAGCGATGACGACGGCGCTGGCGATGCCTGTGACGACTGCCCGCTGGATGCGAATGATGACTCCGACGGCGACAGCGTGTGTGACAGCTCGGATGCCTGTCCGGGCTTCGATGACAACGATGATGCCGATGCCGATGGTGTCCCTGATGAATGCGACATCTGCGAGCTCGGCAACGACGCTCTCGATACCGATGACGACGGCGTCCCGGATTCCTGTGACACCTGCCCAGACGATGCCGCGGATGACTCTGATGACGATGGCTACTGCGACTCGGCAGACAACTGTCCGGATACCCCGAACACCATTCAGTCCGACTTCGACAACGACGGTACGGGCGACGCCTGTGACGCCTGTCCGCTCGACGACCCGAACGACACCGACAACGACGATGTGTGCGACTCCGCCGACATCTGTCCCGGCGGTGATGACCTCGCCGACGCCGACAGTGACGACGTTCCCGACGCCTGTGACGAGTGTTCAAACGCCGACGATAACGTCGACTCGGATGGTGACGGCGTTGCCGACGGCTGCGATATCTGCCCCGATGACCGCGGCGATGACTTCGATAACGACGGTGCCTGTGACAGCGCCGACAACTGTGTAGGCGTCAGCAATGGTGACCAAGCAGACACCGACAATGACGGACTCGGCGATGTGTGCGATGCCTGTCCACAGGACGCCAACGGCGACTCGGATGGTGACGGCCTGTGTGACAGCGTCGACCAGTGGCCCAACCTGCCAAACAATGAAGATGACGACGGTGACGGCGTACCTAATGGTGCCGACACGTGCGCAGATGGCAATGATAACGCTGACTTCGACAACGACGGTATTGCCGACAGCTGCGATGATTGCCCGCTCGACGCCGACGGTGCAGACGACGACGATGATGATGGCATCTGCAATAGCGACGACCGGTGCGACGGCGCTGACTCGGATGGCGACGGTATCTGCGACAGCGTTGACGAGTGGCCCGACCTGCCAAATGACGCCGACGACGACGCCGACGGCGTGCCCAATGGCGCGGACCTATGCGAAGACGGCGACGACAATGCGGACTTCGACGCCGACGGCATCGCGGACTACTGCGATGACTGCCCGCTCGACGTCGACGGTGAAGACGACGATGACGGTGACGGCGTGTGCAACAGCGACGACCCGTGTGAGGGACTGGGCGAAACCGATGCCGATAACGACGGCATCTGTGACTTCAACGACCTGTGCGATGGGTTCGATATGAGTGGAGACGTAGACGGGGACGGCGTGTGCGCCCGCGACGTCGACAGCGTAAGCATCCTCGACTGCAACGACGCCAACGCCGATGTCTACCCAGGCGCTCCCGAGCTGTGCGATGGACTCGACAATGCGTGCAGCGGCTTCATTCCCAATGAAGACGCTGACCTCGATGAAGACGGTGCCACCATTTGCGACGGCGACTGCGATGACGGCGATGCCGCTGTTGGGCCCGGTGCGGTAGAAGTTTGCAACGGCTTCGACGACAACTGCGACGGCGAGCTTCCGGCAGACGAGGCCGACGCCGACAACGATGGTCTGGCCGTGTGCGAAGATGACTGCAACGACGACAACGACCGGGTTCGTCCCGGTGCGGTTGAGCTGTGCGACTTCCTCGACAACGACTGTGATGACGAAGTCGATGAAGACTGTTTTGACGATGACCCAGACACGGACGTCGACACAGATACCGACCTGGACACCGATAGCGACACAACCACCGATCTCCCGGATGATGTGCGCCGCGATTCGTGCAACTGCAGCGCAGGTCCCGGCTCAATGGGCTGGATGCTCTTGCTTGGCCCGCTAGCTGTGGTCATCCGCCGCCGCCGACATGTTCACCCGTAGTCTGTAGGTGCGGGCCCTAGCGCAACGAGCGCCGGGGCCCTCTACACCCTCGCAGCGCAGGTCAGAGCGTTGACGAACCGTCCCGTTTGGAGACGAATTTGCTGGCAGCACCGTCAGCGAAAGCCAAACGAGGTATCGGCGCCGCGTCTGACAACCAGACACGGAGGACAAGGCCTTGAGGCTCGGAATCGATTTCGGTACAACGAACTCTGCCGTCGCCGTTCGGCGTGGAAACCGCGCGGAGTTGGTCCCTTTATCAGCGGATGAGTTTACCCAGCGAACGGTCATCCACTGCCCTATCGAGGGGGGGCCGCTTTTTGGAAATGAGGCTTTTAAATCGTATATCGACCAAGACCTCACGGGTCGGTTCCTTCGGTCTTTGAAGTCCTTCTTGTCGCAGGACGTGCCGCCAACGACGATTGACGGCAAGCGATACGAGTTCGTCGACCTCATCGCCCGGTACATCACCTTCCTCATCGAGCGGTCGGTTGCCGTCCTAGGTGAGAAACCCGATGAAATTGTTATGGGACGTCCGGTCAACTTTGCCAGCAACCAAGTGGACAGTGACAAAGCGGAGCGCACCCTCGCTGAGGCTCTGAGGCGCGCTGGCGTCACCAACTACCGGTTTCAGCTGGAACCGGTGGCGGCTGCACACAAGTACGAATCTACCGCTTCGAACGAGCACCTTGTCTTGGTCGGGGACTTTGGCGGCGGCACCAGCGACTTTGCCATTCTTCGTGTTGGTCCCGAGCGGCGACAGCTTAACGACCGGACGCCTGACATCTTGGCGGTTGACGGTGTTGCCAAGGCTGGCGACCACATTGACGGGCACTTCATGGACTGCTTCCTACTCGAAGCCTTCGGTAAGAATGCCCCCTTTCGAAAGCGCTATACCAACGAGATAGATCTATGGAAGTCGCCCGTCCATCAGCAGATTAAGCGGCTGTTTAAGCTGCACCGAATGCGAGCAGAGCCATTGGATAGAGGCCTCAAGTTTATGCAGACGCGGCTCGTGAATCCCGTCTTTGCTGAACGTCTTCATCGCCTCATCTTCGACGACCTCGGCTATCCTCTGGCATGGCAAATTGAAGAGTCAAAAAAGGCGCTGTCAGCCTCCCCTTCGACAACGTTCCAGTTTCACGAGTTCTATTCGGACCGACTGAATTTTGAGACAACCGTTGGATTGACCGAATTTGCGGATTCGTGTGCCGCTACCGTTCACGAGTACGACGCCGCCGTGTCGAGAACGCTAGCGATGGCCGGCGTCCAGGAAAGCGACATTGACAGTGTGTTCTTGACCGGGGGAACTTCACAGCTACCCTTCCTTCGCGCTAGCTTTGCAGTCCGGTTTGGCGAGGAGAAGATTAGCTCAAGTGACGCTCTGACCAGCGTCTGCATTGGACTCGCTCTGTCGTGAGAGAGGGCGCGAGGTCCAGGAGTCGCCACCGCAATAGAGGACTGTCGAGGAACATACGATGGACCGAGTACTAGACGTGTTGTTGGGGTGGGGCCGACTTGGCGGTGTGATCTTGCTGTTGGTCGCCCTCGCACTGTTTGGTCTCGTATTTTTTGACTACAGCACCACCGGCAGCTTCTTTATGGTTGTTCCCGGACTAGCCACAGGGTTGATGGTGCCCGCGTTGATACTGTTGGTCATGGGAAAGCCCAGGGACCGGAGCTTAAGCGCGAACCTCGAAGACCCTCACGAGCCGAGCTTGGCGCTGCCAGAGCTGGTCGCAGAGATGGCATCCCGGGCGCGTCCGTTCTGGGTCTGCACGCACTGCAGAATGATTACGGGACCCGGCGTCTGCTTGACGTGCAATCAATCGAGCACCGTCTACTCGGTCATGGATGACGAAGACTTCCGCATGGTGCTGACGTCGCTCGGGTAGAGGGACATCGCCGTCAACGCCAGAGTCGTTACGCACTGGATATAGTGAACATGCTCATATTCTTCGGGAGATGCAATGACGCCTAAGGGCGAACGAACTCGTCAACTGCTGGTGGATGTGGCCATGGCGCTCTTCGAACAGCATGGCTTTGCCGCGACCACCATGCGTCGCATCGCCGCAGATGCAGGCGTTGCCGTTGGCTTGGCGTACCGCTACTTTCCGGCAAAAGAGGCCATTGTACTCGCCTTCTACGAACAGCTCGCTCAGCAGCTCGCCGCACAGACGTTTCACGGAGACGCTCTCGGCGACCGGTTTGTGGAGGTGATGCAGGCCAAGTTTGCGCTGTTGGAACCCCACCGTCGTGCGATGGGTTCACTTGTCGGCGCGATGCTCGACCCCGAAGGCGCGGTGGGTATCTTGTCACCGGCGACGGCCGAATTACGGCGGCAAACCCAAGCGATCTTGCTCGCCGCAGTAGCCGGCGCAGACGGCGTTTCCGCACACTCGGTCGACGCGTTGGTGGCAGTGAGCTGGCTTGGCCACACTCAGCTGTTGCTCGCCTGGGTGCAGCGACCGGAAGCGACTGTTGCACTTCTCTGCCAGGTCGGTCAGGCGCTCAATGCCGCGGTGCCGTTCCTGGATACGCCAGTGGGTGTGATGGCCTTGGCATCCGTGCAGTCTGCTCTGTCTGGGTTTGACGCGGCGTCCACGTCATAGAATGGGCGTTCGGGATGGGCATGATGTGCGATGTGGTTGTTCTGACCTAGCCACAGCCAATGAAGCGCTCGGCTGTGGCGGGTGAGCTGACGCAAGCGCGCCAGGCGTGGCCCGTGGTCCGCGTGGGGCCACCAAGTGAATACGATGGCGAGCGCCGTCTGTGCGAGTCGTGCGGGGACGAACCAGGCCGCCACGACAGCCAAGAGCCACATCGGTCCCACCAGAGCGGCGCCGACGAGGACACCCGCGTACACCGCACCACAGATCAGCAGGTTGGCTCGTTCGCGCAGCGGCCGGTCCCGCCAATGCGGGGCGTAGGCGTGCAGGTAGGCGTAGTCCTGGGTGGCCCAGCGTACGGGCAGAGTCCAGCTTGGGCCGCGAACTGCGCACCGGTCGGGGTCTCCCACGGTCAGACCATTGTTGCGATGATGCTCGCCGTGCAAGAAGCGGTACGGCAGGAAGGCGCCGAGAACCAGGCCGGCACAGAGGTGGCCGATGCCGTTGTTGATGACTCGGGCGGTTGAGGCATGACCGTGGGCGGCTTCGTGAACTGGGGTGAAGCCGATAAAACAGGCGACGGTCGCAGCGGGTAGGGCCAACCACCAGGGGAGAATGCTGAGCCCCACGCCAACCATACAGGCAACGACTGTGCCGACACCCACTGCGGCTAGAGCAGCGGTGCGACCATCGATGGTGTGGCGATTCAGCCAGCGTCCGACCACGCGCATGGCGAAGCGTGGGATCCAGCCCTCGGCGAAGGCCATCAATACGGCGCGAAGCGTCCATATCGTCATGCGACGGTTCGATACTAGGTACACAGTCTGCCACCGTGCGGGACGCATCTTGTTGCGAAAGCGGTACAGCCCGTCGACGTTGTACAAGCCACCCATCGCGCGGCCGCTTGTGCGCAAGATGCCCATCAGGATGGGGTGGTCGCTGGGCGTTGTGTGCAGACCGGCGAGCACGCACAGACCCAGACTGACCATCGCGGCCCCCTCGCTGGCGAGCTGGCGCATGGCTCCGTCCACCAAGGTCTCTCCGGTACCCGCAGGCGCATTGCACGCCACCATCATGTCTTCGACCAGCCATCCGGCTTGTCCGGGGACGGGGACGCAGACGGCAAATCCCGCCAGTGTGCCGGCATGCTCAATCACCATGTAGCGGCGGTCTGCCGGGTGTTGAAACAGCTCCAACGTCACGAGAAAACCCATGGGTGGAAGAGCGTGAGCCTCGGTCCAATCAGCGGTCAGTGCTTGCATGGCGCGATGTAAGGGCTGGTCTTCACCGAGCTCGTCGACATCGGCGAGCCGTGCGGTCAGGCCCAGCCGATGACCTCGACGCAGCCGGTTGCGTAGCTTCTTGGCTCGACCCACAGTCTCGGTCCATTCGCGCGGGTCCCAGATGGGCGCTTGGCCAATTGGCAGCACATCGACCTTCAGGTCGCCGAGACGCTCAGCGAAGCGATGCGAAACTCCGAAGAACACCGCCGTTCGGCTCGCTTTCTCTGCCGCATCGAGAAAGGCCTGGGTGACCTCGGCAACCCGCTCAGCGGCACACAGTGGGCTCCCGGCGGCAACCCAGTGACCGCCGCGGTCCGTGTAGGCAACGGCCGCCTGGCCATCGGGGGCGTACCAGACCTGAAGCCCAGGCTCGAGGACCATAAATGCATGCAGATTGCGTCCGTATTGGCGCACCAACTCCAGCAGGTGCT
>JBLHSN010000162.1:0-12494 GCA_047626195.1 Myxococcota bacterium
CCCGAGTCGCCCAGGCGCAGCGGGGTGGTATCGGTCGCCGCGCTCCAGCCTTGCTGCAGCAGCGCGCCCCCCTGCTCCATCAGCATGCCGAGCAGACCGCCGCCTTCGGCCTGTGGGGCCTGCAGGTGGGCCGCCTGCAGGTGGGCCGCCACCAGGCTGTTGTCCGGCCCGGTGTCATGGTTGGGACCGCCCGTGGCGGTCTGGGGTGGTGCGGTGGGGCGCTGGGGCCGGCGACCAAAGTCGGGCATGGAGATCACTCCTAGTAGATTTCCACGATAGGTTGGCTTCGCCCGATAGGCAACGGGGTGTGAGGTAAGCGTAGGGCCAAGCAGTGGCCCGCATCTTCCTGTCGCGCCATCACGCTGATCGAGTGGGTTCGAAGCAGGGATGCGCGGAATGAAGGTGGCTGTGGTCGGGAGGTCGAGATGCTGGTGGAGCTGCTGCCATTTCTGGGGATCATCGTCGCGGCGTATGCGGTGCAGACCTCGACGGGGTTCGGCGCGGGCGAGGACGACCTGGGGGGCGTGGCGAGAGCGGGAGAGCATCGCCTGGGACTCACTGCGCTGGGTCTTCCCGCTGATGGGCGGAGGGATGTTCGTGGCCTTCTGGGCGCTGTCGGGGCTCGGCGACGAACGCCTCAAGCCGGCGTTCGGTGTGTTGGTGCTGCTGCTCGCCGCCGGAGAGCTCATCGCGATGCGCCGCCCTGCCCCCTCCCCCACTCCCTCTGACGACGAGCAGCCGGCGTCGCGTGTGGGCACGGTGGTGGCTCTCTTAGGGGCGGGTGTGGTGCAGGGCGTCTACGCCTGCGGCGGACCGCTGCTGGTGTATGCCACTGGCCGGGAGGGACTGGCGAAGGAGTCCTTCCGCAGCCCCATCACGACGGTCTGGGTCGTCCTCGGCGAGCGCGGAGTCGCTGACCCGCTCGGCGCTGCTAGTGCCGGCCAGCCCTGTCGGCATCCTCATCGGCGACCGCCTCTCTGCGCGGGTCGACGAGCGCCGCTTCCGGGCTGCGGTCAACGTCATGCTCGTGCTGGCCGCGACCGCACTCATTGTGAACCGGTAGGCCTCTTCAGATTCTGGGCTCGGGTTCCGTCTGGGCTGACAGGTAGACTTCGGGGGTGCCTGATGTTTCCTATCCTCACAGGTCGGCGATCTCGAACGGGACGCGGGGTGAGCGGGTCGGTCCCCAGGTGTCGCTGCCTTTGTACGGGCGCCCCTCGGAGAACACGGCAGGCTCGACAGGCCGAACACGCGGACCGGCGCGGTGAGGGTGGGGCGCGCGCCATGTTGCAGGGCGTCGATGGGGCGGCCGGCGCGGTCAGCGCGGTGGCTGCGGTTGAGGCGCTTGGCTAGCATGTCCCATAAAATCGGCTGCCACGCCAGGTCGTCGAGGGGCAGGTCGGTGCGCTTGCCGGCGCTCCACGCTCGGGCCAGCTCGGGTCGGTAGGTGATGTAGCGGTCGAACACGTTCGCGATTTGTCGGGCGATGCCCCACTGTCGTGGGGTGGTCACGCCATCGTCCGCCCCGTAGCGCGGCCAGCGGGCCATGCCGCGGCTGCCGACGACCACCCGAACCGGATCAAACGGGTTCGCGGGCGGAGACACACGCACCAGCTCCCCAAGCACGGTGGCGAGGTACTCAAGGCGGTTGCTGCGGTACAGGTGAAGAGCCAAGGGGCGACCAGGTTGGCGGGGCGTCGCTCTCTCGCCCGGTGTTGGTCCAAAAATTGTCCGGCTCGTCGCGGGGCAAGGATTGGCCTGGACCTTGCGCGATCGCCTCGACCTTGACCCGGGTGTCCGGCTCCGTCGTGAACCGGTCTTGTTAGTCCCGCTCGACCTGGGTGGGTGCCGTGTCCGACGGGCTGGTCAGGACGCCGCCCATCGACACGACGGGGACCGCCTCGAAGTCGAACTGTTCGACGAGCTCGGTGGGGGCGGTCTCGCCGGTGTAGGCCGTGCACAGGGACGCGGCGATCTCCGCCTCGGTGCGGGCGTAGTTCCACAGCCGCACGTCGTCGAGGTCGGCGTCGATGGTCATGGTCCCGCGACCGCCGATGTACAGCTGGTGGGAGGAGTCGAGGCCGAGGTCCCACCACGCGTCGGGGGGCGTGCGGGCGCCGGCGGCGACGCCGTCTTGGTAGAAGCGGACTTCCGCGGCCACCGGGTCCACGACGACCGCTACGTGGGTCCACGTCGCTTCGGTCAATGGGACGTCCGCGCTGCCGTTCGTCCGGGCGGTCTCTTCGTTCTCGTCGGTGGACGCGGCGGCGGACTCGAACTGCACGGCGCCGTCGGCGATGTCGACGACCCAGTAGCCGCGGAAGCTGTTGATGTCGTCTTCCGCGAGGCGGCCTTGGGTCCAGTCGAGGATGCGCGTCTCGCCGGACGGGAGGGTCCGCGGGCGGATCCAAAACTCGATTGTGAAGTCGCGGGGCCGGGCGCCGAACGAGTAAGCGGCCTGGGTACTTAAGTTGCTTGAACCAAGGAAAGACATCGCGTGGCCACCGTATGTGGCGCAGACCTCGGTGACGGGCATGGTGTCGGAGTCTGTGTCCGATTCGGTGTCGGTGTCCGATTCGGTGTCGGTGTCCGATTCGGTGTCGGTGTCGGGCTCGGGATCCGAGCTACAGGCAGACGTCAGGGCGAGCGCGAGGAGTGTGGTGCGGAACATGGAGCCTCCGCCGCCTTGTGTACGGGCCGATCGCGCGGTTGGCGACGGTCCGTAAGAGATGCGTATGAGCCCCCTGACCTTGTGACGCTCAGACGGACCACCGGGGTAGCTTAAATCCGGGAGGCCCCATGGCCAAAACACGAAGAACAGTCTCCATCGCTTTCAAACAGGGGGGTCCTCCGGGTTCGGCGGCTGGGTCTACCTAGCTGTCATTATCGACTTGTTCAGTCGGAAGGTTGTCGGCTGGGCAATGGATAGCCACATGGAGACCTCTCTTTGTATGGCCGCATTGCAGAGCGCGATGGATGTACGAGGCGCAAACCAAGGCACCCTGCATCATTCGGACAGAGGCAGCCAATACGCGAGCATTGCCTATCGAGCAGCACTTCTAGAAAACGGGTTCGTTCAGAGCATGAGCCGAAAGGCCAACTGTTGGGACAATGCCGTTGCAGAGTCCTTCTTTGGAACACTTGAACAGGAGCTCGTTCAGGGTCTCGTGTACCGCTCTCTGGATGATTCCTAGACCGCAATCGCTAACTACAGGGGTGGCCGATGTCGTTGATGGAAGAAACCGGCGCTAGGGTGCGTTCAGGGGCGTCGCCAACTGACGACGTTGTACCTTGTTACTACTAGGAAGTTGGCGACGAAACTGGGCGTGCCAAAGCGTCGGGTTCGACATCAATGTGGAGGTCCACCCCTGTACATCCATCACTTCTACAATCCAACTCGTAGACATAGGCACCTGGGCCAAATCGGTCCAGTTGCTTTCGAACAGAATCATCGCAATGCTGTGAGGCTTGCGGCTTGAAACGGTGGTCGGTCAAAGTGCAGTAAGGTAAGTGTCATCCTACAGCTGTGCCACGCCGGTATTGGTCGGCCGTTGATCACCCCCGAGAGGAACCGCAACCATGATTTTTACCGCAGGCTTCAAGTGCACCACCATACTGGGAGCAGCCCTTGTGCTCTCCCTCGTCGCCTCAACAGCAAACGCAGCCTGCACCGGCCCGGCCGCGGCGAACGTTGATTGGAGCAAATGCGATAAGAGTGGCGTGAACCTGGGAGGTACGGACCTGTACAGCGCGAACCTGACCGGTGCGATACTGGTTGGCACGGACTTTGGCTACACCTCAATGCGCAAAACGGATCTGAGCGGTGCGAACCTGACCGGCGCGCACATGGTCGGTGCGAGACTGATCAGAGCGAAACTGATCGGCGCGATCCTGACTAACGCGAACATGGGCAGCGCCGATTTGTATCATTCGGACCTGACCGGCGCGAAACTAAATGGCGCGGACCTGAGCGGCGCGGACCTGAGCGGCGCGGACCTGAGCGGCGCGGACCTGAGCGGCGCGACCTGGACTGACGGCAGAATATGCGCCGAGGGGTCCATCGGTGAATGCAAATAGCCTCAATCTAAAACTCTGTTCAGGGTCGAATAGCTTGGGCTTGAGGCAGGCCTGCTCCAACCCCCGCAAAACCGCGCACTCGTAGAAAGGCTTAATTGCCCAGTTTAGCAGGTTCTCAGCTTGGGTCAGAATATCCAGCTTTGTCCTCCGTGCGAAGCCGTCACCTCCTACCGGGTGACCGGGTGCGCCTGCACCTCACGCGAGCGTGGTCGGACGGGAGGACGGCGCTTGAGCTGTCCGCCGAGGAGCTGGCATCGGTGGCATCGTGCGGTGCGGCCACGACCTCTAAGGCGGCCAGCGCCTCCGCCGGGGGTGGGGCTGCGACAGACGAAGGCGGGCATCGGGACCTCCCGCTGGACACCATGGAGCGTGCTGTTGTGGCGGGTCTTCAACGTCGACGGCGTGGCGTGCCCGACGTGCGGCAGGGTGATGGCGCTGCGCGCGGTGGTTCGGCCCCCGGTCCGGCGCCCGGTCCGGAGGACTGGCGACGCTGAGCGTACTGGCGTCGCTTGAGCGGTCGGCACGAGGCCCGCCGGCCAGCGAGATGGATGTGGCCTGAGTCTGACGTGCTGTGGGGAGTGCTGTGGACTCGGAGAGGTGTGTCTTTAAGGACGAGGCCCACCGAAAATCGTCGTTTTCGCCCGGTGTGCGAGGGACTCAGTCGAGGGCGATGCGGGCGCCAGGCGGTGGCGGTGGGCTGACAGGTCGGCTTCGGGGGTGCCTGATGTTTCCTATCCTTCATCAACAAAAACGGTATGTCCGTCCTGTGGGTCGCCGGCGTGTTCGCACAGGGCTGAGGTGCAGCCAGACCGGGGCGTCGGGGGCCGCCCGGCTGGCCAGCAGCAGCAGCTCGGCCCCCGGGGGCGATGACACCTGTTCCCTCAGAGGCTGATGACCACCGAGTTGCCGCTGTGCGGCTCGAACTCCACGATCGACATGCCGTCCTGGGCGATCAGCAGGTTGCCGTTCGATCGAATCCAGAAGGGCGCGTAGTTCAGGGAGTTGATGATCACGGGTCCGCCGGCTCCGAGGGGCATCCAGTCGAAGGTGCCCCCCCCTCCGAAGATCGAGGCGTAGTTGCCGGTGTCGGGCTCGAAGATGTCGACGGTGACGGCGTTCTGGTAGCCGACCAGCCACCACACCTGGCGGTCCGCGTCCCAGCGGGCCCAGCGCTCCGCAGGCGCCACGCCCTGGCCCTGCACGATGAGCAGGCGGTCGCCCGTCTCGATGTCCACGGCGAACCACTGCTTGCTCATGGTCTCGGCGGCGATCAGGTAGCCCTCGTGCCAGCTGAAGCCGTTGATGAAGCCGGACAGCGGAATGCCGTCCCCGCGCACGCCGGGCAAGGTCACGACCTCGCAGCTGTCGAAGCTGGGGCTGAACCGCACGATGCCACGGCCGGTGACCGGGTTGGCCACCCCCAGGTAGACCCGCCCGACCTCATCGACGGCAAAGCCGGTGTCCGTGATCTGGAGAGGATCGCCCACGGTGGGGTGGAAGCACTGGGTGGTGGGCGCGCCGTCGCGACCGAGCTGGTCCCACAGCACCTCTCGATCGCCGGTGAACGGATCTACCCGGAGCACCCGACTGAACTGTGGGTCGCGGTTGAAGGCGATGATGGATCCGTCCGGGGCCCGGGCGATGTCCAGCACGGACCCGAAGCGGGGGCCCTCGCCGACGTAGCCCCACTCCTCAAACGGCACGTCGTTTGAGAACGTCTCGATGTCGGCTCCCGACAGGATGGTGCGGTCGCCGGTCGCCACGTCGATCTTGAGGATGTGGCCATCCCGGTCGAGCGAGCCCCCGAAGGAGGTGGCTACGTAGAGCGTGCCCTCGGGGCCTTCGTCCTCCTCTAGGAACCCGCCGTTGTACTCGAGGTTGAAGAGGTCCACCAGGCTCGGGCCGGCGCCGATCCTCACCCCGTCCAGCTTGGCCTCGTAGGGGCGCCGGCACACGGGAATGCCGGCGGACGGCACCTGGTTGATGCCGCAGCGACAGTCGGCGATCAGATCGCTCTTGTAGGTGCGGTACTGCTCCAGGGGGCAGGGCCTGTCGTAGTAGGGGCTGTCGCGGTCGGTGATCGTGGCCATGGCCGTGCTCAGATCGCAGGCGGTCGCCCACGTGGTGGCGATGACGAGCAGGACGGACGCGGTTTGCTGATGGCTGGACATGGGGCCTCCAAAGAATTTAAATATTAGGCATCCCCGAAGTCTAGCTATCCGGGCCGCGCCGCGCCAACCGCCACGGCCTGGCGCCCGCAGCGCCCTCGACCGAGTCCCTCTCGCCCCGCGCACGCCGGGCGAAAACAGGGGTTTATGGTGGACTCGCCCTCAAAGGCGCATCTCTCCCGATCCGTCACGGGCCTCGGTCGCGGTTCAGGCTCAATCTGCGCCCCGAGCTCCCTCTGGGCTCGTGCCGACCGCTCGAGCGACGCCAGCACGCTCAGGGTCGCCGGCGGCCGCACAACCGCGCGCAGGGCCATTCCACTCCCGCACATCGGGCACGCCTTCCGGGGTGACCCGGCTGTTTCAGGATGGGTCCGAGTTGCTCGTGAGACCGAAGGCCCGGTCGCTAGGGCACTGGACTGGCGCTAGCGTTCAGCAGGGTCCTGTTGTTGCGCTGTGGAGCCGATCATACGCATACCCTTCACACCACGGACGCCGTGGCCATGCGCCGGTACGGGTGGGTCTGGAGGCCCCCCAATGCGTACCCTTCCTCTTCTTCTTGCTCTGGTCGCCTGTACCGGCGGTACCGAAGACACCGACACAAGCGCGGACACAGACACGGACACGAACGTCGAAACGGACACGGACACCGACACCGACACCGACACGAACGTTGAAACCGACACCGACACCGACACCGACACCGACACCGACACCAACTCTGGCGGCGCGGATGCCGACGGGGACGGATTCGTCGGCGCCGATGACTGCAACGACTCAGATGCCAACGTGTTCGTAGGCGCTCCCGAGCTGTGCGACGCCGTGGACCAAGACTGCGACGGTGGGGCTGTCGCTCTGGCCGGCACCGCGAGCTTCTTCCCGACGACTGGGGCCGCATCCGATGTGACCACAGCGATGTCGGTCGGCGGCTGGTCTACAAGCGAGTCGGGGGCACTGGTGCTGTGTGGGGGCACTTGGGACGGTGCGGTCGCGGTTATCGGATCTGCAGCTGTGAGCGTGCAAGCGGCACCGGCGGGTCTGGGTTCGGGCGACATCCCCGTCCTGACCGGCGGCGTGTCTCTTGGAGATGGTACGGCGGCGACCCTGGTGGGTGTCAACCTCTGGGGAGCGGGGGTCTCGGCCACCACAGGCACCGCTTCCCTCACCCTGACCCGAGTCGATCTCGACGTCACTGGCGACGCCATGACAGGCCCGCTCGCTGTTGTCGCAACCGAGCTTTCAGGAGGAGCCACCGGCGCTGTCGCGAACGCCCTGAGCTCCCTCACGCTGACCGACAGCACGCTGGACACGACGGACGGCATCGTCGGCCGCATTACGAACACACTGGTCGTCGAAGACACATCGATCTATGCGGACAACCGGCCGATCGAGGTCACGGGTGAAGGCGGTCGCACCCTGCGTCGCGTCGACTTGGTCGCCGGTGGCACGCGGGGAGCGATGTACTTGGCTGGCATGCCCACCCTGGTCCTGCAGGACACCACCGTGTCTGGGGTGGACGGTGTGTCGAGCGCTACGCCCCTGGTCACCTTGGGCCTCGGAAACGCCGCCTACGCCATCGACGGACTCGACGTAGACGGTCTGGGCGTGCGCTATGGCCTGCGCGTGACCGGATCTGGGAGCCTGACCGTCGCCAACAGCAGCTTTGTGAACATGGACGGCTCTGGCATAGACAGCGCTGTGACCGGCGGGCTCACTGTCGAGTCGACGGAGTTCATCGGCACCTTCGCCAGTACCTTCGCGGTCAACGACGAAGCCCTGCTGCGCTTTGACGACCTTGGCGGGACCCTCGACATCATCGGCTGCTCGTTCACAGGCGGTCGAGGCGTGCTGGCAGGCGGCATCGAAGTGGTCAACGGAACCACCACCGTGAGGGACTCCACGTTCAGCGACAACCGCGCCAACGCCGGCAGCGGCGCCATCAACATGGGCTTCGGCAACAACGCGCTCACCGTGACGGACAGCGTGTTCGAGGACAACCGGGGGAGCTCCGGAGGGGCCATCCGTGGCGCGTCGTCCACCACCCTTGACCGCAGCACTTTCCGCCGCAACCAGGCATCCGCCTTTGGCGGTGCGGTCATGGCGCCCACGGGCTCACTCGCCGTCGTGGACAGCACCTTCACGGACAACGTAGGACTGGGTGGTGGTGGAGCGCTCGCTGCGAACCACAACTCGAACGGCAGCATGACCGTGACCACGAGCACCTTGTACCGGAACACGTCCAACGGCGGCTGGGGCGCAGCCATAGGCTACGGACGCAGTCTGGTGCTCACGGACTGCGACCTTGGGCAAGGGGGCGACGACAATGGGCCGAACGAGATCTCCCGTCTGGGAGGCCCCCCCAACCTGTCTGGTAGCGCTGGACTCAGCGCAACCTGCGGCGAGGCGGTCTGTACGCTGTGATCCGACCGTGGAGCCGGCGCAGCGTGGATCATGAGCACTCATCTACCGAAGACCTGCCGTCGTTCGGTGCCACCGCAGGGGGGATGCAGGACAACACACGCACAGATGCGGCGGAGCTCTCTGTGACGCGGTAGCGCGAGCGTGGTCGGATGGGAGGACCGCGCTCGAACTGTCCGCCAAGGATCTCGCCGAGCGATGGGTCGCGCTCGTGCCGCCGCCGCGAGCGAACCCAGTGCTCTACGGGGGCGTGCTGTTGTGGGGGTCTTCGACGTCAACGACGTGGCGTGCCCGACGTGCGGGAGGGTGATGGCGCTGCGCGCGGTGGTTCGGCCGCCGATGTGCACGGCGCGCGACGGTCTCGGTCGAGGGCGATGCGGGCGGCAGGCCGTGGCGGTTGGCGCTGCGCTGGGCTGACAGGGAAACTTCGGGGGTGGCTGATGTTCCCTATCCTTACCGTCAACCCAGGCGTTGGTGCCAATGGCAAGTACCGAACCTGTGAGCCGTGCGTGACCATGTTCGGATTGGATGACGTCGCAGAAACGAGCCAGCCCTACTACGCGACCGGTGGAACCATCAACATCGCCGGTAGCATTCCCACGGGACGTTCCATCACCGCGACCATCGAGGACGATACCGACCACCACCCCGTTCACCAGGACCTCGACCTGGTGAACTCCTGGGTCGTAAACGCGTGTGGTGACTTTCTGGATGGCCAGCACCTTGGTCAGAGACACCGTCTCGCCGGCGCGGACCTGCTGTGCGATGCGTGGCCTGTGCGCGAAACGCCTCGGCATCGAAGGCGGGCCAGACGGCCTGAATGTGGGGCGCGTGCGTGTCGACCTCCGGGGTGGGTGGCGTCTTTGAAGGGTGTATCCGACATACGGACCTCTTCTGCAAGGGGCGAACGACCGTCGGGGATGATGTGGTCACTACCGGCTGGGAACACTAAATAGCGTTCTGTACACCCCCCACGCGTGAGATCGATGACCGCCCAGAAACTCTTTTGTGTCGGCCCCCGTATCCCTTGGTCACCCCGGGGTAGAGGCTGGCCATGACCGCACACCGCTTCTTGTTCATCTCTAAGGAAGGCCTGTCCCTCGACCTCGCATGGCGGCTGGCGCAGGAGGGGCACGGTGTTCGGATGTACATCGAGCGTGTGGAGCAACGAGATGTCGGCGACGGGTTCGTCGATAAGGTCTCCGACTACCGGGAGCATCTCGACTGGTCCAGTGTCGTCCTGGTGGACGACACTCTGGGGCTTGGTGCGCTGGCGGACGACCTGCGGGCCAAGGGACACAAGGTCATTGGTGGCACTGCCTACACCGACCGCCTGGAGGATGACCGGGAGTTCGGCCAGAGCGAGCTGGACGCCCACAACATTCCAACGCTCAGCAGCAAGACCTTCGCCAGCTTCGACGACGCTATCGCATATGTACAGGCGAACCCTGCTCGATACGTGTTCAAGCCTGCGGGTGAAGACCCGACCATCAAGCGCTTGCTCTACCTTGGACGCAGCGAAGATGGCCAGGATGTGGCCCAACTCCTCGCCGCCTACAAGGAGACCTGGGGCGAGCGCATTGGGCCGTTTCAGCTTCAGAGGCACTGCACTGGGGTAGAGGTCGGCCTCACCGCGTTCTTCGATGGTGAGCGCTTCTTGACTCCCCTGTGCGTACACTTTGAGTACAAGCGCCTGTTTCCCGGAGACCTCGGCCCGATGACCGGCCACATGGGTATTGCCCTGTACTGGTCAAAGCCCAATCGCCTGTTCCATGAGACCTTGGGCAAGCTCGCGCCCAAGCTGTCGGAGGTTGGCTACGTGGGCTCCATCGACGTCAACTGCATCGCTACCGCAGACAACGTCTACCCCTTGGAGTTCACGAGCCGCTTTGGCTACCCGACCCTGCTCATCCAGCTTGAGGGCATGCGGGTTGCCTTGGGCGACTTCTTCGCCGGCCTCGCCAATGGCCAAGCGCCGCCGCTGAAGGTGGACCCGGGCTTTCTGGTGGGCATCAACGTGCGTGTGCCGCCGTTCCCGTACAACGACACAGCGCTGTTCAATAGTTTTGCCCGGAATCGACGGGTGATGTTCCGCACCGATGACCGAGCCGGAATTCACATCCAGGACCTCAAGCAGGACAACGGTCAGTGGATGCTGGCCGGACAAGACGCCTGTCCGCTGCTGTCGGTGGGAAGCGGCGAGACCATGGAACAAGCCCGTAAGCAGGCCATTGCGCGCATCGACAACGTGCTGCTGCCGAACCTGTACTACCGGCAAGACCTCGGCGAGCGCTGGTCGGAAGACGTCGACCGCCTACTTGCGTGGGGTTGGCTCGGCGCCTGACCCTCAGTGTTCGGCCAGGTCCGCAAGAATGGCCACGACCAAGTCCCACACCCGGCCAATCGTCGGCACATGCAGGCGCTCACCGGGTGAGTGGGGAAACTGGACAGTGGGTCCGAGCGAGATCATGTCCATGCCTGCGACGCGCTCGCCGATGACTCCGCACTCCAGACCGGCGTGCATGATCTCCACCACCGGTGGCTTACCGAACTGGGCTTGGTAGATGCGCTGGCACCGCGCCAGAAGTGGTGAGGCGAGGTCCGGTGGCCACGGAGCATATGCGTTGTCGGTGAGCACATCGCCGCCCGCGAGTCGCCCCACTGACTCGACCTGTGCGGTGATGGCGGTCAGCCGACTCGGCACGCTGCTCCGCTGACTGCTTCGAACCACCAGGGCGTCGCCCATTCGGTGGGCGGACGCCAAGTTGTTGGAGCTCTCCACGAGCCCGGCCACGTCCATGGACATCGTCGCCACACCGTGGGGAACGGCTAGAAGCAGGTCAATAGCGCGACGAGACGCAGCGGGGGTCCACACCGTCTCTACGGCCGCGGCCGGCTCTTGCACGCGAATGAACAGGTCCGGGTCCGTGCGGGGGTGCTCGTTGGCGAACTGCTGCTGTAGCGTCTGGACTGCGACGACCACACCTTCCCGGTCAGCGGCTGGCACATAGACGGTCGCTGCGGCTTGCCTGGGAATGGCGTTGTCCGCCGACCCACCGCTCACCTGGGCCACTCGCAGCTCGGTGCCTCGACCCACCACATCCAAGGCTCTGGCGAGCAGACGCAGAGCACTGGCGCGTTCCAGGTGGATGTCGATCCCGCTGTGTCCACCGACGAGACCGCCGACCGACACGGTCAGCGCGATGTGCCCCGTCGGCGGTGACTGCACCGGCAGCTCCAGTCGAATCCGCGTGTCGATGCCCCCAGCGCACCCGACCGTCAGCACCCCCTCGTCCTCGCTGTCCAGATTGATCAGGATGCGACCGGTCAACAACGCGGGGTCGAGACCGAGGGCACCGCTCATGCCAACCTCTTCGTCGACGGTAAACAACAGCTCAAGGAGCGGATGTACGACGTGTGGAGACGTACACAGCTCCATGGCCAAGGCGATGGCAATGCCGTTGTCCGCTCCGAGCGATGTCTCAGTGGCCCGAAGCCACTCGCCCTCTTGAACCGGAACAATGGCGTCCCGAGAGAAGTCATGGGTGGAGCCTGGGACAGCCTCGCAGACCATGTCGAGGTGCCCCTGGAGGATGACGGTCGCTGCGTGCTCTGCACCGGGCGACGCGGGAACGGCAATGACCAGGTTTCCCGTCTGATCCTGCCGTGTCTCAAAGCCGTGCCCGTCTGCCCACGCCATGAGCCACGCAATCAGCGGCCCCTCGGCCTTTGACCGACGCGGGTGCGCCGACACCTCGGCAAAGCGTTTGAGCACTCGCGACGTCATGGGATGCAGAGGCATAGGGTCCCGACCTTGAGCAGAGGTGTGCAGGC
>JBLHSN010000163.1:0-12481 GCA_047626195.1 Myxococcota bacterium
CAATGGTCACGTCGGAGCTGTTTGAAATCACCAGACCGGCGTGGTTGCTGCTGTCGTAGCGGTCGTCGGACCCCCGAAGAATAACGTCCTGAAAGGTGACGAAGGCGCTGTCGTTGAAGCGAACAACATGCCCACCATCGCCAAGCTCGAAGATGACGACGCCGTCGCCTGCTGTGCGAATGGAGATGGGCTCGGCTTCCGTACCGACCGCCGTCCAGCTCAGCTGCCCGGGAAGTTCGTAGGTACCGGCATGGAAGATGAACTGGTCACCGGGGCCCATGGCGGTGGTCAGCGCGCTGATATCGGCGCCCGGCTCCAGCTCCACGGTAACTGCGGCAGCCGAGGCCGCCCAAAGAATTGCACTAAGCATTACAATCGGGCGCATGGAGCCTCCTAGAGCGTTCACGGAGCAGCGTTCGGGCCGCCGGTATGACCGCGGTCATTGCGGCTGCTACTGGGATCATCGAAAGAAGCGTCCGGGTCACCGCTGTTGCGTGCAGGGGAGGTGGACTGAAGACTCAGTGTGTCGTCGTCCCACTCGGCATCGTCATCGAGGGACACGAACAGTGGATTGACAGTGGTATTTCCAGTCGCGCCCGACTCACATCCGCCCCCCCAGTCTTGGCCAACCGTGGAGAAGAACGTGGAGTAAGTAATAGCGAAGGTGTCGGCCTCGCCTTGCTGGTAGCAGCCCGTATCGCCAGTATTGAACATGCCGAGAAGATTGGTAAGAACTACGCCTTCATCTTGCACGTACACCGCCGCTCCGTCATTCGTGGCGATGTTATTGACCAAGGTAAGGTTCGACACGTCGACGTCGAAGACGCTGGCCACGTGCATGCCCCCACCATTGACTGCACTATTGTGCTGGAAGACCGAGGCTGTGACGCTGCCAATCAGGCCCGTTGCCAACGCCGCTCCGCCGCCATTGCCGGAAGCGATGTTGCCGGAGAACACCACGCGCTGGGCATCGAGCTCAAAGCCAGAAGCGAACAGTCCGCCGCCACGACCAGATGCGGTGTTGCTCTCGAGCTCGGAGTCAACCAATGACAGCCCCCCGAGCTCCGCGTGAATTGCCCCACCATCCGACGCACGATTACCGGAGAAGGTGCTGTCCGAGATGCTGACCTCGGTAAAGTCGCCGACTGTCAAAGCCCCGCCATCATCGCTGGCCACATTGTCCACGAAAAGGCAGTTGGTGAGTGATGATTCTGCGTTGCTGCCAAAGGACAAGGCGCCGCCGTCTCCACCGGTCGACTGGTTGTCCAGGAAGGAAACGCCATGTGCAACCAGCGCGCCTTCCGCAGTAATGAGCACTGCAGCGCCATCTCCGGCCACTCGGGCGCCGGTCAGAGTCATGTCGCGCAGGGTCAAGGTGCCAGCGTTCACGGTGAACAAACGACTTCCCTCGACGGCGGTCAGCTCGGTGCCCCCCGCTGGGTCGCCGACCAATTCAACATCAGCGATAAGGGTCTGCGAGACTTCCAGGGAACCCGCACCCACGTAGACCACTCGGCAGCCGTCGGTCGCATCCGTGATGCCCGCAGCCAGAGTGTTGAACGGACTCCCCTGTGTACCGACACCGCCGTCGGATGCGCTGGGGTCGACCACGGATGGATGAATTGACGCCGCACTGTCATCGCAGTCGGGAACCACACCGCACACGGTGTGACCGTCTGCATCCTCGTCCAAGTCATCAACACCGGCGAGGCAGTCGTTGTCGATGCCATCGCAAATCTCAGTCAACCCAGGTGCAGTGCGAGACTCAGTGTCATCACAGTCGCCGTCGCAGATGCTGAGGCCGTCGTTATCGACGTCGGCCGAGTCCTGGTTCACGCCGTCGCAGTCGCTGTCTTTGCCATCGCAGATCTCGTCAGCACCGGGAAACACATTGTCGTCGGCGTCGTCACAGTCGTCATCACACAGCCGCACACCGTCATGGTCGGCATCGGTCTCGTTACCGGGGATAGTCCCGTCACAGTCATTGTCTCGCCCGTCACACAGCTCCGGTGCGCCGGGAAACACGTCCGCTCGGCTGTCATCGCAGTCCCCTGCTGAGCCGGCCACGCCGTCTTCATCATTGTCCGCGGTGGATGGCGTGCCCGTGCCCTGGACGTCAACGGCCATGGGCCCGGTGAGCTCGTCAGACGTTCGCACCTGAAAACGACCGCTGAAATCACCCAGGTCGGCGGGCTCGAAGGTGAACATCAGGTCCACACTCTCGCCGCCGGCAATCTCTACCGAGCCTGGACCATCGGCCCCAAACACACGGCTGGCTCCTTGAACCAATGTCACGCTGAACAGCGACAGCGGGTCAGTTCCGCTGTTGGACAGCTGAGCCGTCTGCACAGACGTCTGCTCCAAGGGAACGTCACCAAACACGATGGAGACCGCGCTGAGCAATGCTGTAGCGGGACGCTCCTCCTCCGACGTACACGCCATGAGAGCAACAGAAAGCAGGCAAGGAGCGAGTCGGGGGAGTGTCATCACCGGTCAACGGTAGCGCGCATTCCCCGTATTGCCAGCGTAGCTGCGAAAAAAAATTGCCACGGCCAACGCTCCAAGCCCGATTCGTCCAAAGTCGAAACAACCACCGACCCAGGCTGGTCTGCGTTCGCAGACGACTGCGCATACGGCGAAAGCACACGCCAAAAACAGACTGACAAAGTGATTGTACCGAAAAATTTTCGACAGGCTGTAGCAATGAGCTACCTCTACGGAGGAGGCTGCATGGTGAAACTCTCTTCTGTCTCTCAGCCAGCCGTCTGGGTCGCGGCATCGCTCGCCTTTATTGCAGCCTGTACGGGAGCCCCGGAAGACACCACAGCCACGCTTCCCGACGTGGACACCACCGGGTTTGTCCCCGACACCGGCGGTGGCTTTGAGCCTGTGGACACCGGCGATGTGGTGCTCAACGAAGTACCGCTGCACACGGTCACCATTCGCCAGTGGGGCACGTCGGTGATGGCTCCAGAAGGCGGTCCTTACACAAGCCTCGCGGGTGAGCTCACGGTTCAAGAGTACCTCGACGGCGACATTCCCGACCCCGATTTCGAAGAAGATACCGACCTCGACACAGACCGCGACACGGACGAAGCCCGGCTGGACTGCGACCTTCTGTACGCACTCGCTGGTGTTCCCTCCGAGCAGACCTGTGCCGGATGCGCCTTTGTCTTCGACGTTCAGTTCTCCCTGACCTCGGGTACCCGTGACACATGCCACGACCCGTTTCTGCCGCAGACGGGCGACACGTGGACCTTGGGCTTCATCCCCACCACTGGCGAAGTCCACCGCAATGTTGGCGACAGCGGAACCTGGCTGCCTTGGTACAACGCAACCCTGGAAGACAACGCTCTGACATACGAGTGGTTGGCGACCTTGGGCATTTCCATTGAAGACGAGGAAATGTGATGCGCGGCGTACTTCTTCTCGTGCCGCTCGCCCTCTGGGGTTGCGCCAAAGACGATGACCCCCTCGACCTTGGCGACCCGCCGGTTGAACTACTCATCCCAGATGTCTCCCCGGAAGAAGTGAGCCTCGGTGTCGAAGAAGCGTTGCGCCTGGCCCTTCGCGTTGACCTGCGTCAACTATGGCCCGCCCATGTCGAGACGCTGGAACGAGCATCGCCAGGATGCCCCAACTTCTTTGCTGGAACACCGGACCTGGCCAACAACGAGATTCCACAGGAAGCTGGGTACGCTTGGTCAGACCTGTGCACCGCCAATGGTGGGCGTCGCTACGCAGGTTGGTCGTGGTGGGACAACCAGATCTCGGTCCAAGGCGATGCAAGCAGCACCGTGGGAGCCAGCGCAGAAGGGTCTCGCCGCATCGTGGCCGACGGCCTTGTTGCCCTGGGAGATGACATCCAGCTGGAGTTCGACGGACAGGCCAGCGATTCTGTTCTTCGCGTCGATGCCTCCGACTACTCATCTTGGTCCCATTCGACTCTCGTAGACGCCACCATGACCGGCGTGCTTATCGAACCGATTGCCCCCGGCGGTCTGCGTGCTGAGCTGTTCACCCGGGCAACCGGCGGAGACGCTGACACCTTCGAAATGCGCGGCAATGTGCACCTCTTCGACCACCTGCTGCGCGACCGCTACGACAGCATGACCGTCGACCTGCTGTGGGCCGCTCCCGGCAGCACCGCACCCGATGCATGTGCCGATGAGCCGGCAGGTTGGATTGGCGTACGAGACGAAAATGCATTTTGGACCGAACTTATCTTCCAGCCTCGCTACGACGATGACGTCACCGACGACCCCTACGATAACGACCCCTTCAACCGCTGCGATGGCTGCGCCAACGTCTATATTCGCGGCGTGCTGCAGGACTTCACCGTCTGTCCAGACTTCTCGTTTCTGTGGGACGGAGGGCTGTCGGCCCCTGAAGCCAATGCCTACGCGCTCGACATGCGCACCCTACTCGCCGAGCAGTCTCGGTAGCCCGCCCCCGCTCTCCAACACGCACAACCGAGGCCACCATGAAACACCTCTCGCTGCTCTGCATCTTGGCACTCCCCGCCTGTGAGCCAGAGCCTACAGCCCCAGAGGACATCGACGACGGTGTGGTGTTGTTGGACGCCCGACGGCAGCTGATTCGCCTGTCCGTGGACTTGCGTGGTGTTCACCCAAGTGCCGCCGAGCTCGAAGCGATTGACG
Organism: Myxococcota bacterium; assembly: GCA_047626195.1. GTDB lineage: Bacteria > Myxococcota_A > UBA796 > UBA796 > CAJXTB01. The sequence continues at coordinate 4,662 of JBLHSN010000163.1, forward strand.
GCGACTTGTCGCTGTACGAGGCCTTTGCTGACCGCTACTTGGCCGACCCACGGTTTGGCGACACCGTCGAGGAGTGGTTCAATCTCCAGTACCGGACACGCACCGGAGAAGCCTACTTCAGCGCCGAAGACGCCGGCCTGCTGGGAGTGAGTGCGGAGGCCGTGGCCCGGTCCACCAATGAAGAGCCGCTCAAGCTCATTCGCCACGTGGCCGAGAACGACCTACCGTGGACCGAAGTGGTGCTGGCCGACTACTCCATGGCCGACCCGCTCACCGCCTACATGTGGAACATGGACCTGCTCGATGGCCAACCCGGCTACCAACGGGCCCGCTACCGCGATGGCAGACCGCACGCCGGGGTTCTCTCCAGCACCACACTGTGGCAGCGCTACCCGTCCACAGGCATCAACGGCAACCGCCACCGCGCCAACAACGTCTCACGCATGTTGCTGTGCGAAGACTACTTGGCCCGCCCGGTCAGTTTCGCCCGGTCGGAAGTCGACGCCATCGTAGGTGGTGACCCCGAGACCATCATTCGTGAGACCCAGATCTGCCAGTCGTGCCATGCCAGCCTAGACCCGCTGTCCGCGCACTTCTTCGGCTTCTGGTGGGAAATCGATGGCGGCATTGAAGACCAGACCACCTACCGTGCAGAAGACGAAGGCCTGTGGCGCTACTATTCAGGTAAGAGTCCGGCCTACTACGGGGTAGCCACAACGGGAATTCGTGAAATGGCCGAACACATCGCCGACGACCCGCGGTTCACTGAGTGCGCTACCCGGCAGGTCTTCGAGGCCATCACCCACCGCGACCCCACAACGGTCACGCGCGAAGAGCTGGCCGTTCACCACGACGCCTTTGTGGCCGGCGGCCTGACCGTTCGTGAGCTGGTCAAATCGGTAGTGTTGAGCCGCGAGTACCGCGCAGATTCCTTCGTCGATGGCCGCGTGGACACGATTCCTACGGTCAAGATGGTCTCGCCACGACAGCTCGCTGGCATCGTGTCGGCCAAGACCGGCTACCGCTGGACCTTCGGCGGCGACGAAGGCTTGGTCACCGGCGCGCGGGGCCTCGCGGTCCTGGCTGGCGGCACGGACAGTCGCTTCGTCACCAACCCCAGCCGCGACCCGTCCGTTGGCTTGGCATTCGTCCAGGAACGCCTCGCTCAGGCAGCGGGTTGGCACGTTGCCACGCATGACTTGGCGCGCGAACGGCCCGATGAGCCCATCTTGTTGAGGCTGGTCACTGTGGAGGACACCCCGGACAGCGCCCCAGATGCCTTCGACGCCCAGATGCGGCTGCTGTACCTGGACATCACCGGCATCCCGCTCGCGGAACAGGCGACCGAGCCCACGGAGCTCGTCGACCTGTACAAGACCCTGCTGTCCGTCGACGAAAGTCCGGTGAGTGCATGGGCCGGTATTGTGTCGGTTGTGCTCCGCGATCCATCCATTGTGCTGTACTAGGAGGCCATCATGAGCAAGCTGGCATTGACACGTAGAGGTCTCCTCAAGGGTGTGGCACACGCCGCGGCCCTCGGCACATTGGGCAGCATGGCGGCGGTCAGTCGCCAAGCCAAAGCGGCCACTGGCGACCGCAAGTTCCTGTTCTTCTTCGCCGGCGGCGGGTGGGACGCAACCCCGCTGGACCCCAAGTTTGGCCCCGACGGCCTGTCTCCGGTTGGCGGCACAGACATGGACCCTGGCACCATGCTCGGCTCCGTCGGCAACTTGTCTTGGTCTAGCGGCGACGACCGCCCAAATATGGACCGCTTCTTCACTCGTTGGGGAAGCCGCACGGCCATTATGCGCGGGGTCAACGTTCACTCTGCCGGTCACGAAGCCGGCCGAAAGTGGGTGATGACCGGCACCAGTGCAAGCTCGGTTCCGGACTGGCCCAGCATTCTCGCCAGCAACGGTGTGGCCGAGTACCCCATGCCGCACTTGGTCTTCGGTGGTCCCGCCTACCCGGGCCCATTCGGCGCTGCAGTGGTTCGAGGCGGGGGCGGAACGCTGCTGGAGCTAATGGACGGCTCCATCAATGGTCGCGCAGACCTTCGCGCTCCAGTCGTTCCTGTACCCATGGACCAAGCCATGGACCGCTTTGTCCACGACCGCACCGCCCGCTTTGCCGCGAGCAAGACCGGCTTGGGACGCACCCGCGTCGAAGACCTGCGCAGCAACATCGAGCGCTCCATGGAACTGGAAGGCCGCCGCTTTGAAGCCGGACTCGACGGTGGCGGTCGGACCCTGGTGGACCAAGCCATGCTCGCCCTAGAGGTCATGCGCTTAGGTCTGTGCCGCTGCGCCATGATTCGAATTCCCGGCGGCTGGGACACGCACGGTGGAAACGGCGCGGTAGGCCGTCAGATGGACGCATTCTTCCAAGCACTCGATACCGTGATGGGCCACATGGCCTCAACGCCTGGAAACGTAGGCAACTACCTGTCCGACGAGGTCACCATCGTCGCCGCCAGCGAGCTCGGGCGCACACCGAAGTTCAACGGCGCCATGGGACGTGACCACTGGCCCTACACGTCCATGATTGCAGTGGGAAGCGGTATCGCCGGCAACCGCGTCGTCGGAAAGACGGATGAGGGCTTTGTCAGCGAGCCGGTCAACTTCCGCACCGGTGACCCCAGCTCAAGCGGAGACGTCATCGGTACCGAGCATGTGGGCACTGCCCTACTCAAGCTAGGCGGAGTGGATCCCGAGCGCTTCCTACCCGGCGTTCAGCCGCTCGATGCCCTGTTGCGGACCCCGTAGTGAGTCGATGGCTTCCCGTGATTGTACTGCTCGTCGCTGCCTGTGCGGCTGACGAGGTGGACCCCTGCCCGAACGACCTGACCTATGACAACTTCGGTCGAGGCCTGGTCGAGCAGTACTGCACGGGCTGCCACAGCACGAACATCCCGTCTAGCCAGCGAAATGACGCCCCAGAAGTCGTCAATCTTGACAGCTACGTGGGCATTCTGGAGTGGGTGCTGGAGATTCAAGAGGAAGCCACCCCCGAGACTCCGACCATGCCTCCTGGCGGCGGAACCACGCAGCTTGAACGTGACCTGCTGGCCGAGTGGATTGAGTGCACGGTGATCGATGAGGCGCGCCGCTATGGCCAGGAGCGCGAGCAATGACCCGACCTCTGTATCGCGGAGTCTTCGTGCTGTTCATGGTGGCCGGCTGCAGCGAGTTCCGCGTCACCGGCCGCGACCCCGTCCCCGCTGCGGCACCCCCGGAACGTCTTCCAGATGCCCAAGGCGAGCCCCCCTCTGACTGGAACGCCTGCGCTTCGGGCTTTCTCGGCCGGTACTTCAACCTCGAAGCGACTCATCCAGACGTAGCCTTGCTCGCTCCAGCAGACCCCGAGACGGTGGACTGGTTTGACGACGAGCGCATTGCCTTCAGCCGCTACGACCCCACGCTAGAGTTCGGCGAGAACTGGTGGCCAGTCGACAATGGCATCGACGGTGACCCGGAGCAGTTCGCCGCGCAGTGGACCGCGTGGTTGCGCGTCCGCAGCAACACCTCGGTCGATCTATTGCTGGGTGCAGCGGATGATGCCTGGGTGTGGATTGGTGACGAGCGCGTCGCTACCCAAACGGACGCTGAAGTCCTGACGCCACAGGTGTACACCATCAGCCTCCGACCCGGCGTTTACCCCATAGAAATACGCTATGCGCACCGTCTAGCAACGTCAGCCGGACTCCGATTCCGTGTGGTCGGTGGCGAAGCCGAACTGTGCTACCCCGAGTTCGACGACGAGTAGACAGGGTCGATGACACATCAGCCCTCCCGTGACGCGACCCGTTGACGTAGGGTATGTCCCAGCTACCACAGGAGAACGCATGACCCGCTCCGCTACCCAGCTCGCCAGCCGCACCATGGCCTTCGTCCTCGCCGGAGGGCGCGGCAGCCGACTCAAGGAGTTGACCGATAACCGCGCAAAGCCTGCCGTCTACTTCGGCGGAAAGACACGAATCATCGACTTTGCCCTCTCGAATGCCCTGAACTCAGGCATTCGAAAGATGGCGATCGCCACCCAATACAAGGCGCACAGCCTCATTCGCCACTGCCAGCGCGGGTGGTCCTTCTTTCGCGCAGAGCGAAACGAGTACCTCGACATCTTACCCGCCTCTCAGCGTGGCGGTGACACTCAGTGGTACCTGGGAACGGCGGACGCGGTGTTCCAGAACATCGACATCGTCGACAGCTACGACGTCGAGTACGTGCTGATTCTCGCCGGCGACCACATCTACAAGATGGACTACGAGCTGATGCTCCGCCAGCATGTCGACCAAGACGCGGACGTGACCGTGGGCTGCCTGACCGTGCCCCGCGAAGAGGCCAAGGCTTTCGGCGTCATGGACGTCAACGAAGACGACGTCATCACCCACTTCCTCGAGAAGCCTGAAAACCCGCCTGGCATGCCGGACGACCCGGACCGCACCCTGGCGTCGATGGGCATCTACGTCTTCAAGTGGTCATTCCTTCGCGACCTACTCAAGCGCGACCACGAACTGGCCGAGACTACCCACGACTTCGGCGCGGACCTCATTCCCTACGTGGTAAAACACGGTAAAGCCGTCGCCCACCGCTTTGACAACAGCTGCGTTCGCCACAACGATGAATCACCGGTGTACTGGCGAGACGTCGGTACCGTGGATGCCTTCTGGCAGGCGAACATCGACCTGACCAACATTGTTCCCGAGCTCGATCTATGGGACCGCGACTGGCCCATCTGGACCTACGCCGAGTCGGTCCCTCCGGCCAAGTTCGTCCATGACGTCGGAGACCGGCGAGGTCATGCCATCCAGTCGCTCGTGGCCGGCGGGTGCATCATCTCGGGCACCGAAATCCGTGAATCACTCCTGTTTACCCAGGTACACACCAACTCCTACGCATCCCTCACCCGTGCCGTTGTGCTGCCGTACGTCAACGTCGCTCGCTCTGCCAGACTGCGGAATGTTGTCATTGACCGCGGAGTACGCATTCCCGAGGGACTGGTCGTGGGCGAGGACCCCACCGAGGACAACCGCTGGTTCCGGGTGAGTCCAGGTGGCGTCACCCTCATCACCCAGCCGATGCTGGACCGTCGTGCGGAGAGCCTGTGACCCGTGTCTTGTCGGTTGCCTCAGAATGCTTTCCGCTCATCAAGACCGGAGGCCTAGCAGACGTCGTCGGGGCGCTGCCTACGGCCGTAGCGGCACATGATGTCGACATGCATACATTGGTCCCAGGATATCCAGCGGTCATGCATGCTATCGGGGATGCTGCACCCACCCTGGCAACCCTGCCCAATGTCTTCGGGGGCACCGCGCGCGTCCGCAGCGGACAGGTCGACGGACGGCCCCTGTATGTCGTCGACGCTCCCCACTTGTACGACCGCCCCGGCAACCCCTACCTCAATGCCAACGGCGCAGACTGGGGCGACAACGCCGGCCGATTCGCAGCGCTCTCGTGGGTAGCGGCACACATCGCAACACACGGTCTCGACGGGTGGGCGCCACAGGTCCTTCACCTTCATGATTGGCAGACCGGTCTCGCGCCAATCTATCTACGCCAAATGGGTGGGGCGTCGCGCGTTGGCACACTGTTCACAATCCACAACATCGCCTTTCAGGGCGTTGTGGGCGCCCACGAGCTGCACTGGCTTCGTCTTCGTAGCGAGGACTTCACCATGGACGGCTTTGAGTATTACGGCCACATCAGCGCTCTCAAAGCGGGCTTAGTGTTCTCCGACCGCATCAGCACGGTGAGCCCAACGTACGCACAAGAACTCATGCGACCGGAGTTTGGCCGTGGCATGCAGGGCATTCTTAACGAACGTCGTAATGTGCTGAGCGGCATCCTCAACGGCATCGACACTCAAGCTTGGGAGCCGCCGTACACAGACCCCCGTAAAAAGGCGTCTCACAAGGCCGCACTGCAACGAGAAGTTGGACTGCCCGAGGCCAACGGCCCACTCTGTGTGGTCATTTCGCGCCTCACCGAACAAAAGGGCATGGACCTCCTCCTAGAAGCCCTGCCGACCCTCCTGCACCATGGTGGCCAGCTCGCGGTGCTCGGCAATGGCGAGCGCCAGCTAGAAGAAGCCTTCAGCCGCGCGGCTCATGACCAGAATGTGTCCATACATATCGGCTACGACGAGGCACGGGCGCGGCGCTACCTGGCCGGGGCCGACGTCATCTTGGTGCCCTCTCGCTTTGAGCCCTGCGGCCTGACCCAGCTATATGGACTGCGATTCGGGACCCTACCTCTCGTCGCTCTGACCGGCGGGCTGGCCGATACCGTCGTGCACGCCAATGCGGCGGGCCTTCGGGCCGGCGTCAGTACCGGATTCCAGTTTCATCCTATCGACCCCTCAGCTCTCTCTGGCATGTTGAGCCACATGTGCGAGCAGTTTTATCGCCCCGCGATCTGGCGTCGCATGCAGCTCAACGCCATGGGCCAGTCGCTGGACTGGGAAGCCTCTTCTGCCGAATACGCCGCTATCTACACTCAACTCGCGGCGCGTAGCTAGACAATTTACTCTGGGAAGCGTCAACACCGTCGGTCCCACTTGACGGCTGCCCATGGGTGAGGCACACTACATTAGTTCGTACACCGAACGAACCCCCACTCCGGAAACAAACATGAATCACCCCTTCCGTTTTCTCATCCTCGCGGCCCTTGCTTTCGCTGCATGCGACGACAAGGCCGATGACACCGACATGGACACAGATCCAGGTACCTTCGACCCCGGCACCGATGCTGACACCGACATGGGCACGGAGGCCGATACCGAAGCCGATACCGAAGCCGATACCGAAGCCGATACCGAGCCGGACACCGATGCGCCTCTCAACCTGCTCACCAACGTTGGATTCGAAAACGCTGACGGCTTTGAGGGCTGGTCCATCTTCCCAGGCAACCTCACCAACCGTGAGATTACAGCGACCGCCCGCACCGGTACGGGAGCCGCCAACCTATTCGCTCGCGCTGATGGCGCCGGCGGTGAGACCCCGGTGTACCAACAAGTCACCTCCACAGAGGGCACCTGCTTCACCATGCGCGGCTGGGTCTACGCCCCTTCGGCCGAGCCCCTGACGAACACCGAAGCTTGGCTCTCGCTCAAGTTCTTCACCGCAGATTTCGGTGGCTTCTCCGCGGAAGAATCCGTGCACATCACCCCCAGCAGCACGCAAGACGAATGGGTCCAGCTGACCGTCGTTGGCGAGGTCCCCACTGGATTCGTCAACGTCCAAGCCGCGCTTGAACTATGGGAATGCCCACCACTCACTCGCGGATGTGCCTCGGATGGCGCCGCTCACTTCGACGACGTTGAGCTGTTCGAGTCCCCCGGCGCCTGCGTGGCTCCCTAGTCCCTCATGTTCATTTATCCACAGGCCAAACAAAATGCCTCTGCGCAGGGTGCTGACGGGTCTCAAGTCCGTCACCACAACTCAGGATTGCTCCTGCGCATGGTGTGGGATGACGAAACAGGCTTGTCGCGGGCTGACCTAGCTCGCGGCTCTGGTCTGTCTCGGTCGACGGTCTCAGCCATCGTCGCCGACCTCGTGGATGCCGGTCTAGTCGTTGAATCGCACATCGAACGCCACCGAAGCGGACGTCCACCAATGGTGCTGCAGTTCAACGACCAGCGCCAGCTGATTGCCGGCGTGGAGATTGGCTGTTCGCACGTCTCTGCGGTTCTGACCGACCTTCGAGGTCGCGTCTTAGGGACCCGGCGAAGTGACGTCGCCGTTCAGGTCGACCCCACGTCGACCCTTGCTCGCGTGGTGCAAGACATCCGCTCGCTATGCCAAGCCGCGAATGTGTCCG
>JBLHSN010000164.1:0-12437 GCA_047626195.1 Myxococcota bacterium
GTATTCTAAGTGACCTTTCCGATTCGGGTATCTTGCGTCGTATGGACCTAGGCGACCGAGTCTGGCGGTACGAACTGTACGACCAGTGCCGTTCGGTTCTGCATGACCACGCCCACTTTTTGTGCGAGGAGTGCGGGGATGTCCAGTGCCTACCTCCGCTTGTTCTACAGACCCAAGACGGTGCCTTACCGGCCGCTCTGTCCGGTGCTGAGTACCGAATACGCGTGATGGGACGGTGTACGGAGTGCGTCGCATAGCGAGTCAGAGTGGACGGGTTGACCGCGTGCGTTGACGACGGGGTCAGGCATGGAGTCGCGTCGCATAAGGGTGTCCAAGAACCGCTATGCCGCAGGGTTGAGCACGCGCCAAGATGCCATGTCAGGCGACGCCCAGATCGGTGAACGCATCGGGTACCCGCCTGCTCACTGCATACGGTACCCTCCCCTCCTACTATCGGGGATTCTCATGCATCGCGCACTCACTCTCGCTCTCTTTCTGTCGTCAACCGCCGCCGCCGCCGATATTGAACTGGCTCACCAAGGGCGACTCTTGGACGCAATCGGGGCGCCATACAGTGGCACACAAACTCTCACGCTTCGGCTGCTCAATGACAGCACCGCCGATACACCTACTGCCCAAGAGCTACACAACGAGGTCTTCACCGACGTCGACATAGCCGATGGCTACTACGCAGTTGTACTCGGCCAAGACAGTGGAAACTCACTGGATGGCGCCGATGTTTCCGGTGATGTCTGGCTGGAAGTGATTGTGAGTGGGACAACGCTCGGCCCACGGTCAAAGCTGACTGATGTCCCCGGAGTGGCGGTCGTATCTGGAAGCGGAACCAGCGGCGAAACAGCGGCATTCAGCTGCAAGACCCTCAAGGACAGCGGCGTGACGGTCAGCGGCTTGTATTGGGTCAACCCGAGCGGAGACACACCGGTTCGGACGTGGTGTGACATGACGACGGATGGCGGAGGCTGGACCCTCGTCTCCCACGCGTACTCAGGTGAGGTGAGTACAGGCGGCGCTAATAATAGTCATCGGTCGCTGCGTTGCGGCGGGGGAAACTTCGATCCGCGCAATCGTGGTGCCGGGTCTGGCGCCATCGAAGCTGTGGACCTCGCGCAAGCCTCGACCGAGATGGCCATCGGCATTGAGATTGACGACGACATGCGGCTAGGTGGGGATCTGACCGCCTACGACCGCGCCTACAAGTTCAACATCCCCACACCCAGTGCTGTCACCTTCGCCAACCATTCCTATTACGCGCCAAACTGGGCCACCGTCGCAGGACCCTGCGTACCCGTCACTCTGACACGCATTGATGGTGGCGGCAGCTACTCGGCCACCCAATACACACTTCGCAATAGCCTAGGAACTACCTGGACGGACACCTATCCAACTGGCTACGGCGTGTCCGACAATACCAACTGCTACAACCACAACGGTGATGCATTCGTACACTCCATCCACTCGGGCGCCTACCGCGGAAACACGACAAACGAGTGCGACGTACACGGTGGACGAAGCGAGTATTCGCACCGAGGAAACTACGTCGATGACGCCGGAGCCGGGACCACTGCGGGTACCGGCAAGACGGGCAGCAGCGCTATCTGGTTGCGCTAGAGCGCCGCTCTATACCCGCGCCAAGACCTCGTCGAAAGGCACGTGGCCCAGCACACCCCATGCCGGATGCTTGCGTAGCTTTCCAGTCACCGCCCCAGGCGAGCTCAATCCACACAACATGCGAGCGCGCTGGCGAGCCGTTCCAAGAACCTTCGCCGATTCGCTACAGATCCCCTGGATGGCTTGCTCTTGAGATGCCGTGAACACTACGGGCTGACGCTCGGGCATGGTTGGAATGTCCTCATTCAGGCAGCGGTCGCAGTGTCCACAAGGACCGCCCAAGTCCTCGCCAAAGTAGCCGAGAAGCGCTCCGGTGACGCACGTGTCCTGTCCCGCCAACGCAAGGACCTTGGCAATCCGGTCAATGTCACGGAGCTCAGAATCGACGAACCGCTGGTGCAGCCGTTCAATCAGCTCATCCGCATCCACAGGACGACCAGCGACTCGGTAGCCATGCCGAACTCCACTGACCTTCAGCTCCAATTCTCCTTCGTCTTTCAAGAACTCCAGCGCCGATACCAGTCGTTGACGCGGCTCACCTAGGCGCTCTGCAGAGGCCGTCAGATCGATGCTGAACCACGTACGAGCCTTCTGCGAACACGACAGTACGCGCCGTAAAAACTCGGCTCGTTCCGAATTAAAGCGAGCCAGAATCTCGGCCGAGCTGCGTGCAGGCTTAAACTTGTAGGTGTCGTAGAATGGAGCGGTCGATGCCAATACGCCTTCGAGCTCTAGGTACGTGAGCAGTGTAGCGACCACCAGCGTACGGATGTCGTGGCGGCGGGACAGCTTGTAACGAGACACATCAAAACGTTCGCCAAGCGACAACAGCTCGGTGACGAAGCTGCGCACATTGCTCTGCGAGGGCGTGTCGCCGTAGGAGAAGTTCTGCAGAGTGACCGCGTCATCTGGGCAGGCGAGCAGCTCACACACAGACGGCTCACCATCTCGGCCTGCACGCCCAATCTCCTGCGCATAATTCTCGAGCGCGCCGGGCAAATTGTAGTGGTAGACGTAGCGGATATTGGACTTATCAATTCCCATACCAAAGGCGATAGTCGCAACAACAATCCCCTGTTCTGACGCCATGAACCACTCTTGAACCGCGCTTCGGTCGTCTGTGTCCATACCGGCATGGTAGGCACGCGTGGAATGACCGCTATTGGACAGCACTCTGGCTACTCGTTCGGCGGTCTTCTGTAGCGTGACGTAGACCACCGTGGCACCCGGCGGATGATGAGACATGCGCTCCAGCAAGTGCGAATCTCGCTGCTGTGCGGTCACGGGTGTCATGCGCAGGAACAAGTTTGGACGGTGAAAACCGGTGTGAACAAAGTCGGCTTCGGTGATGTCGAAAGCCGCGCGAATTCCGCTCGCAACCGACGGCGTGGCCGTGGCGGTCAGTGCCAGAATCCGCCCGACTCCGAGCTGCTTCTGAATCGCCGAGAGCTTGAGGTAGTCGGGGCGAAAGTTGTGCCCCCACTCCGAGATGCAGTGCGCTTCATCAATCGCCATAAGCGAGATGTCCAGTCCCTTAAGTCGCGCCATAAACCGTTCGTTTTGGAACCGTTCGGGAGAGACATACAGCAGCTTGGTTGTGCCGGCGCGCAGGTCATCCCACACCTGCCGATAGGTCTGAAGGTCGAGCGACGAGTCCAACCGCGATGCCGGTACGCCTCGGCTTTGAAGGAAGTCGATCTGGTCCTTCATCAGTGCAATGAGTGGCGAGACGACAATGGTCAACCCCTCCAGCATCAGCGCCGGCAGCTGGTAGCACAGGCTCTTACCACCACCGGTTGGAAAGACGGCCAACACCGACTGTCCGGAAAGGAGCTTATCAATCACCGCAGCCTGTCCCGGACGCAGCTCAGAAAATCCGAAGGTTTCGCGCAGTACAACGAGAGGGTCTGTCATCGCTTTGTTCCTTTGATGCTGTACACCAGCGGCACATCTTGGCCACCGTGGTCGAGGTAGAAGCGACCCGGGTCACGCTCTACCAAATCCTTGAAGCAGTCATACGGGCTGAATGGGAACTCGTGTACATGCTCGATGTCGATGCCAGCTGTAATGAGCGCGCTGATGACGGTACCTAAGGGGTGGCTCCACACAACAACGGTGGACACATCCGAGCCCGCATTTTCAGTGTAGGCAGTCTCCTCTTCAACATCTGGCTGTTCTTGATGGAAGTAGGAATACCCGGTAATTAGGTCTACTATCGGATGGAATTCGACCATGTAGAACACGCCGCCAGAGGCCAGGCAGCTCGCTACGGCAAGCGCCCAACGCTCGATGTCCGGCAACCAACAGACCGCCCCGTACGACGTGAAGACCACCTCATATCGAGCCGCCGTGGACTCGCCGAAGCGGTATACGTCTTCACAGACAAACTCGGCGGCTACTCCAGTCTGTTCGCTCAACATGCGTGCCTGCGCAATCGCCGCCGGAGACAGGTCTACTCCGGTCACTGTCGCGCCCAAGCGCGCCCAAGACAGCGAGTCCAAGCCAAAGTGGCACTGCAGATGCAACAAGGTCTTGCCGTGAACGTCTGGCAGCTCACCGCGTTCGATTTCCCGCAGGGAGGTCCCACCGGAGAGAAAGCCAGGGACATCGTAGAATGCGGACTCAACATGCACCGCCGTACGAGCGTCCCATGCCGTCCGGTTCACGCTCAAATAGTCCATGGCTTACACTCCGCATCGTGTCGTAGCTCGTGTGCCCACCAAAACCTGTCCGGCTACACCGGGCCGCCGTCCATCAGCAGTGACTTGGCCCGTGCGACCGCATCTGGGGATCCCGACAACGCGACGACATCGCCCTGTTGAAGCGCTTCGTGGCCCGTTGGGAGCGTGACCGTCTGTCCAGGGCGACCGATCGCTACCACCGTTGCACCCGACCGACACCGCAGGTCCAGCTCAGCGAGGGTCTTGCCCACGGTTGCCGCACCCGCCGCAACTTCCCACATCTCCACGTCCAAGTCAGCTAGCGGGTCGGTATCTACAAACGGCATTGACTCGGCAACCACAGGTTCGGTCTCGGCGTCTTGAACGTGCCGGGCAATGTTCTGTGCGACGAGCAACACCCCCGACGTGTGGGTCAGCGGCGTACGTCGCAACACCAAGCCGAGCACGACGAAGGCTGCGAGAACCGCCGTCAAAAAGACAGTCTCTACCCACGGACCTTGGACAAACGGACGCAGCAGCGCCAGCGTCGGGAGCCCCACTCCGAGGACAACAGCGACTAAGACGAGAGCTTCGACCGGCGTTGTCCGACCGGCAACGCCGCTAATGTGGCGGGCACGCAACCGAACCACGCGAGCGAGGCGGAAGCCACTACGAACCAAACCAATGCAGAATGGAACCGCTAAAAGCACGGTCGCAACATCCACACCCAGAACGTAAGATTCAGGAATATGCGGCAATATCGTCTGGTGGGTTACGAACAAGACCACCAGCGCCAACCAATCGAGCAGCAGCGCAACTAGCGGCGGCTGAAGCGACGGGCCCTCGGTAGCCGTTCGCGTACGACGAACGAACGCTTGGTAGTTCACCAACAGACGCTGCGCCCAGTCGGGAAGCCAGCGGTCCGCCGCATCGATGAGCGTCAGTCCACGACTCAAGAACTGCGGTGTTGTGAAGGCCGTCACCGTGGCCACCGTCACCAGCGCCGGGAGTGTCTCTGGCGGCAAAACACCGCCACCAATCGCAACCGTGGCCAAGATGAACGACAGCTCTCCGACCTGGCCAAGAGCAAGTCCTGCATAGATCCCCTTGCGCAAGCTGTGTCCCGTCAACACAGTCCCCAGCGTCACCGAGACCAGCTGCATGCCTATGACCACCACACAGAGCAGTCCTGCGAGGGGCAAGCTGCGCCAAGCCACGGCGGGGTCCACCGACATGCCAATCGATACAAAAAAGATGGCAGAGAACAGAGCGCGTAGCGGCTCAATCGCGTGCTCCACCTCTTGTCCTTTACCGGATTCGGCGACGGCGATGCCACAGATGAATGCGCCGAGAGCCACAGAGTAGCCAGACAAATCAGCCACCATCGCCAGCCCAAATGCCGCACCGGCGACCAACACAACCAGAGACTCCGAATCGGACTGGGCAAGGGCAAAGCGAATGAGTCGGGGCAGGACGAGCAGACCGCCGATTAACATCACCACAACCGCTCCCGCAAGCTGCGCAATCATCAGGGCGACAGACTGGGTGCTGACGGTCTCGCCTAGCGCAAGTGTGGTCACCAGCGCGAGCAGCACAATTGCCACCACATCTTGCACGACCAAGATGCCAAAAACGTGGGAGCGAACGTCGGGATCGACCGGTCTGTTTCGCAGAACAGCGCTGACGACCATAGTACTTGAGATGGCCATCGTCGCACCCAGACACACGCTAGCAGTGGTGTCCCAGCCGAGCACCGACCCCACCGTGAAGCCCGCCCAAGACAGCGCACCAATCTGGATGCCAGCTGTCAGGCCGGAAACGGGTAGCACCTCTAACAACCGCTTTATGCGGAACTCGAGTCCGACGGCGAACATGACGAGGACCACGCCCACTTCGGCGAGTTCCTCGATGCGATGCGGGTCGGCAAACAACGGAATGGGGATGTACGGCCCCACAATAAGACCAGCGAGCAGGTAGCCAAGAATGCTCGGCTGCCCCAAACGGCGCATCAGCATGCCCACAAGAGCGGCTACAAGGGTGACGATAGCAAGGTCATTGAGCATAGCGTCGTGCAACGTGCACCCCCGGGGAGGGTCGTCATACTCCCTGCCGAGGCACCGAGACCGACTCGTCGCCAAAAAACGCAGCCTTATTCCCGCAATGCTATTCGCATTCCCACTGGAGGCTGAATTGACCTGTGCTTTCGCTACCGAAATTGTGCACGGCCCAACGAACGCCGCCATTGCCAATGGCCGCGGAACGAGACACAAGCGACCATGGCCACTCGCGGACCCGGACACGCCTTTCCCGGCGACCTTAGACACTCCCTGTTGAATGCGGCACTGCAGCTCATTCAAGCGGGCGAAGAACCTGGACTTCGCGCTGTTGCACGGCACGCTGGAGTCAGTCCCGGTGCGCCGTACCACCACTTTGCCAACAAACATGCGCTGTTGGCTGCTGTGGCCAAAGAGGGCTTCACAAGCCTCAACCAGGCCCTCGATGCCCAGACACACGACACCCCTGAAGACCGACTGCGAGCGGTTGCTGGAGCCTATGTGTCCTTCGCCATTTCCCACGCCGGTCATTACCGCGTGATGTTCGAACCCCAACTCACCGACGTCGGCGATGTTGGACTCGAATCTTCTGCCACGCACGCCTTTCAGAGCCTACGCACCACCATCGCTGCGGTATCCGGAGCCAGCGGCTCGCTACAGCGTGCGCTCAATGTGTGGTCGCTGGTCCATGGAACCGTGATGTTGCACTTGGACGGAATGGTCGCGTCTCTAGACCCAAGCGCCGACACGACTGCAATCGCTGAGCAAGTCGGTCTCGCCGCACTCGCTCTGGCCGTGGCACCTTCGGACCCATCATGAACCGCAAGGACGTCATGGCCGCCGTACGACTGGCCTTTGCCGTTGAGCTCGACGGGGTGGAGCGCATGGCCGCACTCGCGACCGCCGAAGCCACAAGCAGTGAGAGCAAGTCGGAAGGCAAGTACGACACACGAGCCACCGAAGCGTCGTACCTGGCACGCGGTCAGGCCGTACGAGTTGGCGCTCTGAGGCGCTTAGTCTCGTGGCTTGGGCAGGATATCTTGGTTCAGACGGACCGAGTCGCTATCGGCAGTCTGGTCCACGTAGACGACGCCGGCACCAAGGCATGGTGGCTGATGCTTCCGGATGGGGGCGGACGAAAAGTCGCCGTAGACGGCACCAGCGTCGTCATCCTTACGCCTATTTCTCCGGTGGGCGGCGCGATGATTGGAGCCGAGGTCGGCGACGAGGTCGAGATATGGATTGGCAAGCGCGAACGGTACATCGAGGTTCTTGAGCTGTTGTAGTCGACGTCAAGACAGAGTCCGATGGACGAACTCTGGCACGACTCCCGCCTTCCGGCGCACCACGTCTTGCACGTCGCGCGCCGTTCCGCATTCTGCAGAGACCCTGCACAGTTGCCCGCGCAAGCGTCGGCTAGACATGGGCCAGGAGATAACCGTGCGCCCTTCAGCTACGGACCTGTCTTGGTCCCTCATTGCCCCGATCATCTTGTCCACAACTGCTGTTGCCCTCTTCGGCATGCGGTCTTCGTGGGCGGCACCGACGTGGTTCATGTACCTGCCATTCAACCTGGCTCTCGCGTGGATTCCTTTGGTTCTCAGCACGCTCGGAGTCGTCGTCCATCGCCGTATAGTGGTGATTCCACTCGGTATTCTCTGGCTCGCTTTCCTGCCGAATGCCGCCTACATGGTGACAGACCTGATTCATCTGGGGCCGGTCGGACCCGTCGCTGAGATCTTCGACGCCGTCATGTTCTGCACCTTCGCAATGGCCGCCATGATGGCCGGGGCGGTGTCGCTCAAGCACGTATTCGAGTGGCTACGTACGCAGGTGAGCACGCTATTAGCTGCGTCGTTGGTCACATTCTTTGCGCTGCTCGCAGGTACCGGCGTGTGGCTCGGACGCGTTCATCGCTACAACAGCTGGGACCTCGCAACCGACCCCAGCGCCCCCTTGAGAGACGTTGCCGACCTGTTCATTCGACCGGCAGCCCACAGCCAAGACTGGGCGTTGGCATTGGGCTGCACCGGAATGCTCATCGCACTCGCCCTGTCCGGACGGTTGTGGACAGCTACCCGTCGTCCATCGCATGTTCAATGACGACGGTGTGAAACGCACCGATTCGGAACATGGCAAACTCAACGGTAATGATGAGGATGCCGAGTTCCACCTGATCTGGCGGATTGTTCCCGGCATCACACTGCACACGGTACGAATCGGTGTGCACCACACCAGCAAACGCGCCCTGCTCGAATAACCAGCGTAGAAAGGTCTCTACCTCACTGGTTATGCGCGTCCAAAGCTCTGGCCCATGGGTCTCAACCGCTGCCCATGCCGTTCCAAGCACAACCGCCTTGCGGACGTACTGAGCCATGCGATGAACCGGCAGGTGCTCGCTACCATCCGTGGCTACCGACAGCGTACGTGCGGCCCAAGCAACCACGCCAGCATCGGGGAAGCTGCGAATGACGTTGACGCCAAGAGCGTTGAGCGGGGCTTGCTCAGAGTCGTCGAATGCTACTGACAGCCCCGAGGCTCCCTGCAAAAAGGCGCCAAGGCCGGCAGGCGTGTGAAAGACGCCGCGTTGGATATCGGACCGGGCAATCACTCCGGCCATGAATCCAGACGGAGGGACGGCATGCGGTCCAGCAGGTCCGTCAACCCTGACCCACGGTGTGTACAGCGCAAGATTCGGCTGATGGCCGAAGGCAGACCGGTAGGCTTGAACATCACTGATCGCAGTCAGACGGACTGACGATTGTGGACTATCTAGCAACAACACCAGGTCATCGCGGCGGTTCACTTCCGCCAGCACACCGGCGAGGTCAGAGACATCAGTCACGCCCGGAACCGCGAGTAGGGAAATGTGGTCAAACCGAGCCAGTGTGTCCGCGGCGGTCGTCAACGCAGACTCACGAGATGCCGCATCGGCGCTTCCATCGGTTCCACCACTCAGATTGAGCGTGCGAATCGTTCCGGCGGTTAGCCCCAACTCTGACGGCAGACCGCCAAACACCCCCCCGTCCATGGGGTCGGCAACACGCAAGTACGACGACTCTCGCGCCAGGAAAGTACCCACATAGCGAGGCGTATCAGGGGTCAGGTTCAGGCCCTGCCATGATTCAATCTCACGCGAGACCCCCGCTGCGTCAGCATCGAACACAGCAAGCTGAATCGCATTCGGGTCTGCGATGTCGACGGCCATCTCAACGCGCAGTCCGTTGGCCCACTCCCCGACGCTGGACGCTACGAGTGTAAACGATGAAGCAACAGCCACACGCGCTGGCACTGCTGTCAGTGGGTCGACGGTGCGAACAACGAGCAACTGCTCACCCCCATTGCCAAAGAACGCACGGGCGGCGGCAGCAAGCGCAGAACCGTTGGACGAGTCAGCACCAAACTCCTGGTCGAAGGCATCTACACTTCGCATTTCCTTGGGCCAGAACGGTCGGCCCTTGGCGGATGGGCCGAGGAACGCCACGACACAACCCGCCGGTAGACTCCATTCATGGGAGCCGGGCAAAAGCTCCGTTGGGTAGACCCCAGGTTGGGTCAAAGTAGGGGGAATGAGCTCACTCATGTAGACCTCCGCCATACGTCTATGCCCTACAACTGACACGTGGTGGCAGTTTCCATCGACGGACCACGCTACAGGTTCCCAATGCAGTTTCCCTTCACCGCTCGCTACGCTTCCCTTCCAAGCCACATGTACGAAGGAGCCCTGCCTACGCCAGTCTCTGACCCGTCGTACCTGTTACTGAACCGCGACCTCGCCGTAGACTTGGGGCTCGACGCAGACGCCCTGGCCGGGCCGGAGGGACTCGCAGTCCTCGCCGGAAACACCGTCCCGGTCACCGCTACGCCGCTAGCCATGGCTTACGCCGCACACCAGTTCGGGCACTTTGTCCCACAGCTCGGAGATGGTCGGGCCATCCTGCTCGGCGAGCTGTCTGATCAGAGCGGTACTCTGCAAGATGTCCAGCTGAAAGGGTCGGGGCCGACCCCCTTCTCCCGCCGCGGAGACGGCCGAAACTGGTTCGGACCGGTCCTTCGCGAGTACGTCCTCAGCGAGTGGATGCACACCATGGGTATTCCCACTACACGAGCACTCGCAGCCGTCGCAACCGGTGAGTACATCCAGCGGCAGCGCGTTCTGCCTGGCGCCATCCTCACTCGCGTCGCCCGTAGCCATATCCGAGTTGGGACCTTTGAATACTACGCGTCTCGCCAAGACATGGACGGCCTGAACGCACTCGTCGACCACCTCATCGCCCACCACTACCCAGACGCCGCCAACGCAGACTGGCCTGCCCTGGCACTGTTGCAGGCGATAGGACAACGTCAAGCGGAGCTCGTGGCACACTGGCTATCGGTGGGCTTCATTCACGGCGTCATGAACACCGACAACTGCAGTGCCACAGGCGATACCCTCGACTACGGTCCGTGTGCCTTCATGGATGACTTCCGCGAGCACCAGGTCTTCAGCGCCATTGACCAACGCGGACGCTACGCCTACAGCAACCAAGCACCCGTGGCGCAGTGGAATCTGTCCATCTTGGCCCGTGCCCTGCTCCCGCTCATCGGTGCCGATATCCAAGCGGGCGTTGCCCTCGCGCAACCCGTCATTGACGCGTTTCCACAAGCTCTAGAGACGGCTCGTCTCGCCCACTTCCGTCTAAAAATCGGACTCGTGTCCATCGAAGACGGGGATGACGCCTTGGTCAACGACCTGCTGACCATCATGAACGATGATGAAGCCGACTTCACCCGGACTTTCCGCGGTCTGTCGCACAATACGACTGTGGCACGAGCCGAGTTTGCCGCTCCACAAGCCTTCGACGCCTGGACCGAGCGATGGACCGTTCGTGTGGCACGCGACCAAGATGAGTCCAGTCGGCAGACCCGCATGCAATCGGTCAACCCGGCCTACATTCCAAGAAACCACCGCATCGAGACGGTGATCGAAGCCGCCGTGCAAGGCAACCTCGGTCCACTGAACACCTTCGCAGACGTGCTCGCCAAGCCCTTCAGCGAACGTCCAGAATACGAAGAGTATGCCCTGGGTCCCAAGCCTAATGAAGTGGTACACGCGACCTTCTGCGGCACGTAGACAGCTCGGCAACCCACGCCGCCGAACCGCATAGCCAACCGGGCCGCCGAGTGGCTGTCCGAAAAATGCGTGCGCCGCTGTTTCCAAGGTTGTCGCCTGACCTGTTGTCAGTGTACGACGGGCCCCCAGCATTGCCATGCCTTTAAAGCTGTGGTTTGCCCTCTCCCCCACCCCCGGATTTTCATGCGTATCTTCACCCCCGTCCTCGTCCTCCTGCTGTCCACCGCTCTGATTGGATGCGATGGAGACACCGATGAAACCGACATTGAGACCGACACTGGTTCCGATAGCGAGACTGACTCCGATAGCGACCCGGACACCGATACTGACTCGGAAACCGACACGGACACAGACACAGACACAGACACAGACACAGACACAGACACAGACACAGACACAGACACCGGCGTTTCAGACTGTCCCGTAGACCTGAACCCACAGGACGACGGCGGAACGGCCACGACTACCCTACCCAGTATTGTCTTCAGCGAAGTCGACCCCGGCTCCTACATCGAGTTGTTCAACACGACCGACTCCGACATTGCCCTATCCAGCATCAGCCACCAGTTCTGCGCTCCGTTCGCTTACGTGGCGTTGTCTTCGAGTGGCGACGTTGTCGTCCCCGCCAACGGCTACGCAGAAGTGCCCTGGCCCGCCAACTTCGGCTCGGACAATGACGCCGGCGGCGAGATGATGCTGTACGTCAACAATTCCTTCGGCTCCGACGCATCCATCGCCGACTACATCTGCTGGGGAAACAGCGACGAAGACCGCAAGGGACAAGCCGAAGCGGTTGGCAAGTGGACCGGCCCCTGTGCCCCCGCCATCACCAATGGCTCTATCGCTCGCGCCATTGGAACCGACGGTACAGTCGCTGGCGACTACATCGTTGACGAAGTCCGCGAAGCCAACACGTGTACGGCCACGCAGGAAACGACCACACGCTAGACAGACGCGTCAAACCCCGCGCCATGAACAATG
>JBLHSN010000165.1:0-12342 GCA_047626195.1 Myxococcota bacterium
ACGCACCACACACCACGGCAATCCTTCTGTTTCCAGCTTTGATGGCAGTGCGCAGGACTTGACGCATCGCCGCTTCTCGGACCGCATCCACCGAATCGGGCGCGCGAATACCAAACCGACCTTCGTGTCGCTCGCGCACCGCGGTCATCGCCTCTACCACTGCGGCAAAAACATCGCGGCCATGTGACTCGACCATCGAGTCCCACCATGCCGCGACGCTGTCAAAGCCGCCCAGAGTGGCCATCGTCCCCAGTCCGGCATCTCGGCGCTCGGACTGCGGGGAATCCATGGCAAGCCGCTGGCCCACGGAGAGGTCCATGAAGTGCGACGGGACACCGCTGTTGGCGGCCCAACACAGTGCGGTCCACTCTGGTGACCAGGACGCAAAGGGGTAGGTCGCAGATCGACTGGGCTCACCGCGCACGTACACCGACAGCGCCACCGGAGGGGTGAGATCGGCACGTCCGACGAACGCGAGCAACGGCTCTGCCTCGGGGGGCCCCTCCACCAAGACACAGTCAGGGTCGTAGGCATCCAAGCCCTGTCGCAGTGCGCAGACCGTACCGGCTCCGTGATGCCGGATGGGAAACCAGCGAATCGCCTCGGTCACAAGCGCTCGCGCAGCGCCCGAGCCCAGTCCTCCCAGTCTGGTCGAGTGTCGAGGACCGCATGGACATACTCGCGTAGAGCGGTCGAATCTCGCTCATCTTGAATCGCCACACTGAGCAAGCCGTCGGCCAAGTGTTCCGCCGAGAGCGGGCCGCCCCCGTAGTATGCAGCCCGAGTCCACCCCTGGGACAATACGCCGATAGCTTCTGCAGTCGAGAGCGTGCCACTCGGCTGTTTGAGGCTCAGCGACCCATCTTCGGTCACACCCGAACGAAGTTCGCGAAACATGGTCACCAACCGATGAATAGCCTGTGCTGGGGGTTCCTCACCAGGCAGTGCGAGTCCCCTGCCAAGAGCGAGCAAACGGGTCCGTACAATCTCGACTTCCCGCTCAACGGTCGCAGGCGAGGGAAGCTCTACAACGGCGAACCGTCGCCGCAATGCGCTCGACAGCTCATTGATGCCCCGGTCGCGCCGGTTCGCCGTGGCAATGAGATTGAATCCACGCTGAGCCTGGACCTCGATCCCCAACTCCGGCACAGGGACCGACTTCTCCGAGAGCGTTCCAAGAAGGGCATCTTGGACTTCAGGGCTGACCCGGGTGAGTTCTTCGACTCGGGCAATGCCGCCGGTGCGCATGGCCACCAAAATGGGGCTCTCCACCATCGCCTCACGAGAGGGGCCCTCGGACAACAACTTGGCGTAGTTCCAACCGTAGAGGAATGCCGACTCATCCGTCCCGGCCGTTCCCTGGACAAGAAGTGTGGAGTCCCCGCAGATCGCAGCAGCAAGATGCTCACTAAGCCAAGACTTCCCCGTTCCGGGGTCGCCTTGGAGCAACAATGCTCTGTCGGTCGCTAGCGTTGCAATCGCAACCTCAACCCGCCTTACGTCCCCGATGTACTTGGGCTCGACCACGGTGCCATCCGCCAGTTCGCCTCCCATTATGAAAGTGCGGACAGCGCTTGGAGTCAACGACCATCCGTGCGGTCGTGGTCCTGAAATCTCCGACAGCTGGTCCAGCTCATCCGCGCACGCCTCTTCGGCATGGCGACGGAGAATGGTCACTCTGCGTCAGCCTCACCCAATGCCGCCATCTCCGGGGCCCACCATGCATCGAAGCATCGAGTGGTGCACTGGCTGGTCATGGTCATCTCGCACTGCATTTCAATCTGGGGACGGGCATCATCGATGATGGCCTGGACCTGAGCTTGAGTGCGCGACTCGTCTTTTGCAGCATCTTTGCCGATAGTAGCGGCCGAACCCATGACACACGCTTCATAGGCGGTCTGGATTTCAGCCTGGCTCATGGTGCAGCCGCTCGCGCAGGCATTCCATTGAACCACCGAGGGGCCGAGGCATAGAACCGGGCTCGCGAGCAGCAGAGAAAGCCCAGGAACCAAGAACCAAACTGGCTTTACAGCCGTAGGGATGACGGTACGATGGCCGGACAACCACGCAAGCGTCAACAGAAAAACTGCTGTAAGACAAGCGAGGATTGCGAGGATTGCGAACATTCAGCGGCTCCGGCGCGGGAGAATACGCGTTGCAATGATGAGAGGGAAGTGCCCACCCCTAGTTCGGCACACTAGGACGTGCGCACTAGCCCAAGTTTACCGATGTCGCACTACGGGGAGACACCAGAAAACTCATCAATCGCGTTCTCACCCCCATCCACTCGGCGGCATCACGAAGCGAAACAATCAGATGTCGTGTGGCGGGATCGGCGGCGCGCGGCAGATCGGGCGGGTCGGTCACCACCTGTGAACGGTCGAGGGAAACCGCGCGAGCGGCAAAGAAAAGAGTCTCAGACCATTCGGAAGACGGTTCAGCGACGCCCGCGGACACGGAGCGCACATGACGCTCTAAGCCCTCGCGCCATGCACGAACCACATCATTCCCCCAAGGCGTAGGAAACGAGTCCACAATCGCCGGAAGCCTACCGTTGGAGCAGCGTTCGCTAATCTTGAACCAACGCATCCGTTCTGCCGGGTTGACCAAACGCAACACCGCGGTCACCGACGATTGGGGCAATCCGAACGTTTGGTTCAACGCGGTCCAGCGCGCGGCCATCTGGGAATCCGCGAAGCGCACGATGGCCAAGCCCAGCGCCTGTCCCACAACATCGTCGACGGAAGCCCAGTCGATCTGTCCGGACCAATTAGACGGAGGAACACAGGAAGTTCCTCGTATCCAGGCGCGTTCGCGCGCCCTTACCGTCGATAAATCAGGGTCCAACCCATCGCGTTGTGCGGAATCATCCAGCGCCGTGGGCACCAACCGCACCCGATATCCATCGCGCAAAGGCCACCACGCAACCGCGCGTTTCCGCATTCGGGAGACAAAGTTGGGCCACAAGCCGTCCGCCAGAAGGGCCGCCGCCCGACGACGGACCGTCTTGGCGGAATCGTCGAGCAATCCATCGAGAAACCCCTCTGTCACAACGCCCGGATGGGTGGCGAGCACATCCAAGAGCGCCAGTCGGTCGGCAGCCCTGAGCACATCACTCCACCGGGTCAGGACCGTCGACAACGCCGTCTGGGGTCGCTGACGGCATTCCGCATGGACGCAGGACACTCGCAGCTCGGGGCGGTCCCAGCCGACGTCCATCGGAAGATCGGCTGCCCAACGCCACTTGTCATCCAGCGCGGCGACCTGGCGCGCATGAGATCCTAGCACTGGCTCTACGCCATGCCACTGCGACGGTTGCGCGCCCAACAGCCGCGTGAGTAAGCTGCCATCGGGGCGTTCGCCCGTCGCCTGGATCGTGCGAATGACCAAACCCAACGCTCTTGGATGACGCTGTAGCAGGCCATCGAAGACCCGGACCGTCGAGGCGGACAGCGGCGGTGTGACGTCTCTAGAGACGGGCGGGAGTGGGACGAGCACTGCTGGTGGATCTGCACGATGCTCAACACGCCGAATGCCTCCCTCAACAAGCTGCGCCATTCCGGCACCGACCAGCAGCTCACGGGTCAAGGCGTCCTCGGCTCGCGGAGGCATCGACATGCGTTCCTGGGGGTCGATCGGAACGAAGCGGTCACCGACAACAACCCCCGCAATTGCAAATGCATGGCCCGTCCACCATCCACCCACCACGACGGATCCGCCCACCGAGGCCGCCACCGCGTCCCACGGCAGGCCCACGGTCGGCAAGGCGCCGGTAGCGTCAGCGACCCATCCCCTGCCCTCGTGCACAACGACTCGAACGTCCCGGATGGAGAGTGGGATCTGAGAGACCAATGGCGCTTGCGCATAATGAGACGCCAACCGGGCGCGGACGTCGGCCAACAGTAGTGCACCGTCTGGCTGCCACTCTCCGGTGGTTTCCGCATCGACAATCCGCGCCCGAATCGCGCCACGCCCCGGCCAAAAAGCGAGCTCACCGAAGATCTCTGCCCCCGGCGCTACGGTCGCGGGCGGTGCCGAACCAAACTGATGAGACACGACCATCGCCGGTCGCGGCCCCATCAGAGCGGTGCGGCGCGTAAACAACCCGCGGTCGTCTTCCGTCAAGTGCTGGCCGATGACCGACCACAGGCCCGGAACGCGCTCTCCCAGCGCCAGGACCGTTTGCTGCCGCACCACCACTCCACTGTGCACAAGTAGAGCGTTCTGAACATCTTCATTCAGTTGCTCCCAGCGCGTCCAAGCCTGGGCAGCAATCGCCAAGCGACCGAGTTCTCCCACAACGACCGACGGCCAACCAGGCCCGTCTCCAATACATTCACCGATAAATTGCAGCCATCGCGCGAGGCCTGGGAGCTGGGAATCATGGAGTCGAGCTACCCGCTCCAACAATCCAACATCACTCTCCTCCAAGCGTGCAATACCGTCGCGAACGGTACTTTCAAGCCATACCCAAAAGGCTTCGGCACCGTCACGCATTCTACTCAGGCGCTCGTCGGACACCAGGCTGGGTGCAACGGACGATTGACCAGCGCGCGGCATGAACCTCTCCATTGGCGGGTTTGTGGACCAGCGACTATCTTGCCAGCCGACTTCGAGAATTGGACAGATCCACTATGCGGACCCTCCTCCCTAGCCTATTGGCCCTGACAGTCGCATGCAGCGAGACTGGCATCACCCGGCAAGAGACGGTCGACGTGTTCTTTCAGGAGCCAGCCGAGCGCGTGGACATTCTGATTGTCGTTGATAACTCTGGTTCAATGGCTCCTTACCAGCGCAGCCTCGGCGATAACTTCAACGCCTTTATCCAGTTCTTCATCGATGCGAATGTCGACTACCACATCGCCATCACGACCACGACTATCCAGAAGCCGGAGTACACGGATCAAATCCCGCAGTGCACGCAAACGCTGATCAACGAGATTCCGAACGCCGGACATATCGTCAACGGAACGGTCATTACCTCCAATACGCCGGATGCCGACCTCGTCTTCCGCGACCTCGTCAACGTTGGCGTATGCGGCGCTGGATTTGAGATGGGCCTCGAAGCTGCGCGTCTCGCTCTCACGCCCGAGCTGCTCACCACGGTCAACAGCGGATTCATCCGGGAACAAGCCGAGCTCAGCGTCATCTTTGTGAGCGACGAGGAAGACGTCTCCCCCTTCCCAGTCAATGAGTACATCAACGAGCTACGGGGTGTGAAGGGACAGCGCAGCCGCGAAGCGATCAACGCCTCGTCACTCACCGTCATCGAACCCGCCGCGTGTGAAAACGCAGCCGGCTCATCGCCGGGCGCACGCTACGTCGACGTGACCACCCAGACCAACGGCGTCTCCCGCGACCTGTGCGACCAGAACTTCGAGTCTATCGTGACGGACTTGTCGCTGAACTCATCGCGGCTGCGAGACACCTACTTCTTGGGACGAACGCCTGACCTCAACACACTATCGGTGGGTGTTGAAAATGATATTATTCCGTGTGACAGCGGAGAATGGACCTTTGAGTTCATTAATGAAGGTGGTGAGGACTTGCCAGCCATCGTCTTCGCACGCGACTCTCTGCCGCCCATCGGGTCGCAGATCACCATCCGTTACAACAACGGCAGTGGCATGGAAGATGGCTTCTGCAGCGGAGGTGCGTTGTGATCCGCTCCCTACTCTTCGCGTCGACCACCTTGTTGCTGAGCTGTACCGGCAGCAGCAGCCTCCGATGCCTCGACAACGGCGACTGCGAAGGTATCGCCGTGTGTAATGAAGTCGGTCTGTGCGAGGCGGTCGAGTGCACCCAGCCCGACCAGTGCAACCTTGGCTTCACCTGTAACGACGCAAACTCCTGCGTTGTCGGCTGCTCCGGTGATGGCGACTGCCTCGCTGGCGAGACGTGCAACGCGACAAACCAGTGTGAGCCCTACGGCTGCCGGAGCACCACGCTAGACTGCTCGTACGGGGAACGCTGTGATGTTGCTACCGGACAGTGCTTCGTAGACTCCGCGCCTCACTGCCAAGCCGAGTGCACCGTCGACTTCTTCGGGGATTCCTGCGCCGCCCAGTCACCCGGCGCAGCCTGCGCATGCTTCGAAGACAATGGCGTAGCGTGCACCGAGAGCTATTGCCTCGTCGAGTGTAATCCCGCTTCCGCCGATGCCTGTCCCCGCGGCTACCAGTGCGGTCAAATCTTTCAAGACAATCCCAGCAGCTTCTGCTTTGCGGACTGCCCGACGATATCCCAGTTTTAAAATCGCGTCACGGCCCCCATGAACACACCCCTTCCAACGTCTCTCGGATTGCGCATTCGCTTCTGGGGTGTACGCGGTAGCTGCCCATCACCCGGTCCTGAGACCGTGCGCCACGGCGGCAACACCTCCTGTGTGACCGTTGAGCTGCCAGATGATGTGGTCATGGTTCTCGACGCCGGCACCGGCATGCGGAAGCTGGGCCAAGAACTTGTCGCCAGCGGACGGACGGACAACATCCATCTGCTGTTGAGCCACACGCACTGGGACCACATTCTCGGCCTGCCGTTCTTCGTACCACTATACCTGCCACACGGGCGAATCCTGCTGCATCCGCTACCGAACAAAGCGCAAGAGCGCTTCAGGCGGCAGCCAGCCTTGTTCGACCCCATTCACTTCCCCGTTCCCGCAGCGGAAGTTCCGGCCAAGATTGAACGGGTGGACCACGACAGCGAGCCGTGGCGCATCGGCGGCGCCACCGTCCAGCCCATTCCGCTCAATCACCCGGGCGGCGCTCAAGGGTTCCGGGTCGAACACGGTGGCCGGTCGCTCTGCTATCTGACGGACAATGAGCTCAAGCCGCCGGGCCCCGCGACCACAACGGTTGACCAGCTCGCTGCCTTCGCCCGCGACTGTGACGTCCTCATTCACGACACCCAATATGTCCACACCGACCGAGCGCACAAGGTGGGCTGGGGCCACTCATTCCTCCAAGATGTGTTGGAGTTGGCCCAGCAGGCACGTCCGAAGCACCTCGTCCTGTACCACCACGACCCGGATCGCTCAGACGATGCACTGGACGACGTGCAGCGGAACGCCCAAGCCTGGCTCGACGAACACGCGCCAGGCATCGTGGTCAGCGCTGCCTCGGAAGGAATGACCTTGGACTTGCCAAGGACTGACGAGGGTTGACGACGGGTTGACCTGTGTTCGCGCTACACACGGTGAACAAAGCCAACCCACAACACTCGTGGGCGGGAGAGGTCTATGCGCATCATCACATCACTCCTTTTCTGCCTAGCGACCGCCACATCGTCCTACGCCCAGGAAGCTCCTACGGATGGCGCAGCCGACGGCGCCGATACTCCTGCGGCTGCCACAGACGACAATGATGTCGACTACAGCATCACCATCTACGACGACATGTTCATGCGCTGGGACGGTACTCGTTGGTTCGTGGCGACCGAAGTGACCATCCCCGAACCCGTGGTGTTCCAGGCACGGAACAACTTCCAGTTCCAGAGCACCAAGTACCAAGTTCGCACCATCATCGCGTGCGAGAAGGACTGGCGTCGCAGCCGGCGACGTTTCGAGATCGACTGCACCATCGAAGACTTCGGGCTGCAGGTCATCGCACGCGACCGTGACGATCCGGCACGGGTTCAGCAGATCATCGACGAAATCGACGCGGCTTTAAGCGACGCATACCTGCAGTTATCGGTCCGAGACGATGGCCGCGTGGTCGGGATTGACTTGGAAGGCCCAAGAAAGCGCAACGCTCGCGAAGAAGACATCCACGAGACGCTCCGTCTCGTCATGAGCCGCGTCATCGTTGGCTACGACATGCGCCTGCGAAAATTCAAGGATCTGTCGGAGGGGGTGTGGGTTGAATACAACTCGTCCCTCATGTCGATTCCGCGCCTGGATGCGAGCAGCCGCGGCACCTCAACGTTGGTCCACAAGCTGGAAATGCGCGACGGCCATGCGACCGTCGAGTCTCGCGGCCGCGGCCTCATCGCTACTGGGGACAGTGGTGCGCGAGGCGTCATGGGCATGTTCGACACTGACTACAGTGGAGTGGCGGTGTACGACCGCGTCGAAGGCTTCATGACCGAGCGCGTCTGGGCCCTTCGCGGCATGCCAACGGCATCGAGCACCTTCTCCACCTTTGGCGAAGGCAACGAGTACCACCACGTCGGCCGTCTGCGCATCATCGACGACGAGAACGAAGTCCCCGAAGTGGGTCCCACCCGTCAATGTTCGCCTCCAGGCGTCCCGCATGCCCTACTTCCGGCATGGCTCCCGCTCGAATAGTGCGGCATTGTCTCCGCCTAGCTACGGCCGCTTGGCTCGCCACATCCGCTCTGGTTGCCGCCCCCGCTGTAGCGCAAGACAATGTTGACGCTGAGATTCGCATCTACGACGCCGATGCTCGCTGGGCCGGAACCGAATGGTTTATAGAGACCGAGGTTGTGCTGCCGTGGGTGACCATCCTGTCGGGCGGGGACAATCAGTCTTTCCGCACGTCGCAGTACCAGTTGCGTACCCACTTGCGCTGTGACCGACTGAAGCGGGTCCGGCGGCGCAGACGACACGTGGACTGCGTCATCGCGGAGATTGGCCTGCAGGTAGTTGCCGTAAAAGACGACTCAGAGTCCACGGTCGCTGCGGTGTTGGAAGACGTCGACATGGCCCTCACCGGCGCGTCCCTTCAGCTGCACGCTCACGCCGACGGGCGTATCGTTGGACTGGCTCTCCACCGCCTCGGAGAGGGACTGTCTACCGACCGTCACTTCCCTGAGACGCTGCGCATGCTGATGAGTCGCGTGGTCGTCGGCTTCACCATGAAGTTGCCCGAGAACCACGACCTGAACGACGGCATCTGGGTGGAGTTCAACAGCGACCTGATGTCCATGCCGACAGAGGACGCGACGAGCCGTGGGACCAACGAAGTGGCCCACCAGATGACCACCCACGCGAGCCATGCAGTGGTCGAGTCCACCGGACGCGGCATGACGCAAGTTGGCGACTTCTTTGGCCAGAACACCATGCCCGAGATGACCTTCCAGATGAGCTACGCTGGCGTAGCCATCTACGACCGAGACCTCGGCTACATGAACGAGCGCGTATGGCGCTTGGTCGGAACACCCGCGATTCTGTCAGCCCGGTACGACGAAGGACGGGTGATTGGCTACGCGCACACCGGGCGACTTCTAGAGCTGCGCGACGATGGGGTGCACGATGTGGGTCCGACGCGACAGATCGCCGAGCCCGACACCAAGAGTCCAACGCTGGCCCCGTACACACCCTTCGACTTCTAATCGTCCATCGGCTTGATGAGATGGAACTTATCGAGGTCGAGAACGATGCGTCCCTCGTCGGTCTGGCTCAAGACATCCACGAACCGGTGGTTCTGGTAGACGTCTTCTGGACCGTACACATGACGCGCGTAGATGGTCTGGCTGTAGGTGCCATCGTAGCCAGTGAGTGTGACGATAAAGCCGAAGACGTGCTCCCAGATGTCGTCTTCATACAGCGGACTGTCCTCGTCGATCACATGCATGACCGACCACGTCAGGCGGAACAAGGGAGTCACGTCGCGGACCAACTCTAGGTCAAACAGACGACGCATATGATCGCCTTCTGGCGTGACTTCGTCGAGTAGGACCGAGATTGTAAGGCTGGCTCCAACCACATCATTGCCGCGTGAATTAGCCACGCGCAGCATCAACGTGGGTTGGCCGTGTCGCGCGTTGACCACAATCTTCTCACTCCACAAGATGGAGGCTCGCGGCCGACTCGCCTTCGCGAACATCATTCCTGTGGCTAGCGCCCCATACAAAATACCCACCGCCGATTCAACAGTGACCAACGAGTGCGCCCAGGGAGTAGCGGGTGCGTAGACCCCGTATCCAAGCGAGGTGAGCGTCTGTACGCTGAAGAAGAAGGCATCTGCGTACGTTTGTCCAACAGTGCCCGAAATCGAGCCCGATTCCACCTGGTAGAGACCAGCGAACAGGGCATTGATGACCACATACGCAACCCCGAAGGCGATGAGTACGCGGGTCCACGACCCTTCCATCAGGAAGAAATACAGGTCGCGTCCGGAGCGTGCAGCCACACCAATTCGAAGCGTATTGTCGACGCCTCCCAGGTTCCCCTGCTTGGATCCGGTGCCTTTTCGCCTCTCCCGGTCGACCTCCGCAGTCGGCCGCGCCCCCTCAATCACACCGGCTTCTAGCGGCACCGCCAACATGTCGGTGATGACTTGCCCCACGCAGAGCGCGACGATGCCCAGCAAATAGACCGTGGTCGACAGGTCGGATGCGGCCTGGGTCAACACCAGGACAAACAGGGCCGTTAGCACTCGAATGCCGATGCGTGTGCGGTCAGAAAGCGCCGCTTCATACCGTTCTGTGAAGGTGTCAACAACGGCTACACTCACCAGCACGCCAGCAAGGCTTCCTCCCAGCAGCCAGCGTCCAGCGGCGGCGGCGGGAACATCCATGTCTCCCGTGGCTACCAGCGTCACCCCGAGTCCAACCAATGTCAGACATAGCGACAAAGGCAGGTGGGCCAAGCGCCATACCAAGGAGGCTCCTGGAGCATCGCGCAGGCGACGACCCGCCACATCGTCGAAGTAAATCCACCACATACTCAGCGAGATGAGCAGGTGAAAGGCGCCGCGGCCAAGCGTCTGAAGGTCCGCACTATCGGTAGATAAGTCGGCTTGTACATTGACCAAGGACGCGCCGATCAGCACCATCACAAACAGGCCAAACCGGCGTGAGAGGTGCTCTTCGTGAAGCGGAATATCCGCCTCGACACGCCGACTCGCCGGGTGCATCGTGACCGCAAAAAAACCAATGACGGTCAGTCCCCAAAGCACGAGGCCGACGAGCGGAGGCACAACGGCGCAGACCGCAGCCACTACCGCACTCATCCCGAAGGCACTGCCCCAGATCATGCAGAAAGGGCGCGCGATTGGCGCTTGAATCAGTCCTCGAATGTAGGCCACACAGACGGCGGCTTGCGACACAGCGAACGCGATGGCGAACAACGTCCAATCACCACCGAGCGCCTCGCGCGCGGTCACCCCCATCGCCCCCACTCCGAGGACCTGGACCAACACCAGGGCTCGATGGGGGAGGTCGTCGAGCTCAAAGCGATTCGCGAAGAACGTGGCGCCGCTCCAGACCAGCCAAAGCGACGCCGCGCAGATCGTCGCCGACAGCACGCGCGCCGATGTCATGGATTCCGGAAGGAGACTCGCGACTTGAACCAAGCACGAAGCCACAACGACGTCGACCAAGATCTCCAGCCACTCGACCTTCGCTGACCCATCTCGGTAGTGTCGAACGCGTGGAAAATGGTGCCATCGACTGCGCAACAGGGGCCTCCAAGGCCCCGCTCCTCTACTCTTTCTACCCCAACGGTGCACCTCTGCGGTATTTTTGTCGCAGTTGAGACTATGTCAATGGTCAATCCTCCCTGATGGTCACAGATTACTGCGGTATGCTTCTTGCACTTGTGTGGAACCTCAACCCACACTCGCCGTATGGACGGAGTCCCGATGACCCTTCGAAATTGCCTGCTACCTCTCGCCGCTTTCACACTGTTCTCGTGTGGGGATGACCGGAACTTCGTGCAGTTCGATACGCCACCGGCGGTCACCATCGCCGAACCGCTCGAAGGCATGATCTTCGACGTCGGCGAGACCATCGTCTTCCGCGGACTCGTCAGCGACAACGGCGGCGTCACCAACTTGGACATCCAATGGGCATCGTCCATTGACGGCATCCTACTAGACACCGACCTTCCCGACCCGAACGGCGCTGTAGAGCTGGCAACCGCATCGCTCGCCACTGGCACGCACATTGTCACACTCCGCGCCTTCGACGAAGGGGCGAACCAAGGTGAAGCCCGCGTAAACATCGTGGTTGAGGGTGTCCCCGAGTCACCGTCCATCGAAATCGAACACCCACTTGCTGGCGAAACGGGCCTCGAAGGGGCTCCGTACACCTTCATCGCTCGCGTCGAAGACGCCCAAGATGCGCTGTCCGACCTCATGGTCGAGCTCAGCAGCGATGTCGCTGGGTTCATCTGCGACATGCAGCCCACCTCGACCGGCGTCGCAAGCTGCCCAGCCACTCTCGACTTCGGCGAGCACATCGTCACCTTCACCGTGACCGACACCGACGGTCTCGAGAACAGCGCCAGCGCCGTGTTCCAGGTCGTGTCCCTGGAAGACTATGACGCCGACCGCGACGGCTGGACCCCCCGTCAGAACGACTGCAACGACAACAACAACACCGTCCACCCCGGCGCCACCGAGCTGTGCGACGGCCTAGACAACGACTGCGACCCCCGCA
>JBLHSN010000166.1:0-12278 GCA_047626195.1 Myxococcota bacterium
GCAGTGCGTACGCTCCTAGAGTCGGGTTTTCTCCCGGCAAGGTGTACGGTTGGCGAGCCAGGATCTGACGCTGCCCCGGGAACAAATCACCGTCTGCCGACAAATGGTCTTGCTCGGAGAGGTCCACGCTATTCCACCAGCTTGCGGACCCTGATGGGTAGTACGTTGACCAGGATGCCGGCGTCAGTGCGGTGTCTGAATCCAGCGCCGCGTAGTTGTTAGCAGTCCAGCGGTAGGTGGTATCGGTGCCCGCGAGGGGCGTTGCGATGAACACGGCCCGGCGCACATCTCCGCGGTAGACGGTGCCGACAGATGCGTAGTCGTCACGTCCCCAGTCGGTGTTGGCTGCGTTCGACAAGTAGATGGCTGCGGCCGTACCTCCTTTGCTGTGTGCAACAACGTCGACCTGCGCCGCACCGGTGCGATGGCGAATACGGGCGATGGCATCAGCAATCAACTCGGCCTGCCTGAATACGTCTCCGTGGGGATGGGCAAAGGTCAGGGCGTAGACCGGGCGTCCGCTGCGGTCGAGCCGTGTAGCCATGGTGACGAAAGAGCGACTGCCGTTGTCTCCCGCTCCATGGACCATCAAGATCGGCGTGCCGCTAGTGACCGTCTCACTCAAGCCCATGTGCAGCAATGCACTATGCGAGCCGGGCCGGGCGCTGCCAAAACTCTGGCGGATGAACGGCGCATAATTAATGTTTTCCGGCCACTCAGTCGCCGAGTTGTAGGCTTCTGGAGACAACAGGGTCCGGTCTGGGTCTTCTAAACGCTCAATGGCTGACCACAGCTTAATCACACCATCTGACGTGAACGTCTCGGCACCGGTCAAGCGCGCGGCGGGTGCGGTGGCGTCGAAACCGGGGGTTGCAAATGCTACTCCCATGCAAAGCAACCAGGAAATCATGGCGTCTCCAGAAAGCGCATCATGGCGCGGTTGAACCCGGTCGGGTCATCGTGATGGGCTGTGTGGCCTGCGGTATCGAGCCAGCACAAGCGTCCGTTAGGAAGCTGAGCGACCCCGTCATCCGCCAATTGGCGTGTGGTCATGCGAGTAAATAGACGATTGGGGATGAGGCCATCTCGGCCGCCAAAGACAACCAGCGTCGGCGCCTGAACCTGTGACAACTGATCGAATACCGGCTCGTCCAGCATGCCGGCGACGCTTCGAGCAACGGCACGGCTTGTCTGGTAGAACGAAGGATGTAGCCCCATTCGAACACGCTGTTCGACCAACAGGTCCACATGCGAGTCGGTGCGGGCAAACACAGCCGTCTCGAAGTGGGTTCGAATGGCCGGTTCCTTGGACTGCTGCGCGCGGTCCAGCGTCCAGTAAGCCTTCATGACCGACGCCGCTGAGGGGTGAAACTGCTCGAATCCGGCAGGTGCCGACAACACCATCCGGCGGACCCGTTCGGGAAACCGCGCCGCAATGTTCAGCGCAACCTGTCCGCCCATGCTGTGCGCGACGAGGTCCAGCTGCTGCACTCCAATCGTATCGAGCCAAGCGACAATAATGTCGGCGAACCACGATGGCGTGTACGGCGCATCCGGAGCGTCTGAGCCCCCATACCCGGGAAGGTCCAGAGCTAAGACCCGCCGCGTCTCGGCGACAGGAGCGAGCTGAAGTCGCCAAAAGTCCATCCACGCGGACAACCCATGCAGAAAAATCACCGGAGTGCCTTCCTGCTCACCACTGTCGATAGTGTTGATGTCCATCCCGCACACGCGTACACGCCGCGCAGGCAAGGGTGTGACCAGATCACGCCGAGACATCGGTCCCTTGGCGGTACTCGGTGTGGGTTCGGGGCGTATCAGAGACAACCAGTTCGCCATCATGATGCACCCACTGCACGGCGGATGAGCGCGGGCTTGTCGATCTTGCCGCTACCTGTTCGTGGAAGGGTACTGACAACCTCAATGCGCTTCGGGTGCTTAAACCTTGCTAGTCTACCGGTCAGGAACCCCCGAATGGCGTCACCTTCAAGGTCATGACCGGGTCGCCCCTCCACGTACGCCACACCCACTTCACCCCAACGCACATTCGGAACGCCGACAACAGCCGCGAGTGCAACGCCAGGGCAATCGGCAATCACCGCTTCGACTTCCGCCGGGTACACGTTCTCACCGCCAGAGATAAACATCTCCTTCTTACGGCCACTCACGGTGAAGAAGCCGTCGGCATCACGGGTGAGAATGTCTCCAGTGTGGAACCAGCCATCGGTGATGCTCTTCGCGGTCGCTTCCGGATCATTCCAGTATCCGCCGCAGACAACGGGTCCCTTCAGCCACAGCTCGCCGGCCTCGCCAACGTCGCACTCTGAGCCATCGGGTCGCACGAGCTTCGCCGCGACGTGATGGATGGGAAGGCCGACAGTTCCAGCTTTGCTGCGCGTGTGGGTCGGGGGCAAAGAAAAGCAGTTCGGCCCGACCTCGGTCAGGCCAAACCCTTGGCGAAGCGGGATGTTTCTCGCTGCGTACCGCTCGAGCAGCGCGTTTGGCAATGCAGCACCGCCACACAGGGCGTCTCGCACGCGGGTGAGGTCGGTGGTCTCGAAGTCGTCATGGTCCGCCATCATTTGGTAGATGGTGGGAACGCCCATGAGCAGAGTGATGCCCTCGCGCGCAATGGTCGCCAAGCTCTCCCCCACATCGAGGCGAGGCGTCAGAACGACTCGTCCGCCGCGGTGCAGCAGAGGCGTCGTGAGGCAGTTCATCCCGCCCGTGTGAAACAGCGGGGCAAAGGTGAGCGTAGCGTCCTCTGCGGTCAGATTGCACGCAAGCGTGGTGTTGACCGCGTTCCAGTGCAGCTGCTGATGCGTCAGCATTGCGCCTTTGGGCCGACCTGAACTTCCAGAGGTGTACATGAGCACCCATGGGTCGCTCATGTCGATGGACACAGGCTCTTTGGGAGCGGCCGCTGCTGGTGTGACCAGCGGTTCGGCATCGGCCAGACGACCCGCATGAATGTCGTCGCACAAAATCACCCGCGGACTGGCATGCGCGCACTGCCAGCTGAGCTCTGCATTGGCCAGACGCCAGTTCATCG
This sequence comes from Myxococcota bacterium, assembly GCA_047626195.1. GTDB lineage: Bacteria > Myxococcota_A > UBA796 > UBA796 > CAJXTB01. The sequence goes on from JBLHSN010000166.1 coordinate 3,053, forward strand.
GAAACAGCACCGCACCGAGGTCCGCGACAGCGAACAGCAGAGCGAGTGTCTCTCCACGATTCTCGGCGAGCACCGCAACGCGGTCTCCTTTTGAGACACCTCGGTCGCGCAAGAAACCCGCCCAAGCGTTGGCGTCGTCGCGGAGCTGTGCGTAGGTCCAACGCTGACCGGTCCCTAAGTCGTATACCGCTTCTCGATTCGGCGAAAAACGGCCCCAGACGTCTAGCCAATTGCTGACAGCCCTCACGGCTGCACTCGCCGGAACCACCCATCGAGTAGCGGGAACAGATGCTGCGCTGCAGCAGAGCCGACCACGCAGCCTATGTGGCCGGTCGGAATCACCTGTACCGTGACGTCGTCGCTTCCAGTCGCCTCGGCAACAGGAAGGCAGGCTTCCTTTGGCGCAATGAAGTCACGCTCCGAAGCGATAACGAGAACCGGACAGATGATATTGCGCAGGTCTACCTCTTGTCCGCGAATGACCCAGCCTCCGTCCAAGAGCGCATCCTTCTGGTAGGCATTGCGAATGAATTCTCGCGCAAATACCGCAGGTAGAGGCACATTTTCTTCCAACCAGCGCTCGCGAGCGAGCACCCGCGCCATTCTCGCGGGGTCCCCACTCGCCTTCTCGACGGCCAAGTACTTGGTCCAGTTGCCCATGGGGTCCAACAGCTTGAAGCCCGCCTGCATCGCATCGACCGACACCAAACCATCCGGCATGGCCTGGTCTACGTCCATGAACTCCGGTGCTACCAAGTCCCTGAAACGACCCCCTTCTGAAAAGCGGAATGGAGAGTTCAGCAGGACGAGTCCGGCGAATCGCTCCGGTGCCAGAGCTGCCAACATTGCCGCGAGCACTCCTCCTTGGCAGTAACCAAGCACCAGCGCTCTTGGCTGACGTGCATGACGGCAGATTCGGTCCATGCTGCGTGACAGCAACTCGTGCAACATGTAGCCCGTGTCTTCAGCAGAGTCTTCTTCACACGGAACACCCCAGTCAACCAGGTAAACGGGGTGCCCCAATGCTGAGAGTGCCCCCACGACAGACCGGTCCGGTTCCAGGTCCAAGATGTAGGCTCGATTGATCAGCGAAGGGACTAAAACCACAGGCGTTTTACAGACTGATTCGCCGGTTGGCGCGTAGTAGCGCACCACTAGCTTGTCGTGTCGGTGGATCACCACGTGCGCGGTCTGGCCCACGGGAGGGCGTGGCAATGTGCTGTGAAGCAACCAACCCCGGTGGATCTGAGACGTTGCGTCCGCTCCCGGAATCACGCCGACTCCCCGCTACCATGCACACGTTCAAGCAGAAGCTCCATCCGACCCAAGCGCTCATTCAGCTCCAACCTCATCTCCGCCGATTCAATGCGTACCGTCAGCAGAGTCTTCTCCATCTCCACCAGCCGGTCTTGCGACGTCAGCAGCTGGTCTTCGACCTTCAGAAGTTTGTCTTCGAGTAGAGACACGACAGATACCAGACGAATCATGTCCTTACGGGTGGGCATCCGCGAGCGCTCCAGACCTTGATCCACCGCATCGTCCCATGCTGTTCGCATCTGCGTCATGTTGGCCATGTTTTCACCGAGCGATCCAAGAAAAGCAGGATTCTGCATGAGGCTCTCCCACCACTTCGTCATGCCCTTTTCCCACTGGTCGTACAGGTGGTTGTTTGCCTCATTTCCTGCAAAACTGAATGGTGGTATAGACATCAAAACTCCAGGTCTAGCAGGGACCATACCGGCATTGCTGCAATGCGTCAAGTCTTACCCAGGCCTTACTCAAACCTTGCTCATGCCTTGGCTAAGCCTTGCACAAGGCTGGCTCAAACCTTGCGCCGAGGGCGCCGGTGCGGAACAAACGACTTACACGCCTTTTCTAGGAGGGCCGGTGCGCCACATCAAAAAGTATGGGAACCGCCGTCTCTATTGCACAAAATCATCAGCCTATGTGAATCACGCCCAGCTGGCCGACTTGATACGCGCTGGAGAAATGCTGCGGATAACTGACGCTAAGTCCGGTGAAGACCTGACACGTGGTGTTTTGCTGCAACTGCTCATGGAGCAGCAAGGGTCAGACCTTCTCCCGCTCGGTCTGCTTCACCGCCTGTTGCAATTCCAGCTGGACGCTCCACTCCATCAAGCGGCTCTGCAACAACTCTCCCTTGGGCTCAATCTGCTCGACCAGCAGCTCGCCCAGGCCGAAGCGCAGTGGCCGTGGATACGAAATGCCAGGACCTCGAACGCAACCTCGGAGCCGAACCAACCCCCTGCGGATGTCGAGTCCCCTAAGACTGCTCCCGTTGCGGCGAATGGCGCAGACATTCCCAGCGAGGATCCCGAGCTCGATACCCTCCGCGAACGCCTGGCAGCCCTCGAGATGCGACTGCGCAGCTGATAGCGAACGTGGGCGACCCGTTCGTCGAGTCTGACAACCGGGCCAAACAGTCGCCTGAAGGCCGCCGACGTCGTATGCTAGCCCATGCCACGACTTCTCATTCCTGCTCTCGCCCTGCTGCTTCCTCTCTCGGCCACTGCCGAAGTCCCGGAAGACAGCTCCCCCGAGCTCCGGCAGGTTGTGCGCGCGTTTGCCTCTGACATGGTCAGATGCTTTGGAAAGGCCCACCAGAAGAAGCTCGACGCACGTGGCTCTGTGACTGTGGCCTTCGATATTTCGGACCAGCAGGCCATCGCGACCCGCACCGTCGCAGACACCGTGGGCATCCCCTCACTGAGCCGGTGCATGAACCGCAGAGCTGGCAAGTGGTTGTACGACGACGTCCCAGACGGCACCTACACCTGGCGGTTCGACTTCCGCGTGGGAACCGACATCCGTACCTAGCGGAGCTCCTTCCACAACCCACTCGCGCAAGAACCTGTATTCCCCCGCGTGGCCGTGAAATCGGGCTAGCGTCCGAGTCTCGCTGCACCACGACGCTTTAGACGCCGCAACAAACCCGATGGCAACAGCCGGCTGGCAATGTCGAGCTGCCAGGACTCTCCATACACATGGACGAGCAACGAGCGCTTTTCGATGGCACCGATGATGGCAGCCGCCACGTCATCGGGTCCTCGGCCGTCCTTCGCAATGATACGTTTGACGCGATTCTGCCGCTTCTCGCCCTGGAATCTACCGGCATAGTCACCGTCTTCACCAATGCGAGTGGGGAGAAAGCCAGGGCAGATAGCCGCCACATGCAGCGTGTCATCGTCCCACTCGGCTTGTACAGACTGACTATACGCAACCACGGCACACTTACTGACCGAGTAGGCCGACATCATGGGCAGTCCTGAGAAGCCTGCGGCAGAGGCGATGTTGACGATAGACGCTGGCCCTGGAGCCTCGGCCATGGCCGGGCCGAACAGCTGGGCGCCGTAGATCACGCCCATCAGGTTTACACCGAGCTGCTTGTCCCACTGGTCGAGTGAGGTCTCAAACGCACTGCCAATGACGGCATATCCGGCGTTGTTCAGCAAAATCGACAATGGACCCACATCCGCATGGACCTCGTCACGCAGTGCCGTCATGCCGTCCCGGTCGGAGACGTCAACGACAGAGGTCCGGGTATTGATACCCGTCGCACGAAGCGCATGCTGCAATGCAGCAAGACGCTCACCATCCTTGTCAACCATCCACACATTGCAGCCGCGCTTGGCCAGTGCAACTGTTGTGGCTTCGCCAATGCCGCTACCTGCACCCGTCACGAGCGCCCATTTGTCTTGGAATCGATCAGTCATGGCCTTGAGCCCTCCGTCGTCGGTCAAAAAAGCGCTCGTCGCCGATGCGCGTGCACAGTGCGTGCAACCGGTCCCAATCTGGACCGGTCACCTGTAAATCGTGCGCCGACTCCGCAATCGGAACGTCGGCACGTAGGGTTGCGAGGGTACGGTACAGGACAACAGCGTCTCGCTCGGCATTCAGATTCGTCGCCAAGGTCTTCGCCCCGCGCACGGTCACATCCCAGTCTGCTGGATCTTCGGGAATCGCGTCGGCCCGGCCCCAACGTGCGAGCACGGTGGAGGCGGACTTGGCTCCCCATCGGGCAATGCCAGGAATGCCGTCGGCCTTGTCACCGACAAGCGCCAGCCAGTCCGGAATACTCGCCGGAGCAATTCCCCACTTCTTCTGCACCCCGACCTCGTCAATGATGAGATTCCGAATGCGGTCGAACATCACAATGCGCTCGCCGTGGACCGCCTGCGCCATGTCCTTGTCTGGCGAACACATCAGAATGCGCCCAACGTCGGGGTCCTCTGCGTACTTCCATGCTGCCGCGGCTATCACATCATCTGCTTCAAATTCGACCATAGGCCAGACCACGTAGCCGAGCGCAGCCGAAGCTTCTTCCAGCAGAGCCGCCTGATTCCACAAGTCGGGTTCAATGCCAGCACCGGTCTTGTAGCCGTCGAACAGGTCGTTTCGAAACGACTCGATGACGTGGTCAAAGGCCACGGCAATGTGGGTGGCACCCCTGTCTTCCAGGCGCGTCATTGTGCGCAGAAAGCCCTTGGTTGCTCCCACTTCTAGGCCGTCCGGAGCGGCAGTCTTAGGCGCACCAAAGTAGCTGCGGAACAGCTCGAAAGTTCCGTCGATAAGATGAATATCCATCACAGCGCCGGGAGGACACGGTCGAGCAGGTCGCCTTCCAGCGTAGCCGGGTGACCTCGCCAGATGATGACGCCATCTTCGACGACTGCTGCGGCAGGAATACCGGTGATACCAAAGCGGTCGGCGACGTCTTGGCGCACATAGGCCACAGGTTCTTGGACGTCATTCGCCGTTAAGAATTCTTGTACCGACTCCACACTGGCATCCCGGCTCAGACGGGTGAGCAACACAGCCGACGCATCGCGGCCTGCCAAGCGGTCATCGACCAGTGGCAGCTCACGGCGACAGTGAGGGCACCAAGTCTCGAAGAACACGACAAGATGCCGCCCCTCTGACCACTCACTCTCGCCCTGCACCCAGGCTACCGTGCTGTCCGCCAGGCTCCCTGCTGGCTGCCCAACGATCGAAAGGTCACTCAAGTACTGACGAATACGGGACTCAGCACGAGGGTCTGGATTCGCGTCCAAGATGCCCTGAAGGGTGTCACGGGCAGCAGCCGTATCGCCACGAGCCACTTCGGCTTCCGCTTCCATGAACTGGGTGCGCACCAGGGTGTCATCCGCGCGCGGTGGCGCTAAGTTAGCGCCTGAACCTGCGGCTTCGAGCCCTGCAACACGGGCCTCAAGCGCACCGATTCGCTCGTTCACAGCTCGTGGCACACACCCGGCCATTGCCAGGGCCAAGACCAAAAACCCGCGCATCGCCACCTCCGCTTCCGGGGTAACCCGGCCCCATACAGATAGAGTGCCACTCATGCCCCCCCGCCTGCTGACCAGTTCCCGCGCCCACGAACGCCTGGCGATTGCCGCGCGATGGCTCCAAGACCAGCCTGACCACGAACGAATTTCGATCGTCGCACCTAGCCTGGCCGCCGCCGGAGAGGTCATCCGAACAGCGCTGCCAACGGGAGCGGCGCTCAACTGGCACCGAGACACCCTACGCACTTTGGCCCGACGCATCGCCGCTCCCGAGCTCGCTGAGCGCGACCTTGTTGTGGCCACCCCCTCCGCACGCCTGGCAGCCGTCGTCCACACCCTGAACCTGCTCACGGGCAAGCTCGTGCGCCTGGACCGACTGGTCGGGTTGCCGGGCTTACCGAAAGCCGTTCTGCACACGCTCACCGAACTCCGCCTGGCCCAGCTTCCCGCCGCTCACGTGCCCGAACTGCTGCACAACCTATTCACCACCTACCACTCGGTGCTGCAGGAGCTACAGCTCGCAGACGACGCCACGGTGCTGACCATTGCGGCACATGTCGCCTCGCCTGGACGCACTCTGCTCGTAGACGTCCTTCCGCGGTGGCCTGCCGAACGCGAGCTGGTCCGCGTTGTCTGCTCGAACAATGCGCTCGCCGTCGCACCAGTCGGCGGACCGCTGCATCACCTTGCTTCGGCGCTTGCCGTGATGCCTCAGACACTTCCGTCCCACACCGACTCCTCTCTGACGCGCACCCAGTCCTCACTGTTTGCGCGTTCCTCGGGCCAGGCCCTACCTCTCGACAGCTCTGTCCGTGTCATGTCCGCACAAGGCGAGCACCGCGAGTGTGTGGAGCTGGCCAGACAGATGCACCACCTGGCCCATGAGGGAGTGCCGTTCGACCAAATGGCCGTGGTCCTGCGCCAACCCGGCCGGTATTACTCCCACCTTGTCGAAGCCATGGACCGGGCCGGGATTCCCGCTTATTTTTGTGGTGGCGTGCGTCAGCCAGAACCCAGCGGGCGCGCATTCCTCGTGCTGCTGGATTGTGCAGACAAGGACATTGCGACCGACCTGTTGTGCGAGTTCTTGTCGCTCGGCCAACTGGACAGCGCAGGCGTGTCACCCCGCTGGGAACGAACGCTGGCAACCGCGAATATTGCGTCAGGGCACCACCGCTACGCAACACGTCTCCAGGCGTTGCGTGATGAGTGGCTGCACCGTGACCCCGATGCCCAGGCGGTCGCGGAGCTAGACGCGCTCACCCACTCCCTACTCCCGCTCGTCGACCGCCTTGCCGCACTCCCCCCCACAGCCACCTGGGCCGAGTGGCTCACCCATCTACGCCAGCTCGCGGCCAACACCCTGCGCGATGACACCGTTGTCCAAGACGCCCTCACCCAGCTCGCAGTACTCGGAGACCTCGGTCCGGTCCCACTGCGAGACGTGACCCGAACCTTGGAGACCGCACTCGGCGACCGTCGTGAGCCGAGCCATGCACACCGCTTTGGGCGGGTGTGGATTGGCAGCTGCGACGATGCACTTGGCCACGCCTTTTCTGCGGTGTTCGTGCCTGGCCTGACCGAGCGACAGTTCCCCGTATTGCTTCGCGAAGACCCCTTATTGCTCGACCGCCTCCGCGCCGATGTCCCGGAGCTGCCCACGGTCAAAGACCGCGCTAGTGACGAGCGCTTAGCCCTACACATAGCCGTGGGTGCTGCGGTGAACACCCTGCACTTGTCGTGGCCTCAAACGGATGCGGCGACCGGCCGGCCGGTCGTCCCCAGTTTCTATGCTCTCGAAGGGGTTCGAGCCGCCACCGCACACCTGCCAAGCATCGCCGAGCTCCAGCAGCACGCCTCCACCCAGGGAACCGCGTCATGGCCGGCCCCGCACCAAGCCGAAGATGCCATCGATGCTGCCGAACATGACCTCGCGCTGCTGCGACCCGTCGTCCAAGGCAGCTCGGAAGCCCCCGGATTGGCGCACTACTTGCTGGACACCAACCCGCACCTCGCTCGCGCGCTGCGAACCCGTGCCCGGCGCTGGACGGTTGCAAAATGGACCCCAGCAGACGGCTTGGTGGCCCCCCGCCCACCTGCGCACGCCGTTCTTCAGACCTTTCGGTTGGGTCAGATATCCTCGTCTGCGTCGTCCCTAGAGCGCTTCGCTGCTTGTCCCTACCAGTACTTCTTACACAGCATCGTAGGTCTGCGTGAGCGCCCAACCTGGGCAGCCGTCGAACAGTTGGACCCGGCCAGTCGGGGCACCCTGCACCACGCCGTCTTGGCGAACACCCTCAACACGCTCGTAGCCCACAACCTCTTGCCGCTGACCTCGGACACAGTGAGCGACGCTCTCGACTACGCAGACCGTCACCTCTTTACCCAAGCCAACGCCCTGCGCGACCGCCTCGCACCCACCGTTCCTCGAGTGTGGCAAGACACCCTCGACGTCATCCGCACCGACATCCATGCGGCCCTCCACCAGCTCGCCGCTGACGGCGTCTGGACACCAACTACCGCCGACTGGAACTTCGCTGAAGACGGCGCCATCACCGTTGCAGGCGCGAAACTCACCGGAGCCATCGACCAGCTCGAGAGCGATGGCGCCGGGCAAGTCCGAGTCACTGAGATCAAGACTGGCGCCCCACACCACAAGCCAGGCGCACGCGTATCGGGGGGGCGCATGCTTCAGCCACTCTTGTACAGCCTCGCAGCCGCACAGCAATTACCCAACGAAGACGTCGTCGGCGCTCGCGTGTGGTTTGCAACCCGCAAGCACCAGTTCGCCAGCCACGACGTCCCACTAAACGACCGCTCGGTAGCTTTGGTGCGAGACGTTCTCGACACCATCGACCGCCATGTGGAGACCGGCACCCTTCCCGCCGCTCCCAGCCCGGCCGCCTGCGAACACTGTCCGTTCACAGCGGTGTGCGGCCCGCATGAAGAACTCAGGGTCAAGAGCAAGCAGCCCCTTCCCAGCCTGGCCCGACTGCGAGGTCTGCCATGACACTGGCCGACCAACCCGCACGCGACACCATTCGCACCGTGCTCGACCAGACACTCGTAGTCGAAGCAGCGGCAGGAACCGGGAAGACGACCGCTCTTGTCTCTCGTATCATCGCCTTGCTCACCACCGGGACCACCCGTCTGTCGCGCATTGCCGCAGTGACCTTCACCGAGAAGGCGTCCGGCGAGATGAAGCTACGCCTACGCGCAGCCATCGAAGACGCCCGGAACACAGCAGACGAAGACGTTCGCGAGCGGCTGGACACCGCCCTCACCGAGCTCGAAGCCGCCCAGATAGGCACCATTCACGGTTTCTGTGCCGAGCTCCTTCGCGAGCGTCCCATCGAAGCGGGTCTGGATCCACTGTTTGCTACACTGGACGAAGTCGCCTCTGAGGCCCTATTTGACGAGGCCTTCGACGCTTGGTGGACCCAAGCCCTCGCCGAGATGAGCGATACCCTTCGACGATTCATTCGGCGTGCCAGCCTTGGACCCATGACGGCACGCGAGACCTTGAGGCGCGCTGGCTGGGAACGCTGCGGTTGGCGAGACCATCGCACAGCACTACGCCAACCGGTCATCAACCGAAGCCAGCTGATCGATGATTCGGTGCGAAGGCTGCGAAACTTCGCCGACTTCGCCCACCGTCCGCGCAAGCGAAACGACCGCGCCATTACCCATCTGCTGGTCGTACGAGACTGGCTAGACGACCTCGACCAGCGCGAAGCCGTGCAAGACCGCGACGAAGATGCGCTGGAAGCCTCGCTCCACACCCTGACTCGCGAATGGGGCTGGACACACAAGCCGTGGGTTGACCACCAAGGCAGCTTCACCGCTAAAGAACTCATCACGGCACGAAACAGCGCACATGAGGTGCTCCTCGCCTGTGTTCAAGCGTGCAATGCAGACCTCGC
>JBLHSN010000167.1:0-12186 GCA_047626195.1 Myxococcota bacterium
GGCTCGGAGACGCTCGCTCCCTTGATGCGGGTGACGGTGCCCGAGCGACAGGCGTCTAAGATTCCAAGATGGACGTCAGCGGGCACGTCGCGAACGGCTTGTTTCAGGCGGTCCCATGGGTAGACGTCTCCGGCAATGTGCAGGCCTTGTTCGTCTGCATGACCCGAGTAGTAGAACAGGAACAACGTATCATCTGCATTGTAGGCCGCGGCTGCGGCAGCACTAAAGGCTTCGTCGAGTTCTTCCGGCGTTGGCGTGGCTAGGTAGTCGACGTCGTAGCGCTTGAAGTCTGCCAGCTCGACCAACACGTCACTCATTTTCTCGGCATCGCGCTCTGCGTAGAGCAAGGGTTCAAAGTAGCTCCCGCCGTCGTTGGCCCCAACGACAACAGCGCGTCGGACAACGTCCTGCGCCTGCGCCATCACGGGGAGGCACAGGGCGGTGAGAATAGAGGCGGCGAGAGCTCGTTTCATGGAACCTTGTCGAGGATGATGACCTGCCAAGAGGTGTTGTCAGCGGGGACGTCGGATCGGTGGTTATCCAACAGCGTTGCACGGAGGGCGGCTCGGTTGGGTTCTGTGTCGGTAAAGACGGCGTAGATCGATTCTTTTCCGGGGGTGTCGTCCATGGTCAATCCGAAGGGTGCAGGTTCCCAGTCATCCGCCTCTGGCTGCCAGGAGCCGTACACCACAGCCTCACCACTGCCGTCAACGCCGGCGATTGTGACCCAAGGAGCAGGTGGACGACGAACCTTCAATTGAATTCGATCACCGACACGAACGTGACCGCCACTCTCAATGGCCACGGGTCCATCGGCGGTGTCCTTGAAGGCTTGGACAACAATGGCGTCTTCCGCGCCTTTGGAACGAATCCCGTCGATGCCTTGAGCAATGGGGGCGCCGATGACCGTCCCAGTAGGTGCGCTTGTCCAAGGCTGGATGAACACTGTGAGCACCACGGCTGCGGCCACAGCGATGAGAGCGACGGCGATCACCCAGTTCCGATTGTTGTTCGCCGGGGTGGGAGCCGCAGGGACATTGCGGATGGCCTCCGGGACAGGCATGGCTTCGAAGGCTGCGCGTTCCGCTTGCTGTGCGCCGAGGCGTTCGCTACACAGCTCACAGGTCGCCAAGTGTGCACGGGCGTCGGCTTCTTCGGTGTCATCAAGCTCGCCGTAGCGCAGCTGGTGCAGGGTCAATGTGTTGAGATGGGCGGTCATTGTTCGTTGGCCTCCACCAGCCATGCCGGCGGGTTGTTGCGAATGCTGTTGCGGAAGACGCGAATGCGTTTGCGGACAGCGCCGGCGGTGATGCCGAGAAGGGTGCCGACTTCGGCATGGGTCATGCCGTCGACGTAGTGGTAAATCAGGCAAAGCTTGGTGCCTTCATCCGCCAGATCGGTGACACGCGCCGCCAAATCGCGGACCGCTACATGCGACAGCATCGTGTCGGTGTAGGGAACGACTATGGGCTCCGCAACCGGGTCTTCACGGCGACGCTTGCGACTGCGAAGCTTGTTCAAGCAGGTCGTTGTCGCAATCTTGTACAAGTAGGTGCTGGGCTTCGACTCGCCGCGAAAGCTGTCTTGGTAGCGGTGCAGCTTGAGAAAAACCTCCTGGCAGCTCTCGGCGGCATCGGCGTCGTTCCCAAGCAGGGTGCGACAGCGACTAAGTACCATGTCGCCGTAGCGGCGGTACAGGGCTTCTACGTCCACAAGGCTCCTCGTCCGCGTGGCAGGGTGCGACGCTTCGGAGGGAGATATTACCGCTAGTAGGACATGCGCCATTGTCGGCTCCAATCGGATTCACTGGCTTGGACACCGGCGGTCGAGAGAAGCGTCACCAGCCGCGTTCGTTTTTTTGTGAGATTGGCGGCGTTGGGCGAAACAGCATGTTGAGTCTACTCGTCTGCTTTCCAATCGAAGGGGGCGGCCGTTTGGCCGTACGAGAGAGGTCCCTTTTAAGGTGGAGTCCCCGTCCAAGTGGGCCACTGACCTCCAGCGAAAACGTATCGGCGCTTCAGTCTGGTGTGACTTGGATACTCTTCAGGGAGGAATCCGAGTATTAGGAAGTGGGTGTCGTCGCCGAGTTCGAAGAGCGGCCGTCAAAGATGCTGCGCTCGTCACAAATTGGGGCCGGTACACGGAACGACGAGTTCGAATTTGAAGACGAGGACGACCTCATGGAGTCGGTTGGTGCGCGGGCTTTCCACGACACTGGCCTAGTGTTGGCTTCCCCTGTACACATGCCAGAGGTCCGAACGGCTCTCAACGGAGTCCGTCGCGATTCGTACGGCTTGGAGCTGATTTCGTACGGGTTCTGATTCGTGTGCCGTCGCTCCCAGACTGGGTTTTTATCCAGCATTACGGATGGCGTTGGGGGTGCTGCCCGTCCACGTACGAAATGCGCGAAAGAAGGAACTCGGCTCGTCGAAGCCAAGAAGGAAGGCGACTTCTCCGTAGGGAATCGCGGTGTGAGTCAGGTAGTGCTGGGCCAAGCGTTCGCGAGTAGACTGAACGACCTGTCGAAAACTCACCCCTTCCTTTTCAAGGCGTCTCTGCAGTGTTCGGCCGCTCATGCCCAGCCGCCGGGCAGCCTGATTGAGAACGGCTTCGCCACTGGGCAGGCACTCGAGAAGTACGGACTGGGTGCGTTCGACGATGGGTGTCTCGGACTCCAGCTTGCTGAGTCGCCGACGCAACATCGGCTCAAATGTCTGCCACAGCTCTTCGCTGGCGGTCAAGAAGGGCTTGTTGGCGCCCTCTTTGGTGAACACTAGGCGGGTCTCAGTGCCGACCTCTGGCACGACACCAAAAAAGTCGGTGTAAGCCTCTTGCTGGCCCAAGGGGATTGGGCTGATCACGCGCACCGGACAGATGCGTTCGCGAGTGCCGATGCGGGCAATCTGGGTCATCAACACAAGCTCTGTGGCCACCAACAGCCGGGGCGAGTGAATCGTGGGGTCGTCCCAGGTCCAACCGACCTCAAAGCCGCTGCTAGTGTGACCGTGAGGAACGCTCATAGGCGCGATTAGACGCTTGTGAACCGAGATGCGGTCCACCGCAACCGCGAAACTGGAGCTGCACAGTGCGGCAAACAATACCGGTGAAAAGGCAGTTGAGCTGGCGAATTCAGCGCTTCGCAGTGCGATAGTTGGGTCGAGAGCGTCTGCGGCTTCAATGAGGCGGAAGTAATCGGCGACCGGCAAACGAAACGACTCAAGCCTCAGCAAATCCGCAGCGATTCCGGCCGTGAGAGCCAGGTCCTCCGACGGTAACCCAAGGTCGTGAAGCATCAGGGTCCAAGAGCGGTCGAGCGTCACAGCAGCGGACATGTAGCCTCCAGCTTCGCAGTGTAGGCCGACCTCGACTGCAGAGCATTGGCAAGACACAACAGTCGGGTGATGTTCGATGGCACGGCGTCGCACTTTGCGAGTGGATTGACGGAAGCTGCCAGGGTGTAGGGTACCCCGGAGCTGATGCCGTTGGGGGGGGTAGCATTGGCGTGCAACCTTCTCTTCCTGAGCCTTTCCGCGTTTTGGACGGTGCAGGATAGACGTGAGGGCGTGAATCTTGGCATGCTCGGCTGCGGCGTATTCGTGGCGTCTGCAGCAGTAATGGTTGTGCTGCTTGGGTCGCCCGACGCGCTGCTTGGTGACATCGTGCTTGCTGGTAGCCGGGCCCCCATCGACTGAGGCTCGGCAAGTGAGTCGCTTGGCGAAGATGTTGGCCGCGCGGGTGTCAGAGGTCAGGCCGGCCATCCTTCGGCGCCAACGTTGGCCGGAGGCTACTGCCAAGCTCGAAGACGCCCGCGATTCGAGTGACTGAAGGGCATTGCTACCCCCAGTCTCCGAGACACCCGGATAGGTCCGGGCCCCACGAACGCACTTGGCACAAGCCCGTTTCTCTGACTTGTGACCTCTGACTCCTCAATTTGCGAGAGTCTAGGTCTGAAGCGAAAATCCGCTATGCGGTGCGGTGAATGATGTGGAAGCCGAAGCCGGTCTCCACAGGCTCGCTCGTGGCACCCACAGGCAGCTTGAAGGCCACGTCTTGGAAGGCGCCGACCATCTGGCCCTTGCCAAACTCACCCAAGTCTCCGCCTGCGCGTGAGCTTGGGCAGTCCGAGTGTTGCTTCGCTAGTTCAGCGAAGGCTGCGCCGGCGGTGAGCTGCTCGGCGATGCTGGCAATCTCAGTCTGCGCGTCCCTGCGGGACCGGGTGGCGCGGGAGCTTTGAGCACCCTTGTACATGAGAAGAATGTGCGATGCGGTGACCTTGTCGGCCATATGTACCTCCAGAGTGGTCACGCGCACTAACCGGGTACGCCATCAGTGGGTCACCTTGGTTACGAGGCGCTCCGGGACACGGGAGGGTGTGTGGTGTCGGATGTTGAACGACTAACAGTGGCCCTCGCCGATGTTGAACGCGACGCTACCAAGCTCCCCTGGGCCGATGAACGCCCGTGGAAGGCGTCATCACAGGTCAGTATCCTCGAAGGCGTGCCCACTGTGGACCTGCATGGTCTGTCCATTCGCCTCGGTGAGCGCGCAGCCCAAGCGCTTCTTCCGATTGTCCCTGAACTGGACGCAGCAGCACTTCAGTTCATCACCGGTCGTGGGCGGCACACTGGCGGTATCTCGCGGCTCAAAGAAGCTGTCAATCTGCACGTATTGGCGGCAGCGCGCGACAACGGCTGGACAGCATCTCCGCGCGGGCCCGGACGGATTTTGGTGGTCGCGGACCCGAGTAAGGCACCGAGTGCGGCCACCGGTGGATTTCCTATCTACTTCTGGCTGTTCATCGCATTCGTCGTCTTTGCAATTGCAGCCATTCTGTATGAGAAAGTGCTGTAGACCGCTACTCGTCTTGCGCCTGTCGGCCCATCAACGCTTGTACCGCTTCCAAGGGGTCTAGACCATCAGCCATGGCGACAAGGGCCTGGGTGAGGGGAATGTTCACACCCGCCGCCTCGGCGGTCTTCACGAGTGCCCTGGCAATGCGAATCGGACCCGGCTCACTGGCGGTTGTACGACGCTTCTTCGACAGCAATTCTTTACCGACTTCAAAGCTTCGGTGGCCAGGCTGACCCTGGGCAGCGACGAGGTCGCCGACGCCAGCGAGTCCAGCCAGAGAGCTTGCATCGCCGCCGAGGGCGGTGGCGAGCCGCGAGTATTCAGCAATTCCACGCGCAATGACCATCGCATGCATTCCAACACCGGCGCCGCCTAGCGAGGTGGTGACGCCGACGAGCGCGGCGAGTGGAGGAACGGCGGCACTCGACAGCTGTACACCGGTCATGTCAGACGAGCCATACAGGCGGTAGCGAGAGGAGTGCAGCGCGATCTGCACCATGTCTCGCACTTCTTGGAAGGGAGAAGCGACGACGCCCGCACACAGTCCGCCGTTGAGGATTTCTTTCACCGGAGCCGGACCAGCGAGGGTGCCCACGCGCAGCACCGGTGAGTGCTCACGGACGACGTCGCATAGCCAACGGCCGGTATCGGCGTCAATTCCGCGACCCGCCACGACTACGCGGTTGCCAGGATGGGGCTCGGCCATCTCGATGGCTGCCTGGACCTGATTGGCGCTGGTGGCCACCAACAGTAGGTCACACGATGCGCTGACCGATGGCGCATCTTTGGTAGAAGGCAAGATATGCGGCGGCTTGTCCTTCTTGTCGCGGTACGCAATGAGCGGTTCATTTCCCGCGGCCATCACCAGGCGGGCAAGTGCTTGACCCCAGTGTCCACCACCAAGAATACCAATTTTCATGGGGTCTCCAGCTCAAGATGTGCGAGGCGATTGCGGTAGTATAGCAGCAGCTTGGTGTCTTCTACGACGAGGTCGTCCCCGTGTTCAGCAATCGCTTTGCTGCGGTGGTAGCTTGTGAACCGGTCGATAGCTTGCTCCAAGGCTCCGCGGGCTGTGACCGGTAGGTCAGCGTCATATTCGCCGTTTTGGACGTCGGTTCGGATGCGCTTCAGGACGCCCTCGAGCCGTTCGAGGAAGGCAGCGCGGGAAAATCGACGAGACAAGGCGGGCATACGCACAACGCGGAACTCATCTTTGGTGTCCAGCCGCTCTTCGAGCATACGCCAAGCCACCCACGCTGCCACGTGGGTGCTCATGGCAGTGATCCCTCTCGGATAGGCCTTGACCAAGGTGTCTGCCAAGCGGTCGGTATACACGCGGTCTCGCTGTTCATCGCGTTGAACGGTGCCATCGGCATCGCAGACGTAGCGTTGTCGGTCGATGGACTGCTGTTTGCGTTCGATGGGGTCGTGGGACACGGGATTGCCGAGACAATCCACTGGGTCGCCAAAACGAGCCACCACCGAGGCGTCCAGGTCGAGTACACGGCGGGCGAAGGCGGCCAAGCGGCGAGGCTGGGCGAACTCATCGTCGTCAATGATGAAGCGCTGTTTACCTGAGTCTTCGAGGTGGTCACCAATGAGAGTGGCGGCTTCGAGAGTGAGCTGGAAGGACAGCGTCAACGGCACCACGTACACATCGGGCTTGTCATGTCCAGCTTCGAGCATCTCCTGCCATGCCACGATGCCCGTGCCTAGAAGTCCCTTCTTGACGGATGCTTCGACACGGCCGCTACGGGCACGGGTTCCACCGGGGAAGAACAGGCTGTGGTGGCCGGTGACCATGGCGCGAACCGAGTAGTCCTTGAGCACGTCTTTGTAGAGCTGTGCCGACTTGCGACGGTCCACGGTGTAGGCGCCGAGACGGCTCAAGAAGAAGCCCATGAACGGGTTGCTGAACAGGTTCAAGCCGGCGCCGTAGACAAATGGCGGGAGGCCAGCCAGGTGCAGGGCCAAGCCGATGAGCGGACTGTCGAGGTTGGAGACGTGGGTTGGGGCCAGCACAACCGTACCTTCGCTGCACAGGTCTGCGATGACGTCCACCGGGCCTTCTACGCGCAGACGTCTGTCGGGAGCCAGGTCGGACATCCTGTGCGGTCGGCCGGCGAGAAGGCCGGTGAGCGCTTTCGGCAGGATGCGCGTTGCAAATCGATAGGTGCGTGGGTCGAACTTGCCATGGATTTCATCGGCCCAATCACGAACGAGGTCCATGGCGGCGTTCATCTGGTCCGCCCGGGTTCCGCGTACTAGAGCGCGGGCAAGTATGTCCAAGTGCGCTTGAGCGTCGGCGTTCTTGCTCCGCTGTAGGCGCTTTCGCTCGGTATACAAGGCGTCTTCTAGCAACTCCGCAAGCTTCGCATTGGACAGTCGGTCCAAGCGGCTTCGAGACCGTGCGAGCAGATCTTTGAGAACGAGCTCGCGCGGTGCAGGGTTGTACAAGGCGCTTGGTGGACGGTTCATAGCGTCACCTCGGTAACTGGGGCGGTCAAGCGAATCATGCTGCCGGAGTTGGTGATGTCGATGAAGCCCTCGGCAATGAGAACCTCACAGTGGTCGACAACAGCATTTTCCGGCATGCGAACGGCGGCGGCGAGCTCATCTAGGGAGCATTCACCCATCGTATCAAGGGCGGTCAGCACCCGGCGGGATTTGGCCGGGAGAGTGGCGCGTTCCGGGGCGTCTCCCTGTCGTTCACGCATCCACTTTCGGCACCGGCCCACAATACCAATGGGCAGCCCAGCAGACGCGTCTCGCCATTCCTCAGCCTTGGCCATGTCGCCACCAAGTGTGGCCACCAGCTGGCTAGCATCTGTACGGTTCAGCGGTGCAGGCGTGATCTGTTCAGCGCCTTCGATCCGTGGAAGCGGTCGGTCACTGTGAATGAGGATGAGGAGTGGACTTCCCAACTCTAACAGCTCTTGGGCGACCGACTGAGCGCCGCGCTGGCCAATTCGAAACACTAAAGCCGGCGGCTTCTTCGCTTCTGCGATGGCATCTTTCGCCGCCGTTGGGGTGACCCCAGCGAGGTACTGCATGCCCTCCCGAATCGCAGCCTCAATCGTCTCGGTGATGAGGGTGAGTCGTCCGCTGCCCGCGGGCCCATAAATAACGGCGCCTTTGGCTTGGCCTTGCGAAGCGGAAACGACCAGCCTGCGCAGCGCATTGCGCTCGTCGTGCATACCCAGGACGCGCTTGGCCATCTTCGCGCGTGGAGTGGTGAGTAGCGCCTGTGAGATGAGGCGGGCATCTGCCGGGCGTTTGTCTGGATTCCGCGCAAGCAATGCCAGGACCAAGTGATCGACTCGCGCAGGAATTCCCGGGACCCACGTCGACGGGGGCGCTGGCAGGCACTCGGTCGGGACGTAGGCCAATGCAGCGGGGTCCGGCAGGACGAACGGCGGTCGGTCGGTCAGGCAGGCGTACAACATGGCACCGAAGCCGTACATATCCGAGGCGGGGGTGGGGACTTCACCGGCCAAGACTTCCGGGGCGGCGAAACCGAGTGTTCCGTGAAAGCCCTTCATCTGCTTGCCAACGAAGGTGGCGGAGCCAAAGTCGACCAAGGTTGGAATACCCTCCGACGAGATGAGAATATTGCTTGGCTTGATGTCGCCGTGGATGACCCCCTGACCGTGCAGGTGGTGGAGAACCTCCAAGATCTGAATCGCGACGTCTGCGAGGGTCTTTTCGCGTTCGTTGCGTGCCCACTTGTCGATGGCCAAGCCCTCGACATGCTCCATGGCGAACCACCGACCTGTAGGGTCAGCCTCGATGAATGCAGGGAGTCCAGGCGGTTGAAGTGCCTTGTAGACCTCAATCTCGCGCAACATGGCTGGACGAACCTTGTCATTGCGAGCGAGCTTTACCGCAACAGTCTTACCGTTCCGCTTTGCCGCCCACACTTGGGTGCGGGTGCCGTTGGACAGGAGGCGGTCTGCGCGAAAGGGGCCGAGGTCTACGTGGTCGCTCATTGCTGCCAGCCGTGAAGGGCTGGCGACGATACCAGCGCCGCACCCTTATCTCCATTGGAGCGCGTGATGTCTGAGCCTCGACTGCATGTGGTGCTGTACAACCCGGAGATACCGCCAAATACCGGCAATGTCGGACGGCTATGTGTGGGCATCGGCGCACGTCTACATGTGGTGCATCCGATCGGATTCAGCATGGATCAGCGCCAAGTGCGTCGTGCGGGCCTCGACTACTGGAAGCATGTGGACCTTGTAGAACATGAAGACGGTGACGCCTTCTGGGCCTGGGCAGAAGGGCGCCGGTTGCATCTGTACTCGTCGCACGGAACAGCGACGTACGCATCCGTCACCCATGAGCCGGGGGACGTGTTGGTGTTTGGGCGTGAGTCGGTCGGGCTGCCGAAAGACATCATTGCCAAGCACGGCGCGTTGACCATCCCCATGGATGGCCCTACGCGGTCGCTGAACCTGTCGAATGCGGTGGCGATTGTTGTGTACAACGCGCTTCAGACCGTGGCGCCAGCCCTGTTTTAGGCCGGCATTTGTGAGGTCTTGAGGAGCCGCGACGCTCGCGATAACTACTGGTCGCGAACGTCCATCTTACCATCGCCGTCGAGGTCGCGCGCCGTGCGGGTCGCGTTGCCTTCGTCGTCGAAGCGAATCCAGTAGTCGATCATTCCGTCGCCGTTCTCGTCGCGTTCTTGACGAGTGATGTTGGCGCCTTCGTAGTAGCTCCACACGTTGGTCGAGCCATCAAAGTCGGTGTCGACCTCGGACATGACGCGACGGCCATCTTGGTAGTGATCGACCCAGTCGAACACGCCGTCAAAGTCGCCGTCCATCTCTTCCCGTTCAAGGCGTCCTTCATCGGTGAAGAAGCTACGAACGTCGATGTTGCCGTCACGGTTGAGGTCGGTCTCTTTCCGCAAGATCAGCGGTGCACCGTTGATGCGAGGCTTCTGGTAGTTGATGACCTCCGGACGCCCGTCTCCGTCGAGGTCGACTTCTTGGCGAACCATGCCGTCGTCCATCTCGATTTCGCGGATGAGCTTGTGTGGGTTGTCAGCACCAGCACGTCCACCGGCATCACCGATATTCTTGGGGCAGCCCACAACGAGGGGCAACAGAGCAAGGAGGGGAGAAAAACGCATACGAAGTCAGTCCTCTAGGACGGTCGGGGCGCATCGTAGCGCGCGAGTGCTACAGCGCAAGTTGGGGACCCGCTATCTGTGTACTTCGACACCGGAAACATCAATCTTGAGCCCTAGTGTGTAGAAGATGCACTCAAAGGCCTTGACCCAGGTGATACACCGGACCGTATGGAGGCCCCGTGGACACCGTTGGTCGCATCGTTGTTGTAGATGACGAACCTGTCATTCTCGACTTGTTGGTGACCGTACTCAAGAGCGGTCCATGGCAGGTAGATGCCTTTGGATCCGGTGCACAGGCGCGTGACCACCTGCTGGCGCACGGAGCGGATGTCCTGCTGACCGACAAGAATCTGCCGGATGTTGGCGGGCTAGAGTTGGTCGCCCTGCTCAAGGAGCATGACCCCGCGGCAGAGTGCATCATTATCACAGGGTTCCCGTCGCTCGATACGGCGCTCGAAGCCATGCAGTTGAGCGTGTTTGACTATATTGTCAAGCCACCGCGCAGCATCTTCGAGGTCCGTCAGAAGGTGGAGCGCGCGTGGGGAAAAGTCAAAGTTGTCCGTGAGAATCGGCAGCTCTTGGCAAAGCTCACAGACCGCAACGCAGCCCTGCAAGAAGCGCTCGAACGCCTTCAGTCCACCCAGACGGAGCTCATCCAGAGTGAGAAGTTGGCTGGAATCGGCACACTTGCTGCGGGTGTGGCCCACGAGGTCAGCTCACCGTTGTTCGGTATCTTGGGGCTGGCCGAAGCGATTGTCGACGAAGACGACGTTGAGATAGTCCATGAGCACGCCTCCGAAATTGTTGAGTATAGCAAGCATATTCGCGACATTGTGACCGAGCTGACGCGCTACAGCCGCTCTAGCCGAGATGAGTACCGAACCACGGTCACGCTCGCGCACGCCATTGCCGATGCCGCGAAGCTGGTGGCGCGCTCAGTTCGCTTTCCCATCGAACGGATCTTGGTGGATGCGGATCCCGAGTTGGTAGTGTTGGCCCGTACGAACGAGGTGCAGCAGATCTTCGTCAACCTCATCAAGAATGCCATTGAGGCCACCCTAGAGGGAGAGTCGGCGATGTCCGGTATTGTGACGGTCACAGCTTTTAAATCGGGCGGGTACGTGGAGGTCTCAGTTCGGGACCAGGGACCGGGCATCGACGCGGACGCAACGAGCTTGGTGTTCGACCCGTTTTTTACGACGAAGCCACCCGGCGAAGGCACAGGTCTTGGGTTGAACATCGTCTATCGAATTGTCACTCGGTACAGCGGGAGCATCGTGGTCTCCAGTCCTCCGGGGACCGGCGCATGCTTTGTCGTGCGCTTACCGCGCTCTGACGCCGAGATCGCGTGAGACTCCGCACACGAATCGCCGGGCTAGCTGTCGCGATTGCGCTGGTCCCGGTTCTGTTTACCAGCGTGCGCGCGGTGACCATTGCCACCAAAGAGGCGTCACGGGCTTCCGCTCAGATCTTGGTGCGTGACGCTGATGCGATGGCCTCGTTCGTTGACACCTGGACGAAGGACCAGGCGCGTGCGGTCGCCGGACTCCTTCAGGTGTTTCCTGTTGAGCAAGCCACGGAAGCGGAACAAGAGGGATTGGTTCAAGCAGCATTTTTGGCGGTTCCGACCGTGCAGATTGCGGTCTTGGTCGACTCAGACGGAGCGCCACTGGTTGAGCCGCTGTTCTTGACTGAGCGGCCTCGGGCCGGGTCCGTGTTGGAGGGGCGTGCTCCCGGGTCCGATGCGCGCGCCGATGTCCTCGTGGGGAGTCTGCCGCTTTCGGAAGCGCTCGAGGGGCGCTCTCGCATGGCAAATGGCGTGGTGGGAGACCTGTACAGCCTCGAAGGCATCGTGGCTGTGCCTATCGCTGCGACGGGGCCTTACAATGAGCAGGTGTTGCTCGGTGCCGAGGTCTCGCTGGCGGAGGTGGCGGACGAATTGGCGGCACGCAGTACGGCGGAACATGGGGTTGCCCTGCTCGATGCCGAAGGCGTGGTGGTGATTGGCACCGGGCATCCGCTCATTGACCCCACATTTTTGGCACCTTTGCTGCGCAGCCGAGCAAGCGTGTCGTACACCCTAGCGGACGGCACGGAAGTCCGAGGGGCTGTGGCGCCACTGGGCATGTTTCGCGGCGCGATTGTGGTTGTCGAGCCGGCAACGGTCGCGGAACGTGCGGGTGCGAAGATTCGCAGCC
>JBLHSN010000168.1:0-12127 GCA_047626195.1 Myxococcota bacterium
CAGCCGTTGTCATGCGCGCCATCGAACGCGCTGGGTTGACCGACATTGCCAACAAGGTTCTCCAGGGGGAACGCCTGCACATGGCCGATGGCCAGCGGCTCTATGAGACGTCTGACCTCGCTGCTGTTGGCGCACTGGCGAACTTCGTCCGTGAGAAACGGCACGGAGACCTGACCTACTTCAACCGCAACCAGCACATCAACGCCACCAATGTGTGCGAAGCCACCTGCATCTTCTGCAGCTTCAGTCGCCTGAAGACCGGCGACCCCAACGCCTACACCATGACGCTCAAACAAGCGCTGAAACGGATTGAAGACCTGCGCGATAGCTTTGTGACCGAGGTTCACATTGTGAATGGGCTGAACCCGGACCTGCCGTTCAGCTACTACACAGACCTGTTGCGAGCCATCAAGAAAGAGCGTCCGGACCTGCACATCAAGGGGTTCACTGCGGTTGAAATCTTCTACTACAGCGGCAAGTATGGCATGACCTACAAGGAGGTCTTGCAAGCTCTGATGGACGCCGGTCTGGACTCGCTTCCTGGCGGCGGTGCTGAGATTTTTCATCCGAGAGCCCGTCGCAAACTATGCCACGACAAGGTGGATGCAGACGGCTGGCTTGAGATCCACCGTGTTGCCCACGGTCTGGGTATGCGCACCAATGCGACCATCCTGTTCGGCTCCATTGAGACCATCGATGAACGCTTGGACCACATGCTTCGCCTGCGCTCGCTACAAGACGAGACCGGAGGTTTCCAGACCTTCATCCCGCTCAAGTTCCACGCAGACAACAATGCGCTGCGCAATCTGCGCGAAGCCACCGGCTTTGACTGCCTGCGCACCTTGGCCATCAGCCGCTTGATGCTCGACAACTTCCCGCACATCAAGGCCTACTGGCCCATGCTCGGCGTCGACTTGGCACAAATGAGCTTGTCTTTCGGCGTCAACGACCTCGACGGTACAGTCCGCGAAGAGCGCATCTACCACATGGCCGGCGCCGACACGCCGCAGGGTCTCACTCGCCCGCAGCTCATTGCGCTCATCGAACGGTCGGGCCGCATTCCGGTGGAGCGGGACACCCTGTACCACGTTGCCGCGGAAGCAAGTCAGTAAGGCCTTTGTCAGCCAACGAACCCATGATTCCACGGACTCCCATCATGAAGAAAATCGCCACCGTTGGATATGTCAACGCCATCCCGCTGACCGCCAAGCTGGACCGTGAGCGCTACGATGTCATCGCAGACGTCCCGGCAAACATCGCTAAGCAGCTGACGAACCGCGAGGTCGACGTCGCACTTGTGCCCGTCGCTACCGTTCTCGCAAACCCACAGCTGCGCATTGTCCCAGGGCAGGCCATTGGTGCCGACGGTGCCGTAACCAGCGTGCTCCTCGTCGCGGAGACCGAGCCCGAAGAGTGGACTGAGCTGTGCCTCGACGGCGAGAGCCGTACCAGCGCAATGCTCACCCGCACCCTCCTCACGGGACCGTTCGGCGAGCGTCTACGCGACGACCTCATTGTGCGCGAAATTCCGCAGGGAACCGCACGAGACACTGCCACAGGCACAATTGCTAGCCTGGTTATCGGCGATGCCGCACGCGAACTGCCCGACCGACTGACAGTGCGCTTGGACCTAGGACAGCTGTGGAAAGACTGGACCAAGCTCCCGTTCGTCTTTGCCGTCTGGGCCGCCTACGAAGGTCTTGACGCCCAGGTCCGCCAAGACCTGCGCAGCGCCGCAGTTAGCGGCCTCGCCGACCGCGCGCAGCTCGTCGCTCCTGACGACGTAGACTACGTCACCAACGCCATCCGCTACGAGTTCGACGACCGCGCTCTGATGGGCCTACGACGCTTCGCCGCTCTCGCCGAGCGCGCTGGACTCATCGCCGACGGCCATGTCAACCTCTTCGGCCCGACCTACGTGACCGTACCTGCGAAGGCAGACGTCAATGACCTTCTCCTAGCTCTGCTAGAGGGTCGCGACGTAGACATCGACGGCCTGACCACCCTGCTGGAGCACGGCCCCGTCGCTGTTCTTGGGCTCGCCGCTGACGAAAAGCGCAGAGAGGCAGACGCGTCCAATACCGTCCGCTACATTGTCAGCGAAGTGGCACCCGACACCATTCTGGCCGCAGACCTGCACGATCTCAACGTGCGCAAAGCACTGATCGACCAGAGTCACCGTGGTGACCTGCCCTGCCTGTACCTGTCGGTTGGCGCCCTTGACACACCACAGGATCGAGCCTCGCTGCTGCTCATTCTGCGCGACATGCTCGCCCAGTGTCCCAAGACCCTTGCCCTCGCTCCGGTGCCCATCGCGGGTCCGACGGTCGTGGACCACACCGCAAGCGACGCACTGCGATTTACCGCTGTCGCTCGTCTGTTCCTTTCCGTGCCACTTCTCGCAGCTCCACTCGGCAGCTACCACATGGACGTTCTGCAGACGCGCTTACGTATGGGCTGCGCGGCCATTGTTCCGGTGACCGAGGACCAAGTAGAGGACGTCGAACGGCACATCCGCGAGGCCGGCTTCATTCCCGTCCCGTGCGACCAAAACTTCCAGCCATCAGGGCACGCACAGACGGATGGCGCCGCTATTTTCCGCCGTCAGCCGTGGGCGCGAGTTGGGCCCCCGGCCTAGCCTCATGAAGACCCTTAGAGCCACCGGAGTCTGGACCGAACGCGGGCTGCTTCCTGACCACACCGTTGTCGTTGGAGACGATGGGGTAATTACTGGCGTCCGTCCAGCTATTCCGTCGGATGGTCCGGCGGCTGATGGCTGGCTTGTCCCCGGCCTCGTCAACGCCCACACCCACATTGAGCGCACCGGCCCCATAGCCCCGGGCGGGAAGGGATTGGCAGCCTGGGTAGACGGTTCGGTGGGTCCCGAAGGCGACGCAGAGGCCGGGGCCGCAGAGCTTCATACTGCTGGAACCGCCGTAGTCAGCGACATCTCCAACAGTGGAGACACCGGGGAAGCCCTGGATGCCGCCAACATCACCGGAGTCATTCAATACGAGCTGCTTGGACACGACCCGAGTCGAGTCCGCGAAGCGCTTCAGTTCATCGAAGGGTTTCGAGAACGGGGTCCCCTCGCCATCCGCCCCACCGCGCACGGCCCGCACAGCACTGCGCCAGACGTCCTCATCGCGTCCATGCGCGCGCCATCGGCTCATCCCGCGTCCATCCACGTCGCAGAGCATCGCGATGAATCCGACTACTTGCTGAACGGTGGCGGCCCCTTCGCACAGTTGCTCGCTAAGTGGGGCGTCGACACCAGCCGCTTCGCGCCTCCAGGGACCTCGGCCATCCAATACCTAGCCGCTCTCGACTTGTTGGGCCCCATGACCCTAGCTGTTCACTGCGTCGACACCGACATGGCGGACATGGAGGCACTCGTGGAGAGCCAGACTCCCGTATGCGTCTGCCCAAGAAGCTCTCTACATATCGGCGGAGAGTTTGCCGACATCAAGACGCTGTTGAAGACTGGTGCAACCGTTGTCCTCGGTACGGATGGTCGTGGGTCGTCACCGAACCTCGACATCCTTGGTGAGTTTCCAGCGCTTTACGAAGCCGCTCCGCTCTTGCCCCTGACCTGGGCCCTCGCTGCCTGCACCCACATCGCAGCCAACGCTCTTGGCTTCCCCGCTTACGGGCGTCTACGCCCAGGCCTGTCGCCAGGGGTGTTGCTCCTACACGGGATTCGACGCGCCAGCGATCTGGCGACTCCACCGCCCCGCGAGTGGCTGGTCCAACCCGGCATTGCTGCTGGAGCCCTCTCATGAATGCCCTTGTCACCTATGGCCGTATGGTCAAGCTCTCGCACACCATCTTCGCACTGCCATTCGCCCTCGCGAGCGGTTGGCTGGCATGGCGCCACGTAGACGTTCCCGCCCTCTCTTGGCTGTGGGTCATTGTGTGCATGGTCGGAGCACGGTCGAGTGCGATGGGCTTCAACCGCATTGTCGACCGGGACATCGATGCGGCCAATCCGCGTACCGTCACCCGAGAGATTCCGTCCGGGCAGATCAGCCTGGGTGCCGCGTGGGCTTTCACTCTACTGTCCGCGGTCATCTTCGTTGTGGGTGCGGGCCTGCTTGGCAAGCTGACCCTGTACTTGTCACCCATCGCCCTTGCTGTGGTGTGGGGCTATTCGCTGTGCAAACGCTTTACCTCCATGGCTCACATCGTCTTGGGACTGGCCCTGGCTCTCGCCCCTACTGCAGTGTGGATTTCGTTTACCCAATCCTACGGAGTCGCTCCGCTTCTGCTGTCCCTGGCCGTGGGCACTTGGGTCGCTGGCTTCGACATCATCTACAGCTGCCAAGACACCGACTTTGACCGTGAACGCGGCCTACACTCCATTCCATCGCGGTTGGGCGTCAAAGGCGCACTTATCGTCTCCGCTGTGCTTCATGTCGCCACCATCGGTTGTCTTGCCGCACTCCCCTTGGTCGAGCCAATGGGCCCCAGCTACTGGGTGGGTGTGGTGCTGATTGCAGGCGTGCTCATCTACGAACACGCCATCGTCACGCCAACGGACCTGTCGCGCATCAACAAGGCCTTCTTCGACCTCAATGGCTACATCTCGTTGGTGTTTCTCGCAGCGGTCGCCTTATCCGGATTCACATTGTCCTAAACAGTATGCTCGAGCGTCCCGATGTCATTGGTGAACCCCCGGTGCACCATGAGACGTCTCGCCATTTTCCTCGCTCTTCTCGCTCCTAGCGTCGGTCTTGCCGCCGACCGCCACAGCGTGGAAATCCACATGGAGCCAGGCATGGATGAACAAATGGACGACACACCACAGACGCTACGGCTCGCAGCATCGGCCTCTGGAATCGCGCTGGACGAGGCCACCACAACCGTCTCGACCTCGATTCGCTACACCTTCGACGACGAGCGCACCCTGTGGGTCGACGCCGACCGCGACCCGACCTTCGAGGGAGGTCTGTCGGTTGTGGAGCGCACACAAGGTTCGAGCTGTGGAGATGCCATCGATACGGACATCGCGACCTTCGCGCAGGTCCAGATCGAACGGAACGCTCGCGGCAGATGCGACGAGCAACGCACAGAAGAGTCCGAGGGAACTGTTGACGATAGCGACCGATCGGAACGCTACTACACAATGAGTGCCTACTCAGCGCTGTGACCCCTGATGGAAGTCCGCAGTCTATTAGAAAATCGCGAAACGTCGGATGCCAAGCCCACACCCGAGAGTTGGGAGCGTGCCACCACCGTTAAGTGGGTCGCCAACCCACACCACGCACCGATGTCGATGAATAGCGTCTCGAAGCCACTGACGATCACGTGCGCGTCTTTGACGTGTGGGCAGACAGCACGGAAGTGCCTCTCACCCACTGGGTCCAAACATGGACATCGTCCAAGCCGGACGTGGCACGCGTGACCAGCAAAGGCATCGCAACCGGCGTGTCTAATGGCCAGGCCCACATCGCTGCGCGACTCGATGGCGAGACGGTAGTTTTCGAGACGGACGTTCGTCTGTAGCCCACCCAGCGGTAACCATCCGCGAGCGCGCTCCGTAGTGCTCCCGTGACGTCGCTTGACAACTGCAGCGACGCGTCCGTACCATCTCGCCGCACTCAACCGGCCTGGAGGCCTGATGTCCCTACAAGATATGCTACTGAAAACCGCTCTCATTGGCTTGACCGCCGGCACTCTGATGGCCTGTGGCGCTGCGGATGAAGCGACCCAAGCCGCGACCGAAGCCGCCGAAGGTGCTGCAGCCGCTGCAGAGGGCGCAGGCGATATGGCCGTTGACGCCGCACACGCTGCCGGAGACGCAGCTGAAGGTGCTGCCGCAGCCGCTGGTGACGCCGCACACGCTGCCGGAGACGCAGCGCATGCTGATGGAGACGCCGCAGAGCCAGCTATGGAAGGTGATGAACAAGCCGCAGCTATCCCCGCACATGCGTGCAAGGGCATGAATGAATGCTCCGGCCAAGGTGGCTGTGGCGTCGAAGGACAGAACGAATGCCGTGGCCAGAACCCATGCTCCGGCAAGGGTGGTTGCAGCACTACATGATGAAGCGGCCAGCTGTCTCGCGGTTTGCCGTACCCGACCTTGGTATCGGGGTTGGCTATCGGGTTGCCCACTACCGTCAGGTGGTGGAAGAACAGCCGGAGATGGACTGGTTTGAGGTTCTCGCAGAGAACTTTATGGTGGATGGTGGTTCGCCGCGGCATTGGCTAAGCGAACTCGCCAAACACTACCCCCTTGTGTTGCACGGGGTCGCCACCTCCCTAGGTGGAGAGAGCGACCCTGAGCATCTGGAGCGCCTCGCCGCTCTGGTCACACAAGTGCGTCCCCCCTGGGTAAGCGACCATCTGTGTTTCACCGGCAGCCACTCGGCCAACGCTCACGACCTCCTTCCGCTGCCGTATACTCCCAAGGTCCGCGACCACGTCATTGGGCGTATACGCGAGGTCAGCAAGGCTGTAGGAACGCTGTACGCTGTCGAGAATGTGTCGTCCTACCTGACCTGGAAAGCGAGCGAAGTTCCCGAGTGGGAGTTCCTCACCCAAGTCGTTGAGGGGGCCGACTGCGGCATCTTGCTCGACGTAAACAACGTCTTCGTGTCCTCCGTCAATCACGGCTTTGACCCTCTGGAGTACATCGACAACATCCCACTCGACCGTGTCGTACAGATTCATCTCGCCGGCCACAGCATCAAAGATGGCTATCGCCTCGATACCCACGATGGACCCGTGTGTGACGAAGTATGGGAGCTGTACACGGCAGTCATTGAGCGAATGGGCTCAGTGTCTACGCTCATTGAATGGGACGGTGATGTTCCTGCCTTCAGCCGCCTGCAAGAAGAAGCAGAGCGGGCTCGTACCCTCCGCGATGCCGCGTTGACCGCCCGTGTCTGATCTCCCCACCGACTGGCGTGAGCAGATGGTTCAGATGATTCGCGGGACACGTCCGCTCGATGGCACGTGGTTTCGTGGAGGCCCCGTGCTCTCCCCGACCGACCAGATCGAGGTGTACGCCAATCAATACCGTTTGCGTCTTCCGGAGGCCGTCATCTACGAGCTTCGCGGCTTAGATGCCCTGCTCGGCGATGCCCTCCCACCGCTCGTGGCCCAGTATCTGAACTATTACCCGTCGCAGACCTGGACACTCGACCGCGTCGCGGACCAGTTCGAACACTTCTTGGCTAGCATCAACGCCCCCGTCGTCCAGATAGACATGGCCCGACTCGACATTGCCGTGAGTCGTGCCTTCACAGCATCAGAGCCACAGACCTTCGACACCACTACGCTTCGTGCCGAGACCAAGCTTGTGCTGCAGCCACCGGTTCAGCTACTCGAGCTCTCCACAAGCGTGTTCCGCACCCGCAGTGCATCCCTGTCGGGCGTAGACATTCCCGAGCTGGAGTTCAGAGACTTCCGCGTTGTCGTCTTTCGGCCCGAACGAAAAATTCGCCACTTGGTCCTCGCACACGCCGCCTACCAGCTGCTTCAAGTGTTTAAGTCACCCACAAGCCTAGCGGACGGTCTACAAACATTCTCCAACGACGCGGAGACCACCAACGCTCTCGCAGCCAATCTCGGCGACTGGATGCGTACCTTTGCGGCGTCCCGTATTCTAGGGCCGCCGGGCTAGGCCAGGCTGGCGTAGATAGCGTCACAAATCGATATGGTTCGTGGACTGCGAATGCGAAAGTCCATCGCATTCGGAATGTAGGCAATGGAGACACGGCGAACAGGGTCTGCCCAGCCGAGCGCCCCGCCTGCGCCAGGATGACCAAACGCTGCCATCTGTGAGCCGAAGACACCTGGATCTTCTTTGACGAAGCCATACGAGAAGCCCATCGGGCGCTTCAACACGTCGTCTTCTTCCGAAAAGCTGTCACGCTCCACCAGCATCTCGACGGTTTCTGGGCGAACCAACTGCACATCATCAACGCCACCATTCGCAAGGGCTTGATAGACACGTGCCAACCCACGAGCCGACCCCAAGGCATTGGCCCACGGCAGTTCTTGACGACGCACCCGTGTGCGGTTGAAGTTCTGAACCCCGCGCGCGCCAAGGTCGGCCGGATTGCGAAAGGCAATGGCTGTGAAGCTGTCTTTATCGAATGCGGCCGCTCGATAGACCTTGCCTTCGGTCTTGCGCGACAGGAACAATCGCGGAAGAATGTTCATCACCAAGCCCCTTTTTCCTTGAGGGTAGAGCGTTGCCGCACGCCCATCTTCGGAAGCCGGAAGGCCCAAGAATACATCCGCACCGAGAGGCTTAGCGATTTCGTCTTGCAAGAAGGTGCCAATCGATATGCCGGTGATCTTGCGAAACAAAACGGCTACGAAAAGCCCGTAGGTAACCGCATGGTAGCCCTGTTTTGAGCCAGGCGCCCAAAACGGTTTCTGTACTTCCAGAGCGTTGGCAATGACCTCAATATCTTCAAGGTCCACCAACGAAAGAGGCTGCTCTACACCCACGACGCCGGCCGTATGGTTGAGCATCTGCCGCACCGTGATGTCCTGCTTTCCGGCCGTCGCAAATTCAGGCCAGTACGTGGCGACCGTTGCATTGTAGTCGAGCTGTCCGCGGTCGTGCAGCATGAGCAGACATGTCGCCGCCAGCCCTTTAGTGGCACTAAACATCACCCCCAAGGTGTCCGCTTTCCACGGCTCGCCGGTTTCCTTGTCGGCGACGCCGCCCCACAAGTCCACCACACGCTCGCCGGCCACGTACACGCACAGAGCCGCCCCAACTTCGCCCCGCTTGCGGAAGTTGTACTCAAACGCGTCACGCACCGCAGCAAACTGTGGACGTACCGAACCAGACACCAGGGAAGAAGCGCTCATGTGGCATCCCCTACCACGTCACCCCCTAGCCGGGCACCTTTGGGTTAATGTACCGAAATGAAAGCTCGCTATACCACGACCTCGTTCGGAATCTTCGCCGCCGTATCAATGCTCATTGCGACAATGGTCTTCCTCATGGCCGGCGGATTCTTCTCCCGCTGGGATGGTGTCGTCACCAACGTCGCTGCGCCCATTGATGGCTCGCGAACCTCGGTGTGGATGTACGAAGAAGGGGAGATGCGCATGCTCACTCTCCCTACTTCTGCAGTACGTGGCCACGATTTGAGCGTAAACGCACGGGGCTATCCGCCGGCTCCCTTGCCAGCAGACCTGCCCGTCACACGCAAGAGCAGATTTTCGCTGCAGTTCATCATGACGGACCCAGCACGGGCCGCTCAGATCTACCCAACCACGTCGAGTTCAGCACTTGCCATCGCCGCGCTGAGCTTCTTCTTACTGCTGTTTGCGCGAAATATGGTGGTGTCGGGCTCCCCCTTCAACATCGAGCCACGCAAGCTAGAGCTGCCCAAGCAGCAGACACCCATGGGCCAGGTCGCACCACAAAAGAAGTCCCGATCGAAGAAGGGACCTCCACCTCCCCGAAACCGCCGGCGGCGGTAACCCCACATGTCCGGTATCGGCGGAATCTTTCATCTGCGCGGCAGTAAGCCCGGCGAACTCGCTGTTCGGGCCATGGCAGCACACCATCATGCCGATTCCCAGCTGATCAATGGCAGCGTGGGTTTGGTTGGCAGTGATGTGTACGACGATGACGTCCGTGTTGTCCTAGACGGCTGGATCGATGACGTCGACGACTTGGTTCGCAGAGCCGGGCACACCACAGGCGTCGAGAGCGCATCCCACGCAGTTGCCATCGCCTACCGCAAGTGGGGAATCGGTCTGTTCGATAGGCTCGATGGCGAGTTCTCCGTAGCGATTTGGGAGCCCGAGCCGCGTCGCCTCATCCTGGCACGCGACCGTATGGGAACGCGTCCATTGTTCTGGACGCGTTCGGACAACGGCTTCGCCTTCGCAACATCCCTACCAGCGTTGCTGGACCTGCCGTGGGTCGACCGGGTCATCGCCCGCGAAAACCTCTCTGAGTACCTGTCATTCGGCACCGTCCATGCACCCCGTACACTGGTCCAAGACGTCTACCAAGTCGAGCCCGCTCACTGGCTTCGCATCGACGTCGACGAGCTCAAAAGTCGTCGTTGGTGGCGTCCTCACTACGCCGCTGTGGGCACGCGCAATCCGCGTCCATCAGAGGTCGTTCCGGCCCTGCAAGAAGCCGTACAACGCGCTGTAGGTCGACGCCTCCGCCCCGGACTTCGACCTGCCCTTTACCTGTCTGGCGGCCTCGGCTCCACGGCCATCGCCGCAGCCGCGCGCACCATGCGACGAAATCTTCCGTCCTTCACCGTCACATTGTCCGATGACCCGCATCCAGAGTCGCCATTCGCCGGTCGGATTGCCAAGCTCCTGCACCTTGACCACCACGAGACTGTGGTTGAAACTCGAGACGTTACTGCCGCTTTCGACAAGTCTGCACTGGCCATGGGGCAGCCCGTCGGCGCAGCGTCGGCCATCCTGCTTCAGTTGCTCGCCGATGCGGCCGGTGTTCGAGCGGATGTCGTCTTTTCGGGAGACGGCAGCGAAGAACTGTTCGGCGGACGCATGCTGAACGGCCTGTCACGGTCCATCGGCGCCGCCAACATCTATTCGCAAGTTCCAAACAATATTCGACGCCTTCTTCGCACCACCCTCGACCGGAGCGAACGCGGCAAACGCATACAGTCCGACCCGTGCGCATGGGGCCTCGAACAAGGACTTGGTGGAACCAATCTGTTTGGTCTTCATGAGCGACGCGCTTTGTTTGCCGACAAGACCTTGGCACGAGACGACATTCGCACTGCCGTTCTGACCCCTTTCTATACGGATAATCCGACCGACCCTATCAACGCCATCCTCCACGCCTGGCTGCGCAGTCGGCTGATGGAAAGCGCGCTTGTCCGAACCGGCCGCACAACCGCCGTATCGGGACTAGACGCCCGCTACCCTCTGCTCGACCGAGAAGTTGTGAGTTTGGCGACCGCACTACCTGGAAGGGCGAAGATTGCGCGCGGCCCTGGATCCTTGCACACCCGCTGGCCGCTCCGGTCCATCCTCACCGGTGTTCTTCCACCGCCACTGCTCAACCGACCCAAGCGCAGTCTTCCGCTTCTACACGGCTGGCTTAGCGGTGGAGGGCGTCTATTCATGGAGGAACGCCTGGTAGAGGTCTCTGAAGCGAGCCACCACCTATTCGAACGGCGGGCGCTCATGTCACTGCGTCGTCGCGTGGGCAAAGAACCCGGCGCAGCACAGCGTTTGTGGGCTCTGTTCTTCTTGCAGCGATGGATCGACGCGAATCAAATGCGCTGACCCGTTAAGCTCCGCAACAACACTGGAGCTTACGTGAGCTACCTTGCCATCGCCCGGAAGTACCGCCCGGGTACATTCGACGAAATCGTCGGTCAAGAGCACGTTACCCGAACGTTGCGCAATGCTATTGCCCGCGGTCGCGTCCATCATGCCTTCTTGTTCACCGGTGCACGCGGTGTCGGGAAGACCACGGCCGCACGCGCCCTGGCCAAATCACTGAACTGCGAACGCGGACCCACTGCCGACCCCTGCGGCGAGTGCGCGTCTTGCGTAGAGATTGCAGCCGGCCGAAACCCCGACCTCATCGAAATTGATGGTGCATCGAACAACTCCGTCGATGACATCCGCGACCTGTGCGACAACGTCCAGTACGCACCGCAACGCGGTGGCTCGAAGATCTACCTGATCGATGAAGTCCACATGCTGTCAAAGGGCGCCTTCAACGCCCTCCTAAAGACGCTCGAAGAACCACCACCACACGTGGTGTTCATCTTCGCCACCACCGAGCCCAACAAGATCCCCGACACCATCCTGTCCAGGGTCCAACGCTTCGACTTCAAGCGCATCCCGGAGCAAGGCGTCATTACCCGGCTCGCCCGTATTGCTGAAGCAGAAGGCAGCGGTGTCTCCGAACATGGGCTGCGGCTCATTGCGCGCGCAGGCGAAGGCTCCATGCGCGACTCCGAGTCGCTGCTTGACCAAGTCATCAGCTTTGCCGGCCCAGAGGTCTCTGACCAAGAAGTGGCCGACATCTTGGGCCTTGTTGACCGGCGACTCCTCCACGACATGCTCGCAGGGCTCGTTTCCGGTAATGCCGGCAAATGCTTGGACGTTGTCGCGACGGTCTATGAGTATGGCTACGACCTCGGCC
>JBLHSN010000169.1:0-12112 GCA_047626195.1 Myxococcota bacterium
CTTTGAGGCGGGCGATGACCCGGGAGCTGGTGCCGCCGTCAGACTCACCAGATGAGAGCGACCGGTCAGCCTCGTCAATGATGAGAAGCACGTACCCAAGAGCGTCGACTAGATCGAGAATCTTCTCCAGGTTGCCTTCGGTACTTCCGACCCACTTTTCGCGGAAGTTCTTGAACTTGAGAGCTGTGAGGCCACTCTCAGCGGCGAAGGCTTCGGCGACGAAGGTCTTTCCGGTACCCATGGGGCCGACAAAAATCATGCCCATCGGGACTGCGGCGCGTCGGCCTGCTTTCACCGCGTCGGCCACTCGCATCAGGTCTTGTTTGACGCGTTCCATGCCGCCTACGTGGGAGAAGTCGTGCTTGGGCGCAATAAACTCGACAAGGCCGTGGCACTCTTGCTCGATGATGGCCTTCTTGCGTAGCGATACCGAGCGGTAGGTGATGGGCTCACGGGACTGCTTGGCCCCCTTGAGGATGGCGCGAATCTGCGTGCGCGAGAGCCCAGCGGTCACCTTGCTAAGCACCTCGATAGGCATCTCGTTGGGTACGCCGGCTAAGTCCTGCGACTCCAAGAATGCTTGGCGTTCGGGCAGTCCGGGGAAGGCCACCTGAATCGTAGCGAGGGATGGGCTGGCTACGACGCGTCGGCTGACTTCTGACAGGTGTTCGGCCACCAAGATGACCAGGTTGTCCGTGGCCAAGAACGCGGGATCGCTCGACCAGCGCTGCAACGACACCAGGTTCGCTCGGTCTTCATGGGACATGAAGTTTACGTCGCCGTTGGGGGCGACCATCTCGAAGAAGTCGATGATCACGCCGCTACTTGCTGTCGAGTTCTGGATGAGGTCTTCAATGACCGGAATCGCTGTCGACGGGTAGCGAGGCATGACCTCAAGCTTGCCTTCGCCACGCATCATGCGCGACGCGTCCACGGTGCTCTGAAAGGCGCGCTCATGGGCGCGGTCGGTGAAGCACAGGCCCTGGGAGACGTTGTAGTAGGCGACGACATCGCGGGTGCGGGTGAGGAAGGTCTCGAGGAATGTGCGGAGGTCGAGCCAGCGGACTGAGCCGTCGTCTTCGTACCAGGGATGCAGGTCGCGGACGTTGCCATGAAGCAGGAAGAGGCTCGCTTCTCCCGACACGTAGCGGGCGCGCAGTTCATTGGCCCAGTCGGGCAGCTTGGTCTGTGACATCGAGCATCTCCGTAGTGCCGCCGAACCTATCGCATTATGGACACTGTCATGGGACGACGTGAAGCGAACAAGGCCGACAAGCTCCGCCGGTTGACGACCGAAGCGCTGCGATTGTTTCGTGAGCAGGGCTATGACCGCACATCTATCGAGCACATTGTGTCTGCGGCCGGTGTCGCACGAGGAACGTTCTACCTTTACTTTGCCGACCGTGCGTCGCTGTTTGACTCGCTGTTGGACACGTGGTTTTCCCCACTGCTAGACCTGCTCGCCGAAGAATATGAGCGGCTCGAAGAAGCGACCTCCCGCGAAGAAAGCCGCGCCATCTACGAGGACATCGGCGGACGAGCAGCCATGCTGGCCATGGAGCACGGTGAGCCGCTGCTGCTCGCGTTTCAGGAAGCGCGCAGCCCGGGAGAAGCGGGGGATCGCGTGCGCGTGCGCGAGCAACAACTGCTCAACGTCATTGTTTCGCTGACCGCTGTTGCAGCGGACCGTGAACTCATTGACGCACCCATGCCGGACGTGGCCAGTCGCGTGGTCATGGGGGCGGTCGAGAAGATGTTCTACGACGTGTTGGCGACCGACTGGGACGTCGACCCCATGGCGGTAGGACGTGAGACGGTGCGCTTGTTGACGGCCAGTCTCGGCGTGCCGTCCATACCGTAGCGACGGTCAGCGAAGAAGAGCGCCCGCGCCCTCAACGCGAACCAAGACGTCTTCGTCCGACAGCAACACTTGCAGGCGTTCGGTGTCCCCAGCGGAGGTCTGCAGGCCCAGCTCACCAAGACGTCGTGCGGCAGCGGCGCGTACCCGCGGGACGTCGTCGAGAAGGGCCCGTCGCGCGTGGTCCCGTGCAACATCTGGGGCAGTAGTGGTGCGTCCGAGGAGCATCAGGGCGGCCAATCGCAGCTCGGGGTCAGTGCTCTCAAGGGCGCGGGGAAAACGGTCGCTCACCCGGTCACGGACGGCATCCCAGGCGAGGGCGGCGTACTCGGCTGCAACAGCGTCTTTCGCACGCATGGCGGCCTTGAGGACGGGCTTATTTCCAGGAATATCGAGCACGGCATCAATGACGGCGAGCTGAACGAGCGGGTCATTATCGTGGGTGGCTGAGATGAGCAGGTTCTTGCCAGAGTCGTCTCCGAGCAGCATCCGCGACGCGGCGACCGCCAAGACCAGCTCCTCTTCGACCCGCTCAGAGGCCGCAACCAAGGCCGCCAACACGCTCAGGTTGTTGGTGTGACCGAGGTCTCGAATGAACGTCAGCTCCAGCGCGATGTCACCGCGGGCGACGGCTGTGGTCAGGGCTTCGGTGTGCGTAGAGTCGCCGAGAGCCAAGGCACCGAGAGCCAAGGCGCTTCGATTCCACGGGTTCCGGGTCTGGGTGACGGCCGAGGAGAGGGCATCGCGGACGCGGTCGTCGCCGCCGGTCTGGGCCAACACCACAGCGGCATGGCTGCGTGCATAAGCGTCGGCGCTAGCGCGCATAGCGAGCTGAACGAGAACCTCTCGGACAGCGGGTTCTGCGGCGTATGGTGCCATGGCATCTACGGTCTGGCTCTGCACCCAACCGTCGGGGTCATAGCTGCCGCGCCCAGCCCACGTTGCCCGGTCCGTTGTGTCTACAGCGATGCCCAGCGCAATGGCACGGCTGCGAACAGACGGGCCACCGCCTTGACTGGCCTCGACCAAGATTTGGTCGGCGGGTAGCGCGCTGATTACGCTCGGCGCGTCAGGAATCGAGAGATCGAATGTCGTCTTCTTGCCGCACCCACCCAACAGAGCGGCGAGGATGAACCACTTCACTGAAGCAGCGCCATGCGGAAGCGCGCACTCGGATTCGCAGGGTCGATAGCGAGGACTCGCGCGAATGCATCTCGTGCGGTGGCCTTGTCGCCTTCGGCTTGCGCACGAACACCAACGGACCAGTCGGTCTGGGTCTGACGGGCGAGCTCGCGTTGGCAGACTACGCGGCCAGACCGTGCAGCCTGGCGTAGGCTGTCGTCTTGGGTGGCGTGTAGGACTTCGTCGTAGACGGTGATGGCATCTGCACATTGACGATTGGCGGCCATCTCTGAGGCCTGGATCAATCGGGACTGCAGCTCGACGTGAACGCGGCTCGGACCCAGGCCCAGTGCCGTGCGCACGATAGGGTCGTCGCTGTATTCACGTTCGAGTGTGCGACGCGAGGCACGGGAGTTCTCCGCGATGAGCTCATCGCGCGCTGCTTCGTAGGTCTCGCGAGCTTCGACAGCGGCGTACAACTCGGGGCGCATGCCATTCACAACCAAGTGTTCCCCAGCGGCGTAGGCAAAGACTTCGCCGGACTCGTACCCAGGCCGTGCGCGTAGCAGGAGCCAGAAGCGTTCGAGTGCTGCGCGGTCGTCATTGGCCGAGACAAGCGCCACGCCTTGGCGTGACAGCTCTACAGGGTCATTCGTCTCGGGTGCTTCCGACAGGGTGAGCGACCATGACGGCGGTCCGCTGGACAGGGTGGTGACCTGCGGGATGCCATCGCTGCGGAACAGGAAGACGGCTAGAGCGGCAACCAGGGCCAGAACGCCGACGGTGAAGAGGGTGGCTGCGACAAATACCCAAGACAG
The DNA here is from genome assembly GCA_047626195.1 of Myxococcota bacterium. Classification (GTDB taxonomy): domain Bacteria; phylum Myxococcota_A; class UBA796; order UBA796; genus CAJXTB01. The sequence continues at coordinate 3,799 of JBLHSN010000169.1, forward strand.
GGCGTCATTGCTGCGCGGGCGGGGCGGCATGGCCGGGTTTGAGGCCTTGCGACCACGGGCTGTGGATTGACGGGCGGCTTGATCGGAGACGTACTTCAGCTCGGTGTTGCCGATAGTAATGATGTCGCCGTCGTTAAGCGTGCACTCGTCAACGCGCTGGCCGTTCACGTACACGCCATTGGCGCTGCCCATGTCGCGCAGCACGTGAACGCGCTGCTGCAAGAAAATGGAGCAGTGGTGGCGTGAGCCTGCGGGATCGGGAAGGATGACGTCGCGGGTGTCGCTCCGCCCGACCGTCAGGCCGCGAGCCGGAATCGGGTAGGTCGTGTGCGCCAGCGTAGGGCCGGTCACAACGTCCAGACGTGCGCGAAGTGGCACCTGCGGGGTGTGGTCGCCGATGTGCTTGCCGATCATCCGAACCTGGATGACGAAGGGGTCGATGACAATCTCGTCGCCGTCGGTCAGTGGCTGCCGATCGACGCGCTGTCCGCGAACGTATGTGCCATTGCCGGAGCCAAGGTCCTCCACGCGGACAGTGCCATTGTTGACGATGATGCGTGAGTGTCGTCGGGACACACCAACGTCGGAGAGCACGATCTCGCTGTCGTCGGCGCGCCCCATTCGAGACGTACCTTCGCGCAAAGGAACGACCCGGTCTGGGCGTCCTGACTGCTTGACGATGACTTCAACCGACCCTGTCATTCGTTCCGCCATCCGAAAGGCCACCACCAGGCCTTCTTTTGAACTTTCATTTTAGGGACCGGGTAGACACCCGATTCCTCGTCACCGAGGTCCCAGCGTACCGTAAACTCATGCGAGCCTACCGTCATCGCGTCTTCGACGCGTAGCGCTTGGTGACCGGTCACGCGTACGCCGTTCACGAAAACACCGTTTCGTGAGCCTGCGTCTTGAAGCCATAGGGAACCATTGTCCAAGAGGAGTCGCGCGTGGAACCGAGAAACACCATCTCCTTCTAGGATCAGGTCATTTTCGGGTGCACGACCAATCTTCAGTCCCCCGTCGGGAACTGGGATTCTTCGCCCTTGAATGGATCCCGCAGTGCAAACGAGCACCGGGACGTCCGCCACATCGACCTCCAAGGCGGACAGTCTACTCTACTGGGCGCCTGTTGGGCACTGGTGGCGGTGACTTGCCTGTGAAGTGCTTGAAAGCAAGGACGGCCTGATGCCGAAGCATTGCCGAACCATCGACGAAAGGAATGCCCGCCCGTTGGCACGCTACCCAACCGGGTGGGGAGGTCATCCAGTAGTTTAGGTCGCACCAGACAGCGCCTTCTCCGAGTACTTTCGGATCGATAAGCGCAGCGGCGTCGATGCCATCGCCCGCTAAGGCATTGACCACAAGGGTTCGACCAGTCGCCACGCTGCCACCATCGGTGAGTGGGTGAGCGGAGAACGTAGTGGACGTCTGATCCAACCGGTCGGCGAGGTCCGCGGCGCGTGCTTGGGTTCGATTGCACACGGCGATGTGCTCAACACCTGCATCGCACAGTCCTTTAGCGACAGCCAAAGCCGCACCGCCGGCTCCGAGGAGCACGACATCTCGGCCAGCGAGAGTGGTCCCTTGTGAGGCAACGAAACCATTGATGAAGCCTTGAACATCGGTGTTGTAGCCGTGCCACTTGTTGCCGCGGCGAACAGCAGTGTTGGCCGCACCCAGTACTCGAACGTCATCGCTGACGACATCGAGGTGGGGAACGACCGCCTGTTTGTGTGGCACCGTGAAATTGACGCCGGCGAGGTTCAGCAGACGCAGGCCATTCATCAGCCGTTCACCGTCTTCTGGAGCGACATCGAGTGCGACGTAGGTCGCATCGATACCCAGAGCCTGAAACCACGCATTGTGCAGGGCGGGGGAACCAGAGTGCCCGATGGGCCTGCCGACGACGGCGTAGACAGCGGTGTGACCGGTGATGGGGTTCATGACAGCAGAGTGCGCGCGGCGGCAATGTCGGTGCCGATCTGAGCGACGAGATCGGCTGGGCTGCTGAAGGTCCGTTCGTCGCGAAGTCGATGGTGCCAGTGGACGGTCATGTGGGCGTCGTACACGTCGGTCTGTATGTCGAGAAGATGAACCTCAACAGATCGCCCAGCGCCAGGAAAGCTGGGACGCGAACCGATATTGGCGACAGCCCGGTACTCGACTTGTCCTACCCGCGCCATCACTGCGTACACGCCATCAGCCGGCACAAGCCCAGTGAGGTTTTCAAGGTTGGCGGTGCGGATTCCAATGGTTCGACCTCGGGCATCTCCGTGGACGACCGTGCCTTGTACGCAGTGTGGGCGGGCGAGCAATGCGGTGGCTTCTTCCACTCGACCACCCGCCAGTGCGCCACGAATACGCGAGCTGCTGATGACACCGTCGTCGGATTCTAGGGCATTTACCTGGGTGACTGGGACTGTCATCCAGTCCCGTAGGGCATCGACTGTGCCTTCGCGACCCGCGCCGAATCGGAAGTCCCAGCCGACCACCACAGCTGAGGCGCCGAGACGTCGGGTCAGCACTTCTTCGGCGAACCACTTCCCTCCGTGACGACCGAACTCTCGGGTGAAGGGCTCGACCACCACGCAATCGACGCCCAGAGTTCCCAGTAGGCGGATCTTATCGGCGAGGGTTTGGATGCGCGGCACGGGATTACCTGGACGCAAGACATCACGAGGAGCGGGATCAAAGGTGTACACGCACGCCGGCACGCCAAGGGCGGTGGCGTGCTTCACGGCGGCCGCAACTAAGACCCGATGTCCGCGATGGACGCCATCAAAGTTCCCAATCGTTACGACAGGGTGTTCGTTTGGAGACCGGTAGGCGCTGGAACCGGGCACGACGATAGGCTCGGACACGGCTCTCTCCTCGGACCCGTCGCTAACGTGCATCGCGATGACCGGGCAAGTCGGATACCACCCGCGCCTGGAGGGTGCATGAGCGCAATCTCACGTTGGGTGCTTGTCGGTAGCGTAGTCTTGATGACGGTTGGGGGCGCAACGGCGCTTGCAGGCGGCATCACAGGAACGGATGCACCAGCTCGGGTGCCCGTTCCAGCCGCTGATTTTACGGTCACTTTGAGTGACAGTGCTGGTGTGGATGTCACGCTGACGCGTGTGACCTACAACGGCGAAGTTTTCTTTTACGGTGCCCTCGGAGCTGGAATGGTCACCGTGCCGTTCCGCAACGTGGACACGGTTCGCTTTGAGCCGTCGCAGAGTCAAGGCAAGGTGGTGCTGTTCGCGACCCTGAGTGACGGCCATACGGCGCGAATTTTGGTCGACGATGACCTGCCCCTGTACGGCGTCGCCTCCTTCGGCAACTACAGCATTGAGAGCAAAGACCTGCGTTCTCTTCGAATGACTGCAACGCCCTAGAGCGCCGGTGATTCACTAGATGCTGAAGCGAAGCTCGACGCTGCAGCGCGTACCGTCTTGCGACAACCGAACGGTGCCGCCAGCACTGGCCAAGAGCTGCTCTGCAAGTAGGCGGCCCAATGTGTACGACTCGGGTGGAACAGGAGCATTCGAGACGACGCGGATGACGGCCGAGGCCGGCTCGCGGGTCGTTTGCACCAAGATGGATCCGCCGCCAGCACGAAAGCCGTCCATGAGGGCGACGATAGTGTGGTGAAGGTCACCGACCGGGCAGCGCAGAACGGCACTGGAGCCAAAGTCGGTTGAGACGTCGGTCAGACCCAGGTGACGGGTGGCGTAGGTCACTGCACTTGCGACAGCAGCGTTGACATCCGCACTGCCAACTTGCTCGGTCACGTAGAGAGCAGCCTGTTGAATGGGCTCTAAAGCGCCCTGTAGTGCGGCCCAATCTCGGTTTCGCGTGGCTTCGTCAATGTCCGGCATGGCCAGAGACAACACGCGTCCGGCGGACTCGCGCTGATGGGCGGCACATAGCAGGCGTTCGACCTCGGCCACTTGGTCGTGAGCTCGCTGCAGCTGTGCGTTGGCGACTTCGAGGTTTCGGCCTTGCTCACTGGTAATACGTGAAAGATTGTTCAGGTTCGTGCGGGTGCGACGGACCAGTTCCCAGCGCTCGGTGAGTGCGTGAGCAAGCTGCTCGACTTCGGTGACGTCAAACGGCTTCTTGAGGATGAGCAGGTTGTCGCGGCGACCCAGTCGCTCGATCGTCTCGGCCCATGTGTAGTCAGAGTAGGCTGTACAGATGACCACTTGAATGTCTGGGTCTACACGCCACAGATGGCCGATTGTCTCAACGCCGTCCCATCCAGGGGGCATGCGCAGGTCGACAAATGCCAGAGCGTACGGACGGCCTTCTGCGGTGGCTTTCTCCACCATCGCCAGGCCTTCTTGGCCCTGCATGGCCGAATCGATCTCAAACTCGAAGCGCTCCACTGTGGGGGCGGGTGCGCCAAAGAGGTCGGCTTCCAGGGCGGACAGCTCGTCGTCCTGCGCTTCGGGCGCGAGAATCTTACGAATGTCCTCATGAATCATGTGGTTGTCATCGACAATGAGTATGCGCAGGTTTCGCTCTTCCGTAGCAGAGGGAACAGAATTGTTTGGAGTAGTCTGGACAGCGCTCATGGCGAGTCTCCGTGCTGCGGCATCGATGCTTGGGACGTAGGTGGCGACGAGAGGGCCGCTCCGCTGAACAGCAGGGCGAATACGGTAATGGTCGCTACGATTGCAACCGTCGCCGTCGTCATCGGAATCCATAGCATAGGCTTGAGGAGAACCTTTTGCTGAGTGTTGTTGGCATGGTCTTTAGTGATGAGATTGGGCTGATGAGATCTCGGATAGTGGCCGGGAATAGTCTCCAGTGATTGAGTCATGTCCGGGCCCAGTGGGGCGATTCGCATCTCGCTTGTCCTGACGCGGACATGAGGTGCAATGTCGGTTTCAGCCGTCGACTCGCTGGAGGTGAGGACCTCCAGCTCCTCGCACATGTCCTCGCTAAGCTCTACGCGTTTTGTGTCTAGGCCGCCGTCGAACAGCAGCTCAAACAATTGGTCAGTGCTTCGGATCCGGTCTTCGCGTGAAGCGGTGAGCATCTGGCTGACGCTGTCCAACACCACCTGCGGCGTGTCTGGGCATCGTTCCTCTAGCGGCACATAGTCGCCATTTCGAATGCGGTTGAACGTATCCAGCGCGTTGGTTCCGCTGAATGCGCGGCGGCCAGCAATGAGCTCGTACAAGATGCAGCCGAGCGCCCACAGGTCGGTGCGCTGGTCGATGTCGGGTGCGCCGCTGACCTGTTCGGGTGCCATGTAGGGGGCCGTTCCGATCGCCCGTCCGAGCTGACTTGCGGACACATCATGGTTGGCAAACTTGACCAGCCCGAAGTCGGTCACCTTGGGTACTAGGCCATCGTTGGTGGGAGCGAGCAGCACATTGTCAGGCTTGAGGTCTCGGTGGACTAATCCTCGCCTGTGGGCCGCACCCACCCCGAGGACAATGCCCCGGAACAGCCACAATGCCTCAGGAACCGTGAACCTCCGGTGCTTGATGAGGGCGCCGAGAGTTGGACCCGCGACGTACTCCATCAAAAGTGCTGGTGCGCCGTCGATGTCCAACACGTCGAACACGCTGACCACATTGGGGTTGCGCAGTCCGGCCTGTCCACGACCTTCTTGGAGGAGTCGATTTTGGAACGACAGGGTAGTGACACGCATCACCTTGAGGGCTTGGAGAGAGTCCAGCCGCAAGTGGCGTACAGCGTAGACAATCGCTGCTCCACCTTGTCCCAGAATACGCTCCACCCGATAGCGGTCGAACTCGTAGCCTATTTCGAGCTGCGTCATCGGGGCACGCGGGGGTTGGGGGGATGGGAGGGTCGTTGGGTCACATTCGGTCCTGTGACTGGTTCATCGGCTCGCCGTCTGGGAAGTTAATGGAACCCAACTCCGGCTCCGAGAGAGGTTCGCTGTGATCAGAGCAATGTTTAGTGTCGCGATGTTGTGCTCGGCTACGGCGTCTGCGGGGTCTGGACCGTGGGTGGTCGGCGAAGGAAATGGGACGATCTACTCTGGATTAGAGTCGCAGCGTCTCACCAACTTGGCCATTACGGTTGACGACGAACGGTTGGTGATCCCCGTTGGGGAAGGGCTGTCGACCTTTGGAGTAAAGGCCATTGGCGCTTGGGGACTCACCAACCGTATCGAGATTGAGGGCGAGGTTCCCTGGTACAGGGTGCACGCCAACCGGTCTGATTCGCAGCTGTGCGCCGACCTTGGTCTTCGGGCCTGTGCCACAACGAAGTCGATTGGGTTGATCCGACTGTCCGGCAAATACCTCGTCTTTGACGAGTTGCTCGGCGCGCCTGTCTCCGTGTCGATCGGGGGAGAAGCCCGCTTTGGCGACTTCACGGAGGACACGCGGGCTCGCATCACCAATGTGGGTGAAGGAACGTTTGACCTAGGTACGTGGCTATCGGTTGGACGGACTGGCGCCCTCGGATCCATCGGCTCCTACAGCGTCTACACCGACCTCGGCTACCGGTACCGCTTCGCCAAGACCACCACCTTCCCAAACTTCACCGGCAACCTACGTGTGCCCGGAAGTGAGTACGAGGCGCGGATAGCGAGTCTGGTGTCGCCCAACCCCTACTTTGGAGTCGGGCCTGCGGTCAACGTGCTGTGGCGGCCACGCGGGCTGGACTGGGGAGAGGTTGACCTGACGGATCCCGACCGTCTCTCTGCACTTCGGGTGTTCAACCTGCGTGCAGGTGGCCAGGTTATTTTGAGATCGAGAGGCGGTATTAGCGTATCGGCGAGTGCGTTCGGTACAGTGTGGACGGTGAACAATCCCTCCGACGTATTTGTCGTCTCCCTGGGTGCTCAAGTGCCCATTGCTTTGAAGGATCGCTAGTGCTTGAGGCTGGAACCAAGGTTGCGGAGCGGTACGTCGTTGAGGCGCTCATTGGCTCTGGAGGTTTGGCTCATGTGTACCGAGTCCGACACATTGAGCTGGGCTCGGCGCATGCGCTGAAGGTCTTAGCTTGGGATACGCCGGCTCTGGCCGCGAGAATGTTGCGAGAAGGAAGGATCCAGGCTCAACTTCGGCATCCGAATCTCGTTCGAGTCACCGATGTCTTGCGCGATGGGAGCTTGGTCGCGCTGCTGATGGACTACATCGAAGGCCAGACGCTTGAACAGCGCATTCACGAGCGCGGCGCCATGGGCTTGGACGACGCCCTTAGGCTCATGGCACCTATCCTTGGGGCGGTTGCTGTTGCCCATGACGCGAAGGTCCTCCACCGTGACCTTAAGCCGGCCAATGTGCTGCTCGAGCAGCGGGGGTCTACGCTCAACCCTAAGGTGACCGACTTCGGAATTGCCAAGGCGTTGGCCGATAGCGGCGAGGGGGCAAGTACACGCCCAAACGCTATCTTGGGTACGCCCGAGTACATGGCGCCAGAGCAGTTTCTCGATGCGGGTCATGTCACGCCCGCCGTGGATGTGTTCGCTCTCGGGGTGATGCTTCAGTACTGCTTGACCGGGACCGGTGCGTTTGAAGCGTCCGGTGCCGACCGGCCGTTGGTGGAGTTGCTAATGCGGCAGCCCAAGCCGCTTCCGGACGGATTGCCCGACTCGGTTTACGCGGCCGTCTGCGGGGCCATGTCCAGTGAGCCGTCCGATCGATTTCCTCATGCACGCGACTTCGCCAGAGCGTTGTTTCAGGACTACCCAGCGTTGTTTGAAATCGTGGGTGAAGCGTCTGAGACAGCAGGTGGGCTAGATCCACAGGCATTTACAGGGGGTCCCGTGCCGCGCGTCGTCGGACAGCGCCGGCCCACTCCGTCGCCGACCCTCACCCCTATGCGAGCACCACCGTTCAATCCGCCAGAGCTTCGTCGTCGATCCAAGGCATCGCTGGCCGTCGCGACTGTGTTGTTACTCGGCGTCGTGGGATTGATTGGGTGGTGGATGGCGCAGAATCCGGCCGTGCCCGAAGGCCCGATGTATTCGCCTGTCACCAATGTTGTGGCACCCACTTTGCCACCCATACCTGTGGCCGCACAACCCGTTGTGGACGACACTGTTGTTGTGGTTGACGCCTCCACCGATGCCGCCGATGCCGCCGATGCCGCCGAACCCACCGTCGTGCCAAGGCCTGTCATGGACGGTGTCGCCGAAACCCAACGGGCTGAATCTGCGCCGGAACCCGAGCCGGAATCCGCGCTTGAAATCGCAGTCGCTGAACCCGACGCTGAAGCGCCGGCCCCCGAACGCTCTTCGCTACAAGCAGACTCTGACGGTGTGGCCGATGTCGTTGTTGAATCCGGTGTTGCCTCGCCACCTCCACAGCCGCTGACATCGGTCGTAGCGGTTCGTGAG
>JBLHSN010000170.1:0-12059 GCA_047626195.1 Myxococcota bacterium
CGTGCTGGCCAAGCCAACAATGAAGTAGGTCACGGTGACCGCCGAGATGGTCAATGCAACCAGGTTCCCGGCGACCAACAGTGCGGGTTCACCCAATGCGTGACGTTCCAAATGCAGCGGCCATTGCGACAAATGCAGCGCGCCGTAGCAAGTCACCACAAAACCGGTGAGTACAGACGCAAATCTTGCAGGCAGCATGACCGCACCCATGGCCACATGGACCAGGTACAGCACAATGAACGGGTTGTCAGGTCCACCAGACAGCAGCAGAAAAGTGCTGAGAACGCCCACGTCCAATGCAAGTTGGCCCAACAACACCCGGGACCCAACAGGTCTAGGAACCGACAACCGCCGAATGGCTTGAATGTTGGCCGCGAGCAGCACCACAGAGGCCAAAAGCAGTACCGGGATGCTCCAAGCAGCGTCAAATAATCGGCTAACAATGGTAATAGTGAGGAGCTGAGCTATCAAGGCTACCCAGCGAAGTCTCACAATCCACGTCAGCCAAACTGCTCCTTCTCCCTCGCGAGGTAATGAGCGGCGCCAATTGGTTACGGACACTATCGACATGCAGACTTTTATCGCGCGGATGCCAACTCGCGTGCAACGGTTGGTCTCGCTTCGAGCCCAGTCACGTCGCATTCTGTCAGCGGGCCAGAGGCCAGTCTACCGTTTTCCTAGACTGCGCGAAACACCTTCCGGTCCATCACGAAGTGACGCCATGCAGCACCTAAACCTTCCTGCAACCCATGCTCCGGGCTACACTTGGTGCGATTGCCCGAGGTCGCCTGTGTCGGACGCCAGCCATTTGCTCATTCTTCATGTTGAGGACAATGACGGAGATGCATTGCTCTTTCGGAAGCACATCACTCACGGGACCCAAGGGCTGATGCAGGTCGAGCGCGTTCGCTCCCTCTCCGCGGCGTACACAGCACTCGATGCCGGAGAGTACGGACTTGCTGTCGTGGACCTCACGCTCCCCGATTCTATGGGCCTGCCAACGGTTCAGGGTTTGCTCGACCACTCCGCAGACCTGCCCGTCGTCGTACTGACGGGACGAGACGACCTGGTCAGCGCCGCACGCGCGATCCGCCTGGGCGTACAGGACGTCCTATTCAAAGGAAATCATAGTCCCGAAGAACTCATCCGATCGCTCATCTTGGCTGTTGAACGTGCGAACACGCAGAAAAGCGGCCGACAGCCGCTCTCCTGGAAAGCCGGCACTCAGTCCGTCGAGACGTCGTCTTCAGACTCTTCCTGATCGACCACGGTTCCTGGGCTCATGTCGCCACTACGGACACGCCAGATAAGCAGTCCCAGGCACACCACGAAGAACACCAAGGACCACCACTGACCCGGGGTAAATCCGCCGATGCGACCGTCCGTTGCTTCACTTCGCAGGAAATCCATCGCGAACCGCACAGGTCCGTAGGCGGCCCCCAGCAGGAGTGCGTAGATACCGGCGGTACGCGGCACACGGTCGAGGATGCGAAACACGCCGTACATGCTCAACGACCATAGAGCCTCGTAGAAGCCCATGTCATGAGCCGCCACCACGTTTGGATCTGTCCGACAGGGGCCCCAGGCTTGACCACTGTGGTCGGCATCCACCATGAAGGCGGGAAACTCCACTGTGTGTCCTTCGACCGGGCGGCAGTGAATACCGAGGAAGAAGTCGTCTGCCGGCGTGCCTGGATGGTCATGGGCCACCGTGCAGCCCATTCGTCCTAGGAACCAGCCGATGGTCAGTCCGTAGGCCAGGCAGTCTACGTAAGGCCACACCGGGACCTTGTTCACGCGGAAATAGATGACCGAGAGTGGGACACAGACCAAAAATCCGCCGAAGCTGGACAGGCCACCCCAAGGGTAGAGAAACAAACTCGGGTCTGCCGAGTACGCTTCCCAATCGTACATCAGGCCATATCCGAGCTTTCCACCCACGAACGTCCCGACAACCAACCAGCCGATGAGGCGATTGATAATGTCCGCGTCTAGACCAAGTCGCTTGGCGCGTTCCGTTGACAGATGGCCGCCAATCACGAATCCAAGGGCGACCAGGATACCGAATCCATGAATCGGCAATGGGCCTATTTGGAAGATTGGAACGTCAAAATATGGAATCAGCGGGCCCACACGGTCTCCTCGTCGGCGGCAGGTCGTAACGCGACTAGCGGTGTTAGGGTGGACCACCACCATGGCACAGCTCAACTTCGCGCGACGCGAGATCACTACCAAAATTGTCTACTTTGGTGCTCGCAGCGCCGGAGTTAGCACAAACGTTGAGCGCTTAGCCGCGAGTGTTTTGCCGTCTCGTCGGTCTTCTGTACTTGCGTTCGCTCCCCCTGGCGACCCTCTCCAGACGGTGTGCTTTGAAGTCGCTCTAGACGGTCATACGGCGAAGGGATTTCCACTCTTCTCGACGATCTACGGTGTTCCTGGCGCACTACGGCATCCCGGTCTGCGCCACGAAGTGATGGCCGGCGTAGACGCTGTGGTGTTCGTCGCGGATGCACGGGTCAGCCAAGAATCGGCCAATATCGATAGTCTACTCGAGCTTGAACGGGCACTGCGCGATGTTGGATTCGAGCTGACCGATCTGCCAATGGTCCTTCAGATCAACCACTGTGACGCAGCAGACGCTCGGGCGATGCACAGCGTGGCCATGGACCTCAATCCGTACGGGTTTCCCGTCCATGAAGCCACTGCCATCAACGGAACAGGCGTGCGCGAGACCTTGGACACGGTGGTGAGTCTGTTAGCCCTCCGGATATCGGCAAAGTTATCGGGCGAGTCCGCTGGCATTCGCATCGAAGCCATGCAGCTGCCCGAGCCGCCGGACCTACAAGAACGGGTAGACGGTCACTTAGCCGGTATCCAGCGTGCCGAGGCCGAGGCCAAGAGCACGTCCGACCCACATCTGCGCTACGCCTCACTGGGTGTGTCGAAGACCATTCAAGTGCGCTACCAAAACGAGAGCCTCCGCGGCACCCGTCCGACCGTTGTCTTGGGGGCCCAGCTGGATGGCGAGGACATTGTCTTGGAGATCATCCACGAACGTATCAACGGCGGTGAAGCCCAACGGATTCAACTCATCGTCGAAAACCGGCCGACAGGTATGGATGTGCTGCCTGAGCCCAGAGCACTGATGACCAGTACGGAGAGTCCTACCGCCTACCTGCCGGATGCCATCCCTTTTCCAGATCCCGAGCCCGAGTCGTCAGATTGGCCACCATTGGTCTACGGCATCATCGGTGTGGCTTGCGGTGCTGTGCTCGGCCTCCTAGTAGGTGTGATTCTCCTGTACTGAGGTAAGCGACGTGACCCCTTCGATGACCGGCGCTCTGTGGGAACGCACCACTGTCACCGATGAGGCGCTTTCCAACGCCCGAGAACAAGGCTTGTCGGAAGTGGTGAGCCGATGTGTCGCGTCCCGTTGGGCGCCAGAGGATGTGTCGCGAACAGTGTTTGAGCCTCCAAGCTTGGACCACCTGCACGACCCGCACGCCATGCACAATATGGCCCCGGCACTCGACCGACTGAAGAAAGCCACCCATGACGGTGAGCCCATTCGCATCATCACGGACTACGATGTTGACGGCACCACGTCGTCGCTCATTCTTCAGGCAGGTCTCTCGCTTTCGGCTCCTGGACACACGCTCGACTACCACATCCCCAACCGCTTGACCGAGGGCTATGGCTTCAGTGTTCAGGCGGCGGAACAAGCCGCTGCGGCAGGTATCAAGCTTATCGTGACCGCCGATATCGGTGTGCGAGACCACGCGGCGGTGCAGCGCGCACGCGAGCTGGGTGTAGACGTCCTCATCTGCGACCACCACCTCCCCGCCGGTGAGAGCGTGCCGAGCGACGCGATTGTGTTGTGTCCTCCGCAGATCGACTGCGACTACCCCAATCCGTACCTGGCAGCGTGTGGGGTCAGCCTGAAAGTGGCTCAAGCACTTCTCGAAGGACGCCCGAACGCCGACGCCATCACCAAGTCACTGCTCAAGCTCGCCGCGGTCGGGACCGTCGCCGACATGGTGCCGCTGACCTCACTCGAGAACAGGGCCATCGTCACCCTTGGCCTCGCAGAACTCAATCGTGGACCTCATTCAGCGGGACTCTCAGCCCTGCTCAACATTGCTGGCCTATCCGAACACATTGCGGCCAGCGATCTCGGCTTCCGCATTGGACCCCGCATCAATGCCGCTGGACGCATGGCAGATGCAAGCCTCATCGTTCGCCTGCTCAGCTGCCGCGACCCCGAACAGGCCAAGGTCTTGGCCGAGCAAGTCGAACAGCACAACCGGGACCGCAGAGAGCTCCAGGATGCGCTCATCAAGCGTGCGTCCGAGCAGCTCGGCACGGATGCCGGCAGCTTCGTGGTCGTTGCTGGACATGAGAACGACGGCTGGCACCGTGGCGTGGTCGGTATCGTGGCAGCCAAGATGAAAGACCAGAGCCATCGATCTGCGGCGGTCATCTCCATTCACGGCGAACACGCTGTGGGAAGCATTCGCGCAGCCCGAGGCGTGCACGCTGTGAAGGCGCTGGAGTCCGCCGAAGACTTACTCATTCGCTTCGGCGGACACCCCGCTGCTGCTGGCTTCACGGTGCCCACCAAGAATATCGATGCACTGCGCGAGCGATTGTGCGCGTATGTAGACGCCAATGCCTCTGAGAGCCTAGTGGCCCGTCGCACGTACGATGCCGATGTCGACGCCGGTGAGCTCGTCGACCGACTGCACTCGGAGCTCGAGAGCTTAGGACCGTTCGGTCAGGGAAACCCATCGCCCCGCTTGGTTGTCAGAAATGTCCAGGCACAGCGTGTCAGCCTGCTCGGCGCCGCCCAGAAGATGGTCAAGTTCCGCATTCCCCGACCAGGACGCGACGGCCTAGATGCCATCTGGTGGGATCAAGCCGAGCACGTTCCTGCTCTCAACAGCGGTACCGTGGACATTCTCGGCAACCTGTCCGAGAACATTTACCGTGGGCGACGCTCGCTGCAGATGCGGGTCAGCGACGTACGACTCAGTCAGCCGTAGAGGCGTCAGCCGGAGAGACGTCAGCCGGAGAGACGTCAGCCGGAGAGACGTCAGCGGTCGCAGCATCCCGATAGCGGCGACCCCGGCGACCCCGAGCGACCGTCACCCATGCGTCGACCGCCTGCCGAATAGCGTCTTCTGCTTGTGCCTGGACGGTGTTGCCTTCACCGATAAAGCCGCGGTCAAGGTGCGCACCTCCTGGATCTATTTCGTACACGAAGGTCTTATGGACAGACCTCACACGACGAGCGATTGCCACATCTGTCTTGAAACGAAATCGACTGTACAGGAAGCCTTCAATACCGGGTGGGCCGTAGCCAATGGCCGTGTCTGGGCTTCGCACGCAGGCCGACCACCCGTCGCCATCTGGACACCATCCGACATGCACGGTCAGGCTCAGCGCAGACGGAACTTCCGCTTCCGCGAGGGTGCGAAACCGTGCAGGCAAGTCACCCGTGCCCGTAGCCATATCGGCAGCAAAGATAGCCACGCCTAGCTCCTTACCGACCTGTTGAACGGTGGCGACCACCACCGATTTCAGCGCAGCCGCGTCCAACTCTGGCATAAGTGGCACCTGGAGAACCTCCCGACCGGGGAGGGTCTGCGGCGCGTCATCATGAACTTGGACTGACAAATGGACCCACTCGGCGGTCTCTGCGCGCAGCAGCCCTTCGCGGACAAGTCCCATCCGTCGAGCGTCACGTAGGGGAGAGGCCGCACACGCTGCGAGACCGAGGAGGACAGCAACAGTAACGAGCCGGTTCATCGGTCCTCCCTCCGGACTTGACGCCGAATCCGCCGACCCTCGTGACGCCCGCGGAACCCCAATGAAGTGGTGATGTCGGCTCCGAAAAACGGTTGCCAACGGACGTCCTGAACAGCTGAAGACCGAACGTCTGCAGAGACGCCCACGGCCAAGCGGCCCACATCCCACTGCACTCGGCCTCCAATTTGCGGCTGAAGCACCGCCCACGTGACGTCCTCTTGCAGAAATGCGCCGTCGGGGTCGTTGGCGACGAAGCGATGGGAAACGGTCAGTCGGGGTGCCAAGGTCACCGACCAATGGCGGTTGATCTGCCACTCCGCCATCAGCGGCAGAGACACATCGAAGAAGCCCGCGTACTGGTCTCCGACTGGCGAGTTCGAGAACGAGACACCGTTGGCGATGAGGGTGATGCCCGGCGCCGTTGCGAGGTGGATGTGTTCGCTGCGAAAAAAGCGCACCCGGAGGTCTGTGCCTAAGCTGGCATTGCGTAGGGTGATGCCGAGGTCGAGATCCGGTGCCAAGCCATGCCGAAGCTGTGCGGTCAAAACCTTATTGGACACCCCCACGTGGGTCGTTGTCTCACCGGGTGCATTGGGACGGGCGCCGTTGAGCGTGGTGACGCCCACACAGCCACTCGACAACAGTGCAAGCCACAACACACGCATCAGGAACGCCCCAGCGCGAAGGAGACGGACACCAGAGAGTCCCAATCCACACCTACCGTGTCTGCTACAGCCCCTACGCCTACGCCCCACTGCCAGCGCCCGCCGAAGTCGCCACTTACACCGGTTCGCACCCGTAGTCCGGGCCGCAAACGAGTCCCAGAAAACGCCCCTCCATCTGACGTTACACGCGTTGGAAGAACACGAAGCGCAGGCCCAATACCACCGTAGACCCCCAGTGTCTGACGCAGCACTCGGCCGTCGACAGTCGCACTCAACCGCACTGGCGTGGTGACCTGGTCACCTCCAGGATTGGACTCACCAAAGCGACCGATAGTCGTCTGGAAACCAAGCGAGAGGCGCGGTCGAAGAGGGATATCTACATGCAGACCCGGCGTCACAATCGGCGCATGACTCGCAGCTTTCTGTACCGCAGTCGCACCCAGGTCAACGCCAATACGCACCGGCTCGGCCGTGGCCTGTGAGCACATCGCTAGGCCAAGTGCCGCGGCTAACGACCGCATCGACCCACCAGGTCCGGGAAGCGAATGCGCCACGCTTGACACAGACGAAAGTCACTAATCTCACTGGCATACCGGTCGTACAACATCAAACCAAACTGCTGCGGCGTTCCGTCATTGTCTGCCGTCAGCAGGAACTCACGGAAATCTTCCAGAGCCGCTACGGTCAGCTCGAGGGTCAGCTCGGCGTCTCCCGACAAGGTGCGAGCGTCCCAGGCAAAACCCGCAAACACCACACCGAGTGAGTACGGGTCATCCACCCCTTGATACCCGTCCGTGGTGTGGGCCAAGCGAGGGTTTCGCTCGGCAAACGGAATGGCCAAGGGGTCGTTCAGCGACAAAATGGCCACCATGTCGGCAAATCCTTCATTCACCGCACGCAGGTCCTCCACAGCAGGTGTCCCATTCAGCGCGAGGTCTACGATGGGCTCCATGAGGACCTGAAACCAGGCGTGGCCAAACTCGTGTCGCACAACACCGGCATGAGCGCCGAGCGGAATGTTATTATTCGCATCTTCATACAGGATAAACGCGTTGATACCCCCCGATAGATAGGCAGCGTTCTCAACGGGCGTTGCCGCACCGACCAGCTGTTCGGGGGTCCAGGTGATAGCGGTGACCGGAAAAATAGCGTCCATGTCGGACTGCCAGCCGCGCCCGGACAGGTCATCGCGGATATCTGCCAGGTGGTGGTAGAAGGACAGCAAGACCAAACCTTGGTCATCGACAGGGACGAAGACACCATCATCTACGACATAGTCGAGGGTGACCTTGGCACCTTCCTGCCAAGACAGACCGTCGCTCGTTTGCAGCAGACGCCCGCCAAGCGATGCGGTGCCCAGCTCTCCGTCGACATGAACTGTGTCGGTCAGGGCGCGGGTCTGGACGGGGCTGACCTGGTGAATCCCCTCACCAAGGTACTCGTAGGCCAGGTGTTCGTCGAACAGATCCGTGCATCCCAAAAGCACAACAAGCGCCAGCAAAAGCGGGTTGACCCGGGTCACCGGTGTAGCCAGCGCAGCAGGGCATCGTAGTTGTCGGGCGCCTGTTCGGGGCAAGCGGAAACCCTGTCGGTGAGCACGTCGATGACCTCATCATTGAGAGGCGCAGCCTGCCATGCGGTCCAAGCAACGTCTACACCCGAGCATCCCTCCGGGACAGCTTCGGACAAACAGCGCTTGCTCGGCCCCCGACCACGACGGCCATCGGGCATTGCCGCTGCACCGGGTTCGGCTTCAGCCAGCAGCCAGGGGTCACCCACACGCCGAGCAATCGATGCCGCCACGCGACCCCACCCTGGGTCTACCCGACTGACAAAGGCGTTTCCTTGGGCCACCTGCCAAGCATCCCCCAACCGACAAGCACGGGCCGCCGCGTCGAGAAGAAGCTCCCCGGCTGGCGGTGGGGCCATCAGCCAATCTGCGGTGAGGAGGTCATCCACTACCGCATCGTCGTAGCCAAACTCATACGACAAGCGAGCTCGGTCGAAGATGTCATCCTGAGCAACTGGTTCGGTCAGCCACGCTTCGAGCACGACCTGTGCAGCGGACTGCTGACCGGTCATAGCTAAGGCCCGCGCGTAAAAATGACGGCCTTGCGGGTGACCCCGTTTGGACGACTCTGACAGAGACGGCAGTCCCGCGACAACATCTCCACTACGCACGGCACAGGCGCCGTAGGCCAGATGGGCTTCAGCAAGCTCTGGGTCTTCCTCGGTGGCTCGTCGGTAGGCTTCTAGCGCATCTTCCCATCGACGTTGACGCTCTAGAAAGCGCCCAAGAGCAAGCCATGGCCATGGGCTTGTCGCGTCTAAGCGCGTGACCCAGCGGTACTGGGTCTCGGCACGCTCCAGCTCCCCTCGGCGCTCGGCCACAGCGGCCTGAAGGTAGCGTTGGCGAGCATCTCCAGGCACGGAGAGAGGCACCGCTATGACCGTGGGCGGCGCTGCATCCACAGTTGGAGGCAGCAGCGGTGTCGGGCGACATGCCGCCAGCAATACGGCTAGGCCAATTAGTCGCACATCACCGACACGATTCCACGACCGGCCAACACGGCAGCCGTTCCTTTGGCGCCGTCCAGCTCTTCGAGACCCAGGACGTCTCCGGTGGCGGCAATGCGACAGCCAGTGGGGTCAATAGGCAGCCACACCGGCGTGGGGGCAGCGTACGGAATGCGAATATCGTATTCCTTGCCCTTGCGTTTCACCCGCCAACCATTTGCCGGTCCCAGTCCAAGCCGGAAGCTGTCTTCGACGTCGAGCGCACGAATCGGTGTGACGGTTGGGCCCAGTGCTGCGACCGTCGCGGGAAGTGCATGCGGGAACGGGTTCGCGATATCCAACCGGCGGTCCACGCTGTCAGTCCCGACAATATTGCGGTAGATATTGGGAAGCTGTGCAAGCACGATGGCATGGACCTTACGCCCGGCAATGAACGAGTACAGCTCGTCCGATTCGCCAACTTGAACTTCACCATATCCCCAATCTACAGCAACACTGACGCTGTCGAAGCCGAGCGATAGCGGCAAGTCGATTCCGGCAATCCACTCAGAGGTGACCATGCCCGCAGCCGGTGTGGTGTCGAGCAGGTAGCCAGAGGCCCAGCGAGCGTCCGCAACAGACTCTTCAATGATGACGGTGTGTTCACCAGGTTCTAGCTCAACATACTCTAGGTCAAGGTAGGTATCGACCGTTGGTTGACCGTCCAGCAAGAGGGTTGCGGCGGTGGTGGCGCGTTCGAGTTGAGCCTGCAGGTAGGCCAGTCGCTCATCTCCGCGGTCCAAACCGGTGAGCGTGCTGTGGTCCATTCCCGACAGCTGGGCTTCGACCAAGTCCAAGTCGTAGCGTGGGGCGGTCCGCTCGCGCTTTTGGTCGTCTTCAACCGCGGCAATGGTGATGCGCAGGGCTTCGCGGCGTTCGTCAATCTCAGCGAGCTCTGCTTGAGTGTCTACGATCTCCACATCCACCATTCGCACATTCGCGCTCACCGGAAGTGGCATGACCACAACTGGTTCTTCGGGCTCGGGCTCGGGCTCGACGTCAGACTCCGAATCGGCGTCGGAGTCCGACTCGATGTCCATCTCGGCGGCAGCATCGACTTCCGGCGCCGGCAGCGCAAACTGCATGTCACCGATCGAGCCATGGGCATGACGAAGGCGCACAGTGACAACGGGGGGCTCGGGCACCTCGGTGTCATCGTCCACGTCTTCGTCTTCCTCGCCTTCTACCGGTTCCGGCGGCTCAGGGATGGAGAAGTTGACTACGCGACGCAGGATGACCGACCCATCAGGCTGGAGCACCAACCCGTCTGTCGTTAAGTAGGCAGTCGCTGCGAAGACCGGCCCTTCCTCTTCGACGACCTCTTCGACGACCTCTTCGACGACCTCTTCGGACGTAGGCTCTTCGGATGGCACTTCTTCGACAGGCGCGTCTACCGGTTCTTCGGCCGAGGCCAACGAGAGGACGAGACACAGCAGACCCAACAACATGAATACTCCTAGCAACGGCACATGGACACCCGAGGCGTCCGCGGCCCTCCCTATCTCTCCACGTCACAGATGGCGCAATAGTCACGGTGTGTGACGGATTGAGCAGGAGGTACAGGGAAGCGGTAGGCGGGACCGTCCGGAATCTACCACCGTGACGCAGGAGCCTCGATGTCCCATCCCCCCCAAGCTGACAGCGCCACACAGATCTTCAACGCATTCCATACAGACGTGGTGGATGAGGTACGCAAGGCCGTGGAAAGCGACCACGTTGTCGTGATCGGCATGGGCTGGAACCCCCACGTCGGCCGTACCCGCAAGGCACTCGATGCCGCCGGAATCACCTACACCTACCTCGGCTACGGCAACTATTCGAGTAAGTGGCAGGCACGCCTTGCCATCAAGATGTGGTCGCAATGGCCCACATTTCCGCAGGTCTTCGTCGACGGTTCGCTGATCGGTGGTGATGACTTGTGCCGAGCTGCAATTGCTGACGGTTCGCTGAGTAACGCGTAATATTTGAGTCACCGGAGTCGCTCTGCGGCGTCAGGCAACCGCGCATCAGGCCGCCGTCAACTGTGCGTTGACGGCGCCAACCACCTGGCGTGGTTTGAGGCCGAGCGCACCGGGGACAACCAAGAATTGACCGGCACAAACGGGAATCGCGGATGACCTCATACTAACTCTCTCCGACGGCGACATGCGAAGACGGCCGACCGGTTGTTGAACCGGTACCGCAAGCGCTGATGAGTGCGTTGGGCTTCACCATCCACCCGCCCAAGACGGGCAGGCGTCGCAGTGGCAGGCACCCGTTGTGGGACCTGAAAGTTCGGTAATAAACCGGCCCTTACCGCAGAGGCTGACGCGTGCCGAGTAAGAGCCCACCGTCCAAGAGTGTTGAGCGTCTACATCGGTACAAAACGACCAGCGGAATCCTCACAGGGTGAACCCGGAATGCGAACCCACTGTGCCGACGAATATCGTGGTTCGCCGGCACTGAAGGTAGGTAAACCGGCGTTGCCTCTGGCTGATCAGTCCCGAATGATCTGCACGTCAAGCTCGGCACGGCCAGCGTAGAGAGTATCATCCAGTGCCGTTCCGGCTGCCACATCCTGCGCCAAGACGTCCAGAAGGAACGCGGTGGTCAGGTGGTTGATGATGTCGAGACCCTCGTTCTTGTCCCACGCTGGGTCCTCACAGATGAACGCGCGGGTGAACGCGTCCAGAGTGTCCATGAACGGTAGATTGTCGCAGGACGTTGTCGGGACAAAATGCTCGGCGCCCTCCAGCGCGACCAGAGCTCGGTAGTCGCTTGAGATGGCGTCAAAGGCCAGCCCAGCGCCCCAGCCCCAGGGCGTGCCTGTGTCCCCGGTGCCGCCGAGCATCATGGCAGGCACCGTGACCTCGGCCAGCCCAGCATCACCGAACAGGTAGGCGTCACCAGCGATGGGTACAATCGCGTCTACACGCGGGTCTGCTAGGGAGGGCCACAATCCGGTAGGTGTCTCATCGAGGCCCATCAGGTCCGCCAGCTCGTCACCGGCGTCCAAGAAAGGCTCACAGAAGTAGGCGAGGATGAATGGGT
>JBLHSN010000171.1:0-12047 GCA_047626195.1 Myxococcota bacterium
CCTGACCCTGGATGGACCGTGTCGACAAGCCATACTCGGTCCATGTGCAGGCGTGGCGACCCGGCATGGCGCTGCACGTACTGATGAACTCGCCGAAGCTATTGCAGGGGTCGCAGCCCTCTACCGCATACTCTGTGCAGCCGCTGACGGTCCATTCGCCGCCGCGCCCTACGCACTCAATCTGTGCATCCGAGGCTAATCCCGACCAGGCGCCGGCTACGCACACTTGAACTTCCGCTGTGCCGCTGTCGTAGGCGAGAGCCCCGTCCGCGCAGCCGGCACTTGGTGCCGGAAGGACGATAGCCCGTGCCGTCGCAGCTGACGGCACATCCCCGAGCTCTTGGCGGGCGAGAACCGTGGTACCAATAGTGGCCTCCACCCAGACCGATGTGTTGTCCCGAAAGACGGAGGCTGGCAGAGGGTCGTCCGAGCCGAGCACAACACTGAAATAGCCGTCTGACAGAGGCATGTCGGTGAACGTATCGGTCCATAGCTGGCCGTTGCTTCCGCCTGCGTCACTGTCCATCAGGCGGATTTGAACCGGCAGCGTGTTGTTGATGGCAGCGCCGGATGTGTCGAGCGCGCGCCCGGAGAAGGTGACGTGTACGTCGGCGGCGGAGGCAGAAGCCAACAACAGAATGGTGACCAGCATGACGACTCCCCGACCCGAGGCTCACGACGTTTGGCGCCTCAACTGGCCAAGCATACCACTGTCGGACGTGGCGAAAGGGCCCCGTGCAGTTTGGGTACGAAAGAAGCGCCGGAGAGCGCCGCTGTCGAGCCACTACACGCATCTAGGACGCCGCACGCGTGCGACGAACGGCGGGCTTAGGCGCTACGGTTGGTAGGGGTAGCGGATGAGGATGAGACCCGACCCTCCAGCACCTGCGGCGTCTGAACAATATTGGCCAGGCGATGGCGACTCGACAGCCCCGCCGCCGCCGCCGCCACTGTTGGGCATTGCGTTGATGTTGGCGCACTGAATGTTGCTGCCTTCGCTTCCACAGTTGCCGTCACCACCGCCACCAAGGCCGCCGGAACTCTGCCCATAGATAGGGTCGAAAGAACGGGTTCCGCCACCGCCACCGCCGCCGAACCAGCCGGTCTCGCCGTAGTCGGTGCCGAACGTTGCTGAGAAGTCGACGCCACCTCCACCGTTGCCACCCCGGCTGCGATTGGCCATCGCATCACTCGCGTTTTGACCAGGCCCACCCGCGCCGCCGCCGCCACCGCCACCGTAGTTCGCGTTGCCGATAGAATCGCCGCCACCGCTGCCGTACCCGGTCCATCCCGCAGGAGAGTTTTGGGTTGCCGTACCTCCGGTGTACGTGGTGCTTCGCGCTGCCCCGCCACCGGCAGAGCCGCCATCACGTCCGCGCCCGAGTGAACCGCTATCGCTCCGCCCGCCACCTCCGCCGCCGAGAGACGTGCCGCCGAAGGCAATCGAGTCGCCGCCATCATTGCCCTGCGCCCCGCTACCGCCGATGCCCTGCGCGGCTCCGGCTCCGCCAGCTCCCACCGTCATGGTGTGGATGCCCGCGGCGATGGCACGGTCGGTTGCGCGCAGCAGCCCGCCTGCGCCGCCGCCGCCTTTACCAGTGTCCTGATTACCAGTGGAGATGCCTCCACCAGCGCCTCCTGCCGCAACAAGCACGTCTGCGGAGAGGTCAAAGTCGGTGTCGAATACGCCTAAGCTCCCCACGCTAGCGAAGGCATGCAGACGGTACGTATTGCCACCTGCGATCAGGACTGTGACCGTGCCCCCGGTAGGCAGTGGGGCGCTGTTGGTCCATGCATCCACGTATGTGGAAGTCGCTCCACTGTTGGTATCCGTAACGGTCAGATCCCTCCCCTCTCCCGGCGGCGTCATTGGGGCTTCAAAAGTGAAGCCGGTCGGTGTGAGCGACGCGATGGATAGCGGATAGCCGTCGAGAGTAGCCGTGGTTGCCCCTGGGGTGAAGTTGCTGCCCGCCACGGTAATTGTCAGGCCCGGCACACCGGTCGTCGCGCTGAGGCTTGAGAGGCCAGGAGTTCCACCGAACAGCGCAGACCACGCATAGACGCTGTTGGTCTTTGCGCAGATCTGCACAACAGCGTTGTCGCCGACCTCTTGATGCCAGAGACGTCCGGCGCTGTCCGCATCACAGGTGAGTAGACCCGCGGTTGGCGGGACGCTGCCGGCAGACTCAGCATGGGCCGCGTATGGAACACCCGTCAGAGCCATCCGACCGCCCATAATTGCGTTATCAACCACCACCTGAAGGTAAGCAGCACGACCGTCTGCAAACAGGGCGCTGTCGAGCTCTGGACCGCTGCCAGTGCCGAGGACTACTTGGAAATAGCCTTGCTCGACGTTGACGGGCTGAAAGCTGTCCTCCCAGATCTTGGTTCCGTTCGACTGCTGGGTCCACAGTTCAACGGTAATCGATACCGTTGTTGTGTTGAGCGGTTGGCCATCGGTATCGAGGAGCCTGCCGGAGTGCGTAAACTCCATGGGAGCCGCACGGGCAGCCAGCGGAAACAACAGAAGAGCCAGGCACTTGGTAAACATGATGTCCTCCCCAAAGGCTAAGAAGCAGCCAGGCTTCTCCCGCCCCAGCGTACCACTCCGCAGGCGAATCGGGCGCTGCGAGCGTGGCTTAAACGCTGCACGCACCCCCGCACCCGATCAAGCGCGCGCTGCGAAAAACGAGGTCGCGCCTTTATCGGCTCTGTGCATGCTGCCGCGTTGACACCACCAAGAGCGGGACTCTACGCGCTCGTAGTCACCCTTGCGAATGACCACGACGCGTATGTCGTAGGGCCTCAACACCCACCAAATGCACAGGAAACCACCACGGGTGATTCAGTCCCGGCCGTACACTTCGATCTGGGTGGGCGAGAAGTTGTAGGTGCCGGAACAATCGTTGCGGCAGGGGGTGCTGCCACGCGGCACTGAAGCGACGAGCGCCCCAAACGCCTCGAGGCGCGGTGCGATAGCGGGTGTCATTGGGATTCGTGTTCGATGGATACCACCCATGTACCAAGCCAGGGCCCGCGAACCGCCTACAGGCATGCAAACCAGCCACGTTCGACCCGCCGCATGCCCTCGCCCATATAGCAGTTGTTACGGTTGTTACGTTTTTGATGGTCCGCTCAAGCCCACGCTACATCCACCATAGTGGAGGTAGATATGTCGGTCCGTTGGTTGATTCTTGGGTTGATGGGCTGTGGGAACTCTGGGATGCCAGATGCCTGGGATGCCGGCGGCTTTCCTGTAGACGCAATGCTGGAACGAACCATGGATACTGGCTATCTGGATCTAATTGCCACCGTAGACGAGTGCCCAGATGACCCCGACAAGCAGGCGCCAGGGTTCTGCGGCTGCGACTACATCGACCTCGATCTTGCGGTACCCGAGGGTGCAGAGACCTGTGTCCACCGCACAGCCGTCATCCAAGGAAGCGTGGGCGCAGGCGCGACCATCGGCGCAGGGACTCTGGTCGCTGCCCGAGCGGTCGTTGGGGAAGATGCGGACATTGGAGCAGACGTGATCATTGGCCGTAGCGCCTCGGTGGGTGCGCGGTCCCAGCTAGGGCCGGAGTCGGTGCTGTCCCGCGCCAGCTCTATCGGGGAAGACGTGGTCGCAAGCGTCGGCTCTCTGACTCTTGGATACGGCGCGTCTTTGGGCGACCGGTGCCAAGTAAACGGTACAGGTGTCACCCTCGGAAACCTTGCGCAAGTGGGGGCGGACTGCTGGATCGACACGGGCGTTGTCCTGGCTCGCTCTTCGGTCATCGGCAATGGCGCTGTCCTCGCAGCCAACGTCATGGTGGGGCCTGGTGTGCAAGCGGGCTCTGGCCTGGACCTCGGGGTTGGCGTACGCGTTCGCAAGGATGTTGAATTCGGTGACAACGTCACCGTCGAGCTAGGCGCCAGGCTGGGTCGCAGCAGCTATTTCGGCGACGGAGTCTTCATCGGCGAAGACGCAGTGGTACGCGCCAACGTGATGGCCAGCGCCAATGCCATCATCGAAGCCAACGCATACGTGGTCCGCAACACCATCATTCCGCAGCGCTCGCTCGACCCGTGTGACCCACCTCCGGGCGTAGACCCGTCCGCCCCGGTCGTCCTGTCCATCCCAATGACGATTGGCCTTGGCGACACGACCTACGAGTGCACAGACCTCGTCGTGTCATCCACAGTCACCGTCTCTGGAACGCATCATTTCCGCTCACTGACCGTTCAGAGTGGCGGCAATGTGACCCATGCAGCCGGCGAACTGGACGGGGTCCTGCTGACCATCAGCCACAACCTTGACGTTCGCACTGGTGGGTCCATCAATGTGAGCGGGAGGGGGGGTCTGGGCGGCACCGGGAACTCACAAGGCAATCTGAACGCCGAGACGTGGTCGCCTACCGGCATGACCCGAGTAGACGGCGCCGATGAGCAGGCCGGCGGCAGCTACGGCGCACAGGGCAAGCGCTACACCTACGGAAGACTGAACGCCGTGTACGGCGACCCGCGCAACCCGGTGGAGCTCGGCTCCGGCGGTGGCATCAAGAACAGCGGTAGCGGCTCGGGGGGTCGCGGAGGCGGTCGAATCGACATCATCGCCGACAACGCGGTGATTGACGGCATCCTCAATGCCGATGGCACTGGGTGCCGCGCTTCTTGTGGCGGTGGCTCCGGCGGCGCGATTCGACTTCGTGTCACCGGTGACGTGTCTGGCAGCGGCAACTTATTTGCGAGGGGCGTAGGTGGCAGTCAGGGCGGTTCCTATGCCGGAAGCGGGGGTCGCATTGCGGTCACCGGCTACGCGTCCAACGGGTTCATCGGCGATGCACTAGGCGCGACCGTGTTTTTCATGGGCACCGATAATGCGGGCACCTACCTGGTAAATGGAGTCGATGCCGCAATGACAGTCGAGGTAGGCGAGACTGTCGACAGGCTCGCTGTTTCCGGCAACGGATCCATGACCGTGAACATCCCTGTATCTCGTGAAACGCTGTCAATCAGTGGCACTCTGGTCATGAACGCGCCTCTGACTCTCACCGGAACGATGAACCTCGGCGGCCAAGGCAGCTCGATGTTCAACGATACCGTGAGTGTTGGCGATTGGGCCCAGTCAGGCGGTAGTGCGACCTTCGAAGCACCGGTCAGTGCCACAACATGGACCCAGAACAACAGCACAGTGACCTTCAACGACACGGTCACCGCCAGTGGTTGGAGCCAGCGGTCCGGGACCACAACGTTGAGCGCTCTCGTTGACCTGGCGCCGACCTCGTTCTCACTCCGGTACGGCACGCTCGTCAACGAGGGCACTCTCACCGTACCCACGTTCGACACCGACACCGTCTTAAACGGGACGCTAACCAACCGCGGCTCGTTGCTCATCACCGACGATACCCAAGTCGTGGTCGGCTCGAACACGACCATCAACCAATTTGGAAACTTCCAAGGAATCTCTCGTGCGCCATTCACGGTGAGTGCACTGACCGTCCAGGCCAACGGCGACATTCAGCAGCTCTCTCAGCACACTGACGGTCTGATTCTGAACGTCCTAGGGCAGCTCGACGTTCAGCTCAACGGAACCATCAACGTCACCGGTGCCGGCGGCCTCGGCGGCACCGGGAACTCACAAGGCAACCTGAACGCCGAGACGTGGTCGCCCACCGGCATGACCCGAGTAGACGGCGCCGATGAGCAGGCCGGCGGCAGCTACGGCGCACAGGGCAAGCGCTACACCTACGGAAGACTGAACGCCGTGTACGGCGACCCGCGCAACCCGGTGGAGCTCGGCTCCGGCGGTGGCATCAAGAACAGCGGTAGCGGCTCGGGGGGTCGCGGAGGCGGTCGAATCAACATCACCGCGGGGAGTGCCATCATCAATGGCGAGCTGATCGCCAATGGTACCGGGTGCGGCGCTTCCTGCGGTGGTGGCTCGGGCGGCGCCATTCGGCTTCGTGTGACGGGCGCCGTCTCCGGCAACGGCGCTCTGTTTGCGAGTGGCGTGGGTGGCAGTCAGGGCGGGTCTTACGCTGGAAGTGGCGGTCGCATTGCGGTCACCGGCTACACATCCGGATCGTTCACTGGCGCCACCGATGCGGGGACGGTGTTCCTCATGGGAACAGACCACGTCGGCACCTATCGAGTGAATGGCGTCGAGGCGGCCCTGACAGTCGAGGCAGACGAGACCATCCAATCGGTGGCGGTTTCTGGCAATGGCTCGCTGACGGTGAACATTCCAATGTCCACCGATACGCTGTCCATCAGTGGCACTCTGACCATGAACGCGCCCCTGACCCTGACCGGAACGATGAACCTAGGCGGCCAAGGCAGCTCGGTGTTCCATGATTCGGTGAGCATTGGCGATTGGGTTCAGTCGGGTGGTAGCGCCACCTTCGAAGCCCCGATCAGTGCAACAACGTGGACTCAGAAAAACAGCACGGTGACCTTCAACAACACCGTCACCGCCAGCGGCTGGAGCCAACAGTACGGGACCACAACCTTGGGCGCTCTCGTTGACCTAGCGCCAACATCATTCTCACTCCGGTACGGCACCCTCATAAACGAGGGCACCCTCACCGTGCCCACGCTGGACACCAATACCGTCTTGAACGGGACGCTGACCAACCGCGGCTCGTTGCTCATCGCTGATGACACCCACGTGGTGGTCGGCTCGAACACAACCATCAACCAATTTGGTGAGCTCCGAGGAGTGGCTCGTGCTCCTTTCACGGTGAATGCGCTGACCGTGCAGGGTAACGGGGACATACAGCAGCTGAGTCAGTATACGGACGGCCTCATCCTGCATGTGCTTGGCCAGCTCGACGTTCAGGTCAACGGAACCATCAACGTCACCGGTGCCGGCGGCCTCGGCGGCGTGGGCAATTCCCAAGGTAACCTGGACGCAGAGACATGGTCGGCAGCTGGACCGACTCGCGTGGGCGGCGCCGACGAGCAAGCTGGCGGAAGCTATGGCAGCGCTGGGAGGAGGTACCGCAACAGCACGCTGAACACGATGTACGGAGACCCGCTGAACCCGGTTGAGTACGGCTCGGGTGGCGGCATCAAGAACACCGAGGGAAGCCGCTCGGGCGGACGCGGCGGCGGTCGTATCGATCTGACCGCCGGCAGCGCCATCGTCGACGGACAGGTCTTGGCAAATGGAGGCAACTGCTACGTGTCGTGTGGTGCCGGTTCCGGCGGGGCGATTCGCCTTCAAGTGACGGGGGCCCTGTCCGGTACCGGCGAGGTGCTCGCCAACGGTGGCGTAGGTACCAACGGTGGCTCGTATGCCGGCGGTGGCGGACGGGTAGCCCTGACTGCGGGTGATTTCAGCGCGTTCACCGGCACCACGTCGGGTGGCACGGTGGCTATCGACGGCGTCGTTCAGTAGACACCCCGATGGTTCTCCTGCCTACACGCATCTCGTGGACGTCGGAGGCGCAGTCGCCACTGGCGTCAGACAGTGCCTGGCCCATTCCACCTTCATTGGATTGGCTACCGCACCCAGATGCTCATGTGGTCCGCGCTAGAGGAGGCGTAGCAGACATCGGTGATGCCGTTGGGATGCAGGGCGCGTCGGGTCCAGGGTGATGGAAGCTGCGTACATCCATTCGCTGAGCTAGTCGCGGTGATGGTTGCCTGCACGCCATGCCACATGTGCCAGGGGTCACCTGAACCGGAACGGTCGTAGGCGAAGATACGCAGTTGGCCGATATACTCGGACCCAAACGTCACGCCAAACATCGCCTCCGATTCGGGCTTGGTGGTGTCCATGAACAGCCCGACCTGGTTGGTATACACACGGCCTACGCTGACTCCAGCGCCCATCACAGTTGATGAGAGGTTGTCGACTGCGCTCATCCAATGGGTGAGCGGCTGGCCCGAGTGCGCGGTGTCGAATCCGTGAAACACGGGACTACCCGACGAGCGCTTCGCCATCACGGCACTGGCGGGCACATCGAACGCCGCGTAGCTGACGAAGTCCGCAGTGTTGACCGTTCTACTGCCTGCAGTGGTTCGGCTGTCAAACCAGCGGGAGCTACTCCAGAAGTAGCTGGTTGCGGTACCACCGGCGTGGTTTGCGACTTTGGTCCAACCGCCGTTGTCGGTGTCCATGTCGCAATCAACATCGTAGGCCGTAATAGACCCTAGAATCCCGTCAGGGTCTATGTTGTAGGTGCCGCTCGTTGCGCTGACATTGCGAGCCAGAATATGGGCGCAGCTCTTGGCGGTAGTATCCACCAAGACTGGCAGCCAGGTACCGCTCATACACACGGTCAGTGTGGAGGCTGTTGGGTCAAAGGCCATGCCGCCATCTGACCCGATGCACGGTGTATCGAGCACGCCAGGCGCACTGGTGACGGCGTCGGAGACGGCTGCTCGTGGCACGCCGTGCATGGGACTTCGGGGCACAAGTTCGTTGCCGCTCGCGACAGCCACACCGATCTCAACGGCAGCATCGGAGCCTGTAGTGGCTTGTTCAAGTGTACGCCCGGTATCATCGGTGCCGAGCACCACGCCGTAGTAGCCCTGCTCAAAGGGTACGCTGGCGAAGGCAGCCTGCCAGACGACGTCGCTGTTGGAATCGTACATGCTCACGACGACAGGTTGAACTCCGTTGATCGGAGCTCCAGCGCTGTCCAACAGCCGACCGGTCTGCTGAAAGGTCAGTGGCTCTGAATGAGCGATGGGCAGACCGAGCAGACAAGCCACAAGGACAGTTCGAGTGGCGTGCATGAAAGACCTCCCAAATGCAGGATAGAGACGCTCACGCATCTTCCGACCCAGCGTACCACCAGTCCGTCAAATCAGTAGGCGATACCTGGTCTTGGACGCTAAAGGGCTCCCGACTGGCGGTGATGCGGACATTCCGAAAGACCCGGTTGTAAGGTTATCGAGTTGGCGCATTCCGCTGCGTTGCCAGAACGTGACGCGAGCAGCGCCAGAGCACACCCCACGCTTACTTCACCCGGACCGGTCCCAGTGTCAGGTAGGCGTCCTCGGACGCATCACCGGTGTCGCCATTCGTGATGCGCACGATGGGTAGGAAGCTGGGGTTTGTCACGTCACCGGCAGAGGTTCGCCACACGGCGTCGTTTAGGTTGCACTCGCTGACGTTGGGCCAGTTGACCGGGTCCACTCTGCCCGCTGGATTGTAGAAGGCTCCGTAGACGGTGGGATTGAACATCAGCGAGCCGTTGCAGCGCTTGCTGATGAACTGTGCTGCGGTGCTGGCCATCCCCAACGCGTGTGTGATGACTGCCGTGGGCGCGTCATAGGTGAATAGGTGAGAGTTGCACTCGGGGGCTTCGCAGCCGGTTGAACGGAACTCGGACTCGTTGGAGTGGTGAAAGATGCTCCAGCCGCCGTTGGCCATATCGCAGGTGACCTCGGTGGAGGGCAGGGGTCCCGCGCCGTCGACATCGATCGAGTATGTGCCGTCGCCCGTGGCACCGGCGTACAGGTAGCCGGCCTGGGGCTCGAGGTAGCTCAAACAGGAGACCGCTTCCGAGCCATCAGACCACCGACGTATGGAGCCATTCTGCGCGATGATCGAGGTTCCGTTCACATTCCAGGTACTGCCTGTGCAGATGCGTAGGGCTCCCAGGTCGGTGTCGTAGACGATGATTCCCGGATCCGAACAGCTCGTTCCGCTGACCGCTCCTGCGAGGGGTATTCGCAATGCGGTGTCCGCAAGGACCGCAGTCTCAGCGACATCTGCTTGCACCGCGTGTTGGGCCGTCTCAGCCTGGGCTGCGTACGGGACGCTGAGCAGAAGTGAACGCATGCCCAGATCTTGATGATCAACGGAGACCCCAACATACAGGGGCGGGCTGTCCAGCAGCGAGCTGTCGAGAGATGGGGTTCCGTTCTCTAAGATAACGGAATAGTAGCCGGCCTCGACATTGTAGTTGGTGAAGGTCTCGCTGTAGACGACGTCGTCTTCGGCATCGCGCAGGGTAATTTCGAGCGTGTGGGATCCGTCGACGGGCCCGCCAAACGAATCGAGTAGACGGCCTTGGTGCCCCAACTGGATGGGTGCTGCCGACGCAGTGGTGGTGAGCAGCACCGTGGCGATGATTCCGATCATGAATAGTCCCGTTGCAGTGTACGGGTCTACAGGACCGAATCACCGATGTCCAGAGACGATTTCGGAGTTCCTACGCCAGTTGCTCGGGCAAGTGCGCGAATGTTTCCCCAGTATCGCGAGGACCTCCGGGTTGTTTTCCAACTTCTTCACGATGTTCGCCTAGACCCAAGCAACGGCGACGTTTTCTACTTGGCAGACCTTGTGACTGCCGTAGCCCTGAATGACCATCGAACACTCTATGGATCACACCATATAAATGGCCAACTGTTGAGGGTTGGCGATGGGCGATGGGGCACCTTCACTCAGCACACCCAAACCCCCTGGTGACCGTCACGCCGCCGAGCAGGCGCATGCGAAAATATGCGTTTAGCCTCACGAAGACCCACATCGACTGCTAGTCGAAGCCTAGACCCAACGCGTTGACCTTGGTAACGTTGGTAGATGGAGGTTCTATGCGTCCCATTCTTGCCGCGGCGTCTGCCGGTATCGTATTGCTCTCAGTTCTCGGCTGTGCAGGCCTCATTGGCTACGGCACAGAGGTTGGACGAACATCCGTGACCAGCGGAGTTCCCTGGACAGTGACCTACACCGCTGCCCACCCCGACCCGCACCAAGTGTGGATTGATTTTGACCTGTCCAGCGAAGGTGGCAGCTACCAAGTGACCGGAGACATTGCGACGGGGACCTCGTCCTGGCCATTGAACTTCACCTCTTCCGGTCCACCGGTTTCCGGAGGACGCATGACCTTCGGGACCACCGAGACCAGTTTCGGTAGCAACCAATCTGCCTCTGGAAGTATCTGGGCAGTTGAGCTTCCAGCGGTTCCAGCAGGAACAGACGTCACCGTCACGGGAACGTGGACGGTCAACGATGTCACGACCGTGACGCAGCTGGATGTGCTGGTGACGGACTAGGTCCCTGGTGAACGGTACGCTCCGCTGAATCCGCTGACGCGCCGAATACGGCTGGTGGGTGCAAGTCAGCTGGGCGACTTAGCGACTCCTGCGTTCGTGCCCACACCAACGACGAGCGCTCGGCGTGTGGGCGAAACCTCGACTCCTCAGCCGTGGTTTGCCAGCCGCGAGCCGTGGAAAGGACGTGGGAGCAGCGAGAAACAGGACGAACAACACTGCGTGCCTGCGACCTCCAGCACCACGATAGGTCGTGGTGCTGGCTTCTCCACAGTCGTTCGCGCATCTGCGCGCCGCTATTCCGAACCGTAGTTGTCGTAATTGACCTTGGGCTTGGGCTCCCGTTCGGCAATCGCGTCGGTGGCAGCGGTGACGAGGTCGTTATGCTTGTTTGCCTCGTTGTTCTTGTAGGTGACGTAGGCGGTCTTGATCTTGGCCCCCTTCGCAGGGTCCATCTCCATAAACACCCGGTCGCGGTACTTGGAGTCGAGACCGTCTAGATAGTCGAGGTCCGACTTCGGCAGCTGTCCGTCGGTCTCCGCGCTCGTCGAGATCGCCAACGCATCATTCTTCGCGATGTTCTGCTGGTACAGGCTGTTGCCAAGGTAATCCACAACGCCGGACTGCAGGGCAGCAAACATCGCGTCGCCGTACTGGCCTTCCTCGCCATAGGAACCCATCGCAAACTTCGTGGTCACCTTGCCCATGCTGCCCGATGTCTTGACCACAGCACTGGTGATATTCTTCTCGAAGATGTTGATCTTGGCCAGTTTCTTCGGGTCATAGCCACCGGGTAGTGAGCTTTTGTAACTCTCGAATATACCGCCCATCTTCTTCTTGGCCGCCTTGCCGAGCAGGTCTTTGGCTAGGTTGCCGGGCACATCCATGAGTCCTGTCACAGCGTACTTTGTAGCATCGCCGTCCCAACCGCCATCCTTTGCGAGGTCAACAAAGGCCTTGGCAAACAGGTTATTGCCGTAGTCGCGGGCCTCAGACTCGATGAATTTCCACGACGCCTTACCGATAGACTTCGTTTCACTGGCCACGTCACCGAC
>JBLHSN010000172.1:0-12039 GCA_047626195.1 Myxococcota bacterium
CCCGTCCCATGTCACACAACCCCGCCATTGCCCCCGACCCCGCCATCTGGCTGACCCTTTCCGAATCCACGCGCCAGGAGCTCGTGCAGGACTGGCATGCCCAAAACCCAAATCCCATGATTCACCTTCGGGTACCCGATGCGATGCACAGTCGAATGCACGTTGCGGTGGAGAATCAGATGGCCCTTGACGAGCCTAAGGTCACCGCTGTGACCCTCGACCGCTTGACTGATGCCGGACTCAACCGACACGTTGCGGCGCACGCCATCATCGACGTGTTCATGCGCCAGATGGTGGCCACGATGACAAGCGGACAGCCCTTCGACAGTACCGCTTATGCAGCAGCTCTCACCACGCTCAGCGGCGCGGACATCGTCGCAAGGCGGCTCGGCAAAAGCTGACAGTCCGACCCGAAGAAACCGTTGCGGAAGGGCACGAGACTTCTGTATGCTTGCCACCAAGTTGGAGTAGTAGACCATGTGGGTATTGTGGATTGCGCTAGGTTGGGCAGCAGATATCGACTCGGACGGATTTGATGATGCAGACGGCTCCGACAACTGTCCAGGTCTGTTTAATCCCGACCAAGCCGACGACAACACAGACGGCTACGGCGACGCTTGCATTAGCCCCGAAGCCACGATTTCGCCCTCCGCGGTGCTCGGCTTCGGCGCTCAAGTCCGCGCACGTGCGGTTATCGAAGCCAACGTGTCGATTGGGCCCAACACCCTCATTGGCGCTGCAAGTCACATTGGTGAGGACGCGGTGATTGGAAGTGGCGTAGTCATCGGTCGGCGCGTTCAGGTCGGAGCTCGGGTGACGGTTGGCGATGATGCCGGACTGGCCCGCAGCGCCCACATCGGCGCAGATGCCAGCATTGGACTCGGTGCTGCGGTCGGCTACGCCGCGGTCATTGAAGAAGGAGCATCTGTCGGCAGCGGGAGCGTGCTCGGAAGCCTTAGCCGCGTGGCTGCCGCCGCTACCATTGACGGCGGCGTAGTGGTGGCGCGAAGTGCCATTATCGACACCTGTGCCGTTGTTGCGTCGGGCACCGTTCTCGGTCCAGAGACACAGATCAGCGCCTTTGCAGACGTGGGAAGCGGAACACGGATTCGCCGTGGCTCTTCGGTTGGAGCCGCTGCAGTCGTGGGAACGAACGCCCGCATTGGACGAAATACCATCGTTGGAC
The DNA here is from genome assembly GCA_047626195.1 of Myxococcota bacterium. Taxonomy (GTDB): domain Bacteria; phylum Myxococcota_A; class UBA796; order UBA796; genus CAJXTB01. The sequence goes on from JBLHSN010000172.1 coordinate 1,187, forward strand.
CCGGTGCCGCAGTCGCCAGCGGCGGAGCCATTCGCGCCAATGCGAACGTCCCCACCTGCATGAGTGTTCCAGCCGGCACCCCACTCTTGCGCGGCGAGACCGCAACATCCGTCGCAGGCGAGTGTGCGATTGTCCTGAGCGAAGACCAAGGCGGAGACGACATCTGGACCACCAGCGTCTTCTCAAGTGACGGCGTTGCCCAACGACCCGGCGGCGGCCGAAACGATGACCTCCTTCGTGTTGGCGGATGGGGTGACACGTACCTCTCGCTCATCGAGTTCGATATCGCGGGTTTGCCAGGTGGTGTCTCGGCAGCACGAGTCGAGCTGTTTCGCCAGACCCGCGGCAGTGGAACTACCACCAACTTCTATGTGGACCGAATCACGGAGAGTTGGGACTACCGAAACGTCGGTACAGGACGCGACCTAGACCGCCTTTGGTGGGCCGACCGCCCATCAACCACCCCATTCAGTGGGTCCATCACCCCCGTGGCCGCCGAGAACTGGCAACCCATCGACATCACCAGCATGTACAACAACTGGTCGAGCGGGCTGTGGTCCAACAGCGGGCTGTCTCTGCGCCCCGCTTCCACCAGCAACAGCTGGGTCCTGTTCCAGAGCAGTAATGCCTGTACGGCAGACCTGTGCACCAACCAGACGCTGCTCGAAGCCGGCGACCGCTGCCGCGCGCCGCGCCTAGTGCTGACGCCATAGTGCTCTAGACCACCACAACCGTCATGTCTGCGGCCCGCACTGTGCGCTCCGCCACCGAGCCCATGACGGCGTGAAGGATGCCCGAGCGTCCCCGCGTAGGCAGCACAATGAGGTCAGCCCGTGCCTCCGCCGCTTCGTGGGCGATGGCATCGCCGCTGTTCATCTCTTCGCGAACGAGAATCAGCTGCGGTACTTTGCCGTGACCTTCTTCCTCGAGTGCATAGTGAAGCAGGTCACCCGCGGAGTCGTAGATGTCGCTGCCACTCTTGGGATTCGGCCCAAAGATGCGAAGCCAAGGCAGGGCATACACCGCCGTCGCCTCGGCTTCAGGTAAGTGTTGAGCCAGCCACTCAATCCCACCGGTATTGGCGTGCCAGGGATCGATGGGAAGTCGCACCTTGACCGAACTGTCCACCGGAAGCGACCGTGCCCCACTCGACAACACCATGACCGGGCACTCTGCACTGCGAACCACCGCCTCGGCGATGGAGCCTAGAAACAGCCGCGCTGCCTGGGGTCGATGATGGGTGCCCACAGCCAACAGCTCCACAGTCTTGGAAGCCTCAATGAGGGAGGTGCCAATGTCGCCTGTAATAATCTCGACCCCGCCGCGAACAGCAGCCGGAATCCGCTCACACAACTCATGGAGCCAGTCGTGGGTCTCGGGCGGAATGACCAAAGGCTCAGCGCGCATGGTGTAGGCACCGTCCAAGGCCAAAAACGGGTCAATGCCAAAGCTCGTGTCGACGATAGTCACGAGATGGAGCGTGTGGCCAAGGCGGTCTGCCCACTCGGATGCTTGGTCGACTAAGTCGGCGCTGGAAGGCTCTTCTTGTAGGGCAAGCAACATCTTTGGGCGGTCGTTCATGGGGGCTCCTGCGTTGGGCGAAATAGGTGAGAAAAATGAAATCATGCTCTTCGGTATGAGCCGGGTCGACCCAAGCGTCTTGTGGGTTCGGCCAAGACCCGACTCGGTCGTCGCGCCTAGATCACCACGACCGTCATGGTTGCGGCTCGCACTGTGCGCTCGGCCACCGAGCCCATGACGGCGTGAAGGATGCCCGAGCGTCCCCGCGTAGGCAGCACGATGAGATCTGCACGGGCTTCATCGGCTTCGTGGGCGATGACGTCGCCGCTGTTCACCTCTTCGCTCACAAGGATCAGCTGTGGCAACTTGCCGTGACCCTCTTTCTCCAGCGCAACACGAAGGTGGTCACTAGCGGCGTCGTACACGCTGCTAGCCGTCTCGAGACTCGAGCCAAAAATACGCAGCCAAGGCAGGGCATACACAGCCGTCGCATCCGCATCCGGCACATACTCAGCCAGCCACTCAATCCCACCCGTATTGGCATGCGAGGGATCGATGGGCAGTCGTACCTTCACCGTGCCGTCGACCGGAAGCGAACGTGCATCGTTGGAGAGTACCATTACCGGGCACTCCGAAGCGCGAACCACCGCCTCGGCGGTCGAGCCCAAAAACAGTCGCGCTGCACCGGTTCGGTGATGAGTGCCCACCGCCAATAGCTCCACACTCTTGGAGGCCTCGATGAGAGAGGTTACGACATCCCCCGTGGTAATCTCGACGCCACCGCGAACAGCAGCAGGAATCCGTTCAGCCAGCTCATGGAGCCAGTCGAGGGTGTCGGGCGGAACCGGCAGAGCCGCCATCTGCACGGTAAACATACCGTCCATGCCGACAAACGGGTCTACGCCAAAGTGCGTGGCGACGATGGTCGTGAGGTGAAGCGTGTGGCCAAGGCGCTCCGCCCAAGCGGACGCCTGGTCGACGAGGTCGGTACTGGCCGGCTCATCCTGTAGCGCTAGCAACATCTTCGGTTGGTTGTTCATGGGGACTCCTGCGTTGGGCGAAATAAGGGAGATGAATGGATAACTGCCATTCGCCATAGGCCACGCCGACCCCGGCGTCTTGTATATTCGGCCTAGGTCTGATGCCGTCCTTGGGACTAGACCACCACGACCGTGGAGTTCGCGGCTCACACGGCGCGCTGGGCCACCGAGCGCATGACGGCGTGAAGGATACCCGAGCGTCTCCGTGTAGGCGGAACGATGAGATCTGCGCGTACGTCAGCGGCTTCATGGGCGATGGCGGCACCGCCGTTCACGGCTTCGCGCACGAGATTCAGCTGTGGCACCTTGCCATGACCTTCTTCCTCCAAGGCACTGTGAAGCAGGTCACGAGCGGCGCCGTAGATGTGGCTACCTCCCTCGGTACTCAGGCCAAAGATGCGAAGCCAAGTCAGCGCATGCACAGCGGTGGCGTCCGCATCCGGGATGTGTTGAGCAAGCCACTCAGTCCCGCCAGTATTGGCATGCCAGGGGTCGATGGGCAGTCGAACGTTCACCGAGCCGTCGACTGGAAGCGAATGTGCATCCTTGGACAGTCCCATAACCGAGCACTCCGTCCTGCGAACAGCAGCGGGAATCCGTTCAGACATCTCATTGAGCCAGGCATCAGTCTTGCGCTGAATCGACAGCTGTTCGATTCGCAGGGTGTCCATTCCGACAATCGGAGCCAGGTCAAAGCGCATCTCGACTACGGTCGTGAGGTGGAGTGTGTGGCCGTGGCGCTCCGCCCAAGCAGACGCCTGGTCAACCAGGTCGGTACTGGCCGGCTCAGCTTGCGGAGCTAGCAACATCTTTGGGCAGTCGTTCATGTGCGCTCCTGCGCAGAAAGTGGGGCAACTGATACAGCGCTATCGGCGAGATGGACCCACCTAGACCGCAGTGCCGTTCAGCGCATAGCGCCACGGCCTCTTCACACCCTGCGAATGCACTAGGCGGGCCAGAGTCCCCCTGGACGACACCGTCGAGTCCAGCGACTGGGTACTCCACGGTCCGTGCTACGAAGATACGTCTTGCCACGACTGTCGGATTTTGGAGCGATGCCGCTCGCTTCGAAGTCTAGGCGCGGGTCCAGACCACACCTGGGTCGTCCGACTTCCAACCTTAGTACTCGTCGACGGGAGGTTATCGTCGACCAAAGCTCCGACTCGCGTATCGGTGGCGCGTCACTCGTCTCCACCGTGAGTGAGGCCCACAAGCGTGTGTGCGGGGAAAATCGTCAACAACGTCGGTTGTCGCCCCGATTCGAAGTAAAATTGTTACCTATTAATGATGATTTAATACTCTTTCTATTAGCTGCTACGGGTACAGCGGCACGGGCGCCCCCATCGAGATGGCATGGCAGGCGCGTGTTCTGGACGCCCAGGGCGAACCCATCTCCGGCGCGCATACCGTGGACATCGCACTGTATGGCTCACAAGCCGGAAGTGAGGTGCGCTGGTCGGACCCATTCGACCTCCAGTTGACGGATGGCTACGTATCCATTCGCTTGGCAACCGGGATCGAAGTCGTTGACAACGACTTGTTTGCCACGGGCGACCTATGGATTGAGGTTCGCGACGCGGACGCCAGCGTGGCGCTTGGAGTCCGTCAGCCCCTGTCGCATATTCCTGTCGCCGCGGTCTCGAAGGGGATTCGCGCAGAGCGAGCTACAGGGGTGAGCGATGGGATTGATGGAAGAAACCGGCGCGAGGGTGCGTTCAGGGCGGCCGCCAACTGACGACGTTGTAACCGGTTACTACTAGGAAGGTGGCGACCGAACTGCGCACGCCAAAGCGTCGGGTTCGAGATCAAGACCGATGCTCACCCCTGAAGCTCAATTCTTTACCAACGGTTGTGGCTCGGCACTCAACGCATGCCGCTACGGCATCGTATGCCATGCCGGCCTCGCATCGAATCTCGCTCAGCGCCACCGAACTGCTTCACACCCAATTCCAGAGCGACGCTCTCGACGCCGATGACGCCTACATCCTCGACATGGGCAGCGCGACCGACCTGTTCCCCAACTCAACAACCGTCAACAACATCCAAGTGGGCGGTGTGTGCAATCTGACACGCAGCCAGTGCGACACCTCAGATGTGTACTGGAAATACTCAGGCCATCACTACTACAATATGACCTATTGCAATAGTAACCTTTCATCGGGAACGTAAGGTGGAAACTACGGTTACTGTCACAACGGCGTAAGCACACAGTACGACTGTAGCAGCTTGCTTGGAAACCGTACTGGATATGATGAAACCAAGCTGTGGAACTACACGACCGGGCAGGCATGGCAGGAGAAGATGTGGCTTCGCTGACAAACCGCGTGCGGGCCCTCAGCCGAGGACAGCGGCACGTACGGACAACGTTCCCGGAGAACTGCTCACACAATATTCCCTCTATATCCAACGAGACACAACACCCTGTTCTGTCCCATCCGTGAGTCCATTTCGAATCCCACCCCGCACGACCCACTCAGTAGGTACAACATCACGGACGCCGCGTAAGAACCCCCTGTGGTGAGGATGTTCGTCCGCGCCTGAGGCGTCGTCCGCGGTCGGATGGCCCCCGAACGCCTGCCCGAGGCGGTAAACATGGTTTTAATTTTTCGGTAGGAAACACCACGACCGAAGCCGGCAATGAGCAACAGACTCCGTCCTGAAGCGCAGCCCGAACCTTCGATACCAAGCATGTCGTACTGTAGGAGCGCGGCGACTCGCCCAGATGCACCTGGCCATTTCCTTGGATTGCTTGGTAAGATCCTACATTTATTCCAAACGGTAAACCTGGGAGCAGACTAGGTGTACGCTCACCCGGGGTTCCGTGTTGAATCTCAGCCTTCCCGTCGTCCGCGCCGCAGTCTTGGGCGCCTGGCACGTCTTCGCCCTGATTGGCGTTGTGCTGTTCCCGCCAAGCTGGAGTCTCGCGGCCCTCGCGCTCGCAGTCTACATCATCGGGATGTTTGCGATCACGGCCGGCTATCACCGGTACTTCTCTCACAAGAGCTTCCGAACTAGCCGCGCTGGGCAGCTCGTCTTGGCAGTGCTCGCCCAGTCCACGCTGCAGAAGGGAGTGCTGTGGTGGGCCGCCAACCACCGGGATCACCATATCTTCTCTGACAGCGACAAAGACATCCACTCCCCTAGGCACCACGGCCTACTGCACGCCCACATGGGATGGGTCGTCAGCAACGAGGGTCAGGGCCACGATGCACGGCGCATCCGAGACCTGATGCGCGTCCCAGAGCTGCGCTGGCTTGACCGCTACCACACGCTGCCCCCCATTGCGCTGGCCGTAGGAATGTTCCTGGTAGGAGGACTCCCGGGGCTCGTCTGGGGATTTACCCTTCCGCTGCTCCTGCTCCAGCACGCGACCTTCTCGGTAAACAGCGTGGCTCACGTCTGGGGCCGCCGCCCGTACGCCACGAACGATACCTCCCGCAACAACGCCCTACTCGCCGTCCTCACTCTTGGAGAGGGCTGGCACAACAACCACCACTTCTACTCGGCCTCCGCCCGTCAGGGATTTTTGTGGTGGCAGATCGATCCCACGTTCCAGGTCCTCCGTGTGCTGTCGTGGCTAGGCATCGTCTGGGACCTCAAAGTTCCGCCGGAGCGAGTGCTCGCCGCCCGCTACGCCGAAGACCGCTAGTCCCGGTCGCATCCCACAACCGAGCAGGCAGGCCATAGCGCTCGCCTACTGGTAGACGCGGACCCAATCCACGCGGAATTCCTGTGGAAGCGCCGTGGTGTCCACGCCACAAAACCCGCCCCAGTTCCCGCCAAAGGCTAGGTTCAGAATCAGATGGAAGTCCTGGTCAAAGGGCCATCTGTCGGAGTTATCCGTACCGTCATTCGCAAACGTGAAGACCGTCTCGCCGTCCACTGTGAAGACCAAGTCATCAGCCGTCCAGTCCACCGCGTACAGGTGCATGCCTGCGGTTGCAACTCGCTCAGTCTCTCCACCCTGCTCAGTGCCGATCATGTGGTTGTAAGCGCCGGTATGGATGGTTTGAAAGACCCGGTTAGGCGAGCAGCCCACATACTCCAGGACGTCGATCTCGCCCGAGTCCGGCCAGCCGCCATAGGCGTTGTCGCTAGGGAGCATCCAAAAAGCGGGCCACGTCCCAATGCCGGACGGTACCTGGGCGAACGCCTCCATTCGGCCGTAGGTCCACTCGGCTTTGCCGTCGGTCACAAGGCGCGCCGACGTGATGCTGCCCGAAGACTCTTGCCGCGCGGTGATAATCAGATGCCCATCTTCCACAGCCGCGTTGTTGGTGCTGGTTGTGTAAGTCTGCATCTCGGCGTTGAACGTGTACGCGGGCAGCTCAAGCCGCGTCCAATTGTCGTCATTGAGGGTGCTACCGTCGAACTCGTCGTGCCACACCAGAAGACGCTCGCCCGCAACAGAACCGGTCCCGGTGGACGTCCAGACAACGTCATCTACATAGACCGAGCCGGTCGCGTTCCAGTCGGCCAAGGCGAAGCGCAGGCCGAGCTCGCCCGATACCGCGCCGGATGGCACCTGAGCCTCGACGCGCAGTTCCTCCCATAAGTCCTTGGGAAAGTCGTCATCTACAGGGAGGCTCGTCTGCTCTGACAGGACGTCTCCGCCGGAGTTCAGGTAGCGAAGGAAGAGGACGGCCTCACTGCCGCCAAGCACCGCGTCATCAGCGGCGGTGAGTGCGCGCGCCGTGACCACATGGGTGTCGAGAGCGGTGAGGTCTGTGAGGGTCAGCCCATGCTCACTCGTGTTCGGCACCGAGCCCGCGTACATGCCCCAAAACTTCTGCGCAGAGTCCCCTTCGTAAGCAACAAACGTCTCCGCGCTATCGTGAATAGCGTCGCCCGTCCGCACCCAGTCGTGGTTGGTGACGCCGGACGGTCTCCACCAGCTCGCGCCGAGCTCAAAGCCTCCATTGGCCAGCCGGTTGGACTGCGTCTCAACATCGGTACCTTCGCTCTCAGTTCCGGCGGTGTCTACATCCACCACGTCGTCCTGCGTGTCCGCCGGTTCACTCGGGTCGGGGCACCCAATCAGGCCAACGAGGCAGAGTCCAAAGGCGGTCGAATGTCGAGGGGTCATGGACGCTCCAGGCGGGGGCAAGACGCGCTCACTGCGCGCCCTTCACCCTATCGCCACTCAGCCAAAGCCGCTCGATGCGAAGCCGGGAAGACTGACCTTGTCACGCTGAGACGGACCTCCTGGTAGGTAAGAACCAGGAGGCCCACATGGCCAAGACAAGACGTTCGTATACGCTCGAGTTCAAGCAGGAGGCGGTACGCCTCGTTCGAGAACAGGGATTGATGATTACAGAGGTTGCCCCAGAACTTGGTGTGGACAAATCGGTCGTGGGAACCTGGGTACGCAAGGCCGATGCGGGTGAGCTGGGCGGAAAGCCTACGGCGCCCAGAGCACCCGCTCCAGCCTTGCTGGACGACGTTCGGCGGCTCCGCAAAGAGAACAAGGTTCTTCGAGAAGAGAGGGAAATCCTAAAAAAAGCCGCCTTAGATTCAAGGGGTCGCCGTTGACACCCGTCGCGGCACTACCTTCCCGGTACGCACCCACCGCGAGCGTATCGCCGGACAGCGCTACCGAGTGGCCCAATAGGTCACCCGCGCCCGTGTTCGACGCCTTCAGGTAGTCCCACTCGAACTCCGCACACGTCACGCCGAACATCTGCCCACACGCGTGGGGGCCCCCCCTCAATCAACATCCCACGGGGCACCACAACCTCATCCGCTACAGAGCTGTTGGCGCCGACCTGGACATTCGACCGCAGCCTCGCGTCAAACCCAACGCTGGCACCGTCACCCAGTGTGCTGTTGCGACCAATGGCGGTCCCCGTGCCTACGGTCACCCCGTCTCCGAAGGTCGTGCCTTTGCGAACCCGCACCCCGCCGCCGAGGTCGAGCCCTGCGCCAGCAACCACCTCCGGCCCGAGGACCACACCGGCGCCCAGCAGGGCTCCGTCGCCCAGCGTCACCGCGCGGGCAAGCACCGTGTTCGTCCCAATGTCGCAGTCCGCACCCACCGATACCAAGCTACCGAGCGTCACGCTGCCCGAGACGACGCAGCGGTCCCCCAGAGAGGCTGCGTACCCGACGGACAGGCCACCAGCCGATGCGTCCACGTCTGACCCGACCGTTGCCGCACGACCGACGATGCTGTCCACTCCAACGACGGTGCGCTCGCCCACGGTCGCCGCACGACCCACCACCACATTGGCGCCAATCTCGCTGTCAGCACCGACATTCGCCCGCGCGCCAATGACCGCCCCAGCACCCACGATGACTCCAGCACCCAGGTCAGCGGTAGGCGCTACACAGGCTGTGTTCGCGTCAAAGTAGGCGTCCTCGCATCTGTCGTTATTGGAGTCTGCTGCGAAGGGGGTGGAGTGCAGCAATACAGCGAGCAACAGTGAGCGAGACATGTCTTCCCCAGAATACGCTCAAACGATTTCCCAACTCTGAATGCAAATCAATGACTTATTATGCTGGATCTAAAGATATAAAAATTCGTCCCGCAGTCCGGTAGAGAAACGGAGCGGAACTGCGCACAACGCAGTGCGAGACCCCTTAAATAGCCGGACGCCCCCACTCACAAGAGAGCCAGGAACTCGTCATTGATACTGGCGAATTCGACGGACTCAACCGGTACATGCCCGCGCTGGACATACCGGGCGCAGCTTGACGGACCTGATGTTCATCGCGCTCGGAGCTCGCGCCTTCCTGCATAGGGCACTATTGAAGTTGAGAATCGTGCCAGTTATCATGCCTTACAGGGGTGGCCGATGTCGTTGATGGAAGAAACCGGCGCCAAGATGCGTTCAGGGGCGTCGCCAACTGACGACGTTGTCACTTGTTACTACTAGGAAGTTGGCGGCGAAACTGGGCGTGCCAAAGCGTCGGGTTCGACATCAACGTGGAGGTCCACCCCTGTATGTAAAGCGTGGAGGTTGACGCCGATCAAGCTCGATACGTCCCCACTCCTGCGCACTCAGGGACTGACCATTGATTCTAGCGGACACCGACCGCACAGCGGTCCGCGCCGGTGGATGACGCTTTCACCCCGGCCTCGGACTGGGGAGTGAGGCTTGAGCTTTCGGACCATCCGTGGTCACGCTGGTCAAGCGGCCAGCGGCAGCGGCTCGCGCTGGCGGTCGCCGTGTCTCATCGGCCACTGGTCCGGCTCTCGAATTAGCCAGCCGCGAACCTAGAACCGACCTGTGCCGAGCACGTCGAGGCCACGCTAGCGGACCGCACCTGCGTGGGGGTCACCCACGACACGGCCCAAGCCGACCGCCGAGGCTCGCGACACCTGGCGCTGTGGCCGGTGGGCGCTGCCGCAGCACTCATCGCGCGGAACGGCCTGCTGTCCTTCGGGTTCGGCCTCAGCCTTGAGAAGAAGCTCACCGTGGCCTCCGCGCGGACGCTGATCCAGCTCATACGGCTCGGCTGGCTGCACTTTTCGGTGTTCCGATGCGCCAATGGATGGCTGGTGGGCGCGATAGACTGCGCGTGGCCATGATTGCCACCGTGAATGTCATCAGCGCCGTCGGTCTGGTGACCCTTCCCGGAGTGATGACCGGCCAGTTCCTCGGAGATACCAGTCCGGTCCTGGCATCGCGCTACCCAATCGTGGTGCTATTCCTCATTGCGGCAAGCGTGGGTTTGGCATCCGTCGCCGCCGTGCTGGCTCTGTTGTGGTCTCTCTTCGACGACGCGCACCGACTGCGGTCGGAGCGCAGTCAGCGGCGGTCCGAGAGGTGGGGGAAACGACAAGAAGTCAGTCCACCAATGAGCGCAACCGAAGGATGCCGCCACAATGTACGGCGCGACCGGCACCGAGAGCCCCTGGGCAACCCTCGCCCTCGTTCGCTCAAGTTCCGAGGGCAGACGACCCCGCACAATCCAGTTCGCGCCTAGAGAACACGCGCACGTGCAGATCGTCGCCACCTATGATGTGGAATTCCCCTCCCGCAACTCGGTGGATTCGCGGTAGCAATGGCGCCCCGCGGAGGAAGTAAGTGACAGCTTGGGCCCGATTATCGGTCATTCTTGCCCTTGCGGCATGCACACCCACGCACACGGCACCCGTGTCTGCGGCACCGACCTCCGTAGCCTCACTCGCTGAGGTGGAGCCCCCCGCCGAGGCACGCGCGTTGAGGCCCTTCTCGCCAATGCATGGCGAAGCGCCTGTCATCGCCGGAATCTCGTACGGCCCGTACCGCGAGGGGCAGCGCCCCGGTGGGCCCGACCCCACCGTGGAACAGATTCGCGAAGACCTGC
>JBLHSN010000173.1:0-12030 GCA_047626195.1 Myxococcota bacterium
CGATGTCGGAGGCAAAACCACCCACATCGACCGCACTAGCGTCGCTCGCGCTCGCCTCGCTAAGCTCGTCGTAGACCGGATCCGGCGTGAGCACGGCATCGGTCGCCTCAAACCGCACGCCGTCATCCGTGGAGAGGAGAGTCACCGAGCCCGACGTCATGGTGTAGCCAAAGTCGACGCTCTGGAAGGTGTTCCCTACAATCATGGCGTCGTCACACAGATTGTCATCGAACACGTTGATGAGGTCGACACCGGTGAACACGACCCACACTACAGGGTCATCGTTGAATGGCAAGTCGAACACTTGGGCGCGTACCGTGGCCAAGGCATTGGTCAGGGTGATGGAGTCATCACCACAGGCAAAACCACGGTCCAGGTCATCTAGTTCATCGAGCGTCAAGTGGATAGAACGCTGTGTTCCGCATGCACCCGCAATCACCAAGGTACCGACGAGAAAAATACGTGACATAGACACTCCGATCCACCACCGTAATTGTGGAACACCTATCCGTCAACCTGACCGCTGGCTTACGGGTACAGGGTCTTTTCGTCCCATGTCTCTGGCCCCGTCCGCTCGAACACGGTTCGAACATGCAAGCGGTCCGGCATTCCCTGCCAGAACTCCATGCGGTCTGGAATCAGGATGAACCCGCCCCAATGCGGTGGGCGCGTCACAGGTTTGCCGTCAAAGCGCGCGGTGACCGCAGCCAAGCGGTCTTCTAGAGTGCTGCGCTCGTCGAGCTCTTCGCTCTGTACAGACGCCCAGGCACCGAGCTGGCTGCCACGACCACGCGAAGCAAAATAGCGGTCCGACGCTTCGGGTTCGAGGAGCTCAACGCGGCCCTCAGCAATTAGCTGCCGCTCACGACTCTTCCAGTGCAACAGCACCGCTGCATGTGGGGTGTGCGACAGCTGCTGGCCCTTGCGCGACTGGTAGTTCGTATAGAACTCCAGTCCACGAGCGCCCCAGCCCTTGAGCAAGACCGTTCGCAAGGAAGGACGACCGTCTTCGTCCACCGTCGACAACTGCATGGCATCGGGGACATCGGGCTCGGACGCAATCGCCTCTTGCATCCAAGTATCGACCTTTGCGGTCATGGCATCTGTGAGAAACATGCACTCTCCATAGACGCCATCTAGCCCATCCACACCCGACGCTACACGCGAAGCCCCGCCCCCGCATCTAAGCGACCCACCCACGGCGCCAGAGCACCGGCCACGTCACCGTCTAGGTAGGCGCGAACTTGTGCGGGTGCGCGACCGACAAAGCGAGCCGGGTCCATCAGGTCGTCCAAGCGGTCGTGAACGGGTGCAAAGGCCGTATCTGCGGCAATGCGCTCCAGAAGGTCATTGTCTCGGCCCTGCTCTTTGACCACGGCTGCCGCGGCCAGCGCGTGGACTCGGATGCGCTCGTGAAGGTCTTGCCGGTCTCCTCCGGCACGAACCATGGCCATCAACAGCTCTTCCGTCGCCATAAACGGCAGCTCGCTGTTGAGACGACGCGCAATGACCGCCGGGTACACCACAAGACCCGAGGTCACATTGAGCAGAACCTCCAACATGCCGTCTGCGGTCAGGAACGCTTCTGACAGCGAGATGCGACGGTTCGCCGAGTCATCCAGCGTTCGTTCCATCCACTGCGTTGCCGCTGTCCATGCGGAATTTTGCGACAGCGTGATGAGGTGACGCGCCAGGGAGCACAGCCGCTCACTGCGCATGGGATTGCGCTTATAGGCCATAGCTGACGACCCAATTTGCTTCTTACCAAACGGCTCCTCGACCTCTTTGAGGTGCGCGAGCAGACGCAGGTCCGTGGCCATCTTGTGCACGGTGACACCGAAGCTGGACAGCGCTGAGAGCACCTCGTGGTCGACCTTTCGCGAGTAGGTCTGACCCGTCACCGGGTAGACCGCTTCAAAGCCCATGCGCTCGGCAATGCCCTGGTCCAAGGCATCCACCGCATCATGGTTGCCGTCAAACAGCTGAAGGTAGCTGGCTTGTGTGCCGGTCGTTCCCTTGGCACCGCGCAGCCGAAGGTCGTTGCGAACGCGGGTGAGAGCGTTCAAGTCGTCGACCAAGTCGGCCAGCCACAAGCAAGCGCGCTTGCCAACCGTTGTGGGTTGTGCGGCTTGAAAGTGGGTGAAACCTAGCGTGGGGAGGTCGGCATACTGTCGCGCGAAGTCGCCGAGCTGAGAGACGGTCCCAGCCAGCTTTGGCAACAGCAGGTCTAGGCCATCGCGCAGCGCTACAAGGTCGCCATTATCGGTCACAAAGCAACTCGTAGCGCCTAGATGCAGCCAAGGCCGGGCCGCCGGGGCGACGTCTCCAAACGCATGCACATGGGCCATCACATCATGGCGCAGCTCGGCTTCGTAGGTGGCTACGGCATCCAAGTCAATGTTATCGACCTGGCCACGGGCTTCCGCGATGGCCAGATCGGGAATCGCCAGGCCCAAGGCCTGCTCGCTCTCCATCAGCACACACCACAGCTCTCGCCATCTCCGTGCTCGGGTACGCGGCGAAAACAGGCGCGCCATCTCATTGGTGGCGTAGCGAGCGACAAGTGGGCTGTCATAAACATCACGGGACAATGGACACCTCGCGGGGGGCTGCCTATCGCAGCGGGTAGACTGCCGATGAGGACCGCACACTTGGCACGAAAACGTATCATTGAAGGAACGTGGGAGTGCACGTCCTGCGAGACCACGGACATCAAGGGTCGGCACAAGACCTGTCCCGCTTGTGGAAATCCCCGTGAGAAGGCCGAGAGTGACTTCAATTTTGGAGCTCGCACCGAGTCCGGGGCCTCGACAGCGGCCACCGTCTCCACACCCGACTTGTTGCACATGGCCAGCGCTGGCGAAGACTGGATGTGCGCCAACTGTGACGCCAGCAACCCCGGCGACCGCGATGCGTGTCGAACCTGCGCAGCCCGTCGCGACGACCCCTTCGGCGAGCCAGTCGTTAACCCCGTCGAACAGCCCGCTGGCAAGAACCGGGGTCTCAAGGCATTGCTCGCCACGGCCACCGCGGCCATCACCGGCGCGATGGCAATCCTCGCCAGCTGTTGTGGCGTGAGTTGGTACGCGTCAGACGCGATAGTAGACGCCGAGATTACCGGACAGCAGTGGGTGCGTCAGATCGACGTGCAACGCCTCACTGCGAGTGACGTTCAACAGTGGCGAGACGCTCTACCGGCTCCCGCTGGCGTGCCAGGAAGCGGCGCGCTGTCCGCAGGTCTTGGCGTCTTAGGCGACTGTGAGACCCTGGCCTGTTGGCCCCGTCCACCCGCTGAGGGCGGCCTCGTCCGCGTCACGGGTCGGCAGTGGGAGCGCACTATTGTCACGAAGGTCATGGACTCATCGGCCGAGACCGGCTGGCGGAGTGCGGCTCCTCGTTCACGAGGTGAGAGGCCTCGAAACGGCGTAGGTGGACGCCCTGGACACCACAATCTATCCTGCTCGGAGCGGGTCAAGACCCCCGAAGAATGCAGAGACGAAGACTACCAGGAGGCCTGCGGCACCCACGAAGAGTGCTCCGTTCGCGACCTCGGCAACGGGTTCGCCGAAGAGACCTGTGTGGATGTGCAGGACTACTGCACACAGACCCACGAAGTCTGTACAGCGGCGGTCATGGGCGAGTGGTGTAGCTGGAATGACCTGTCGTGGAAAGAGGGACGAACACGCAGTACCAGCGGTCGCGACGCCAACTCCACATGGCCGCTGATGTCGCTTCGCAGTGACGAAGTCGAAGAACGAACTGAACAGTATTTCTTAGACGTAGCGGTCCTCGCAGGTCGTGCAGACCCACGTTCCGCGGTCCCCAAGCCGGTGTACATGAGCGCGAGCATTGGCCGACTGATGTACAGGTCACCAAGCGGGTTTCAGCCGGTTCCACACGCTGTGCAGACATCCGACACCCACCGACACGACTGCGGCGACGGCATTGCGTTCGGTGTTCTGACCACGCGAGACCGCTGTGATGCGCAGGTCTACGGCTGGGTTGACGAAGACCCGCAGCGCGCCCAGTCTCCCAGTGGCGCCCCCGAATGGCCCGATGGACAGCTGAGCAATGACGGTCGTGAGACGCGCACCGAGTGGATGCTCATCGAGCTGTCCTGGAAGCGCGGCAACAAGCCGGGTCACGCTGTCTTCAAGGACCCGGTGGCCCAGTGGCAAGCGTGGGACCTTGTGCAGAGTATTCCAATGGTTGTTGATTTCGATGCGACCTATGTGTCGTTGGGTGACGACTACCAAGGGCCCGTTCCGTCGGAAGTTCGACCTGGCCGCCTGTCGCAACAGCCCTGATGGCGAAGATTCCCTCCACCCCTGCCCTGCGTTGGCTGCGAGCCCAACGCGTCTCCCACGACGTTCACGTCTACACGTACATCGAGAAGGGCGGGACAAGAGCGAGTGCCACCGCATTTGGCGTAGACGAGCACGTCATCATCAAGACCCTCATCTTCGAAGACCACGAAAAACGGCCACTCATCGTGCTGATGCATGGCGACCGGCAGGTATCGACCAAGGCGCTCGCGCGCGTCATCGGAGTGCGGTTCGTTCAAGCATGCACGCCGGCCACAGCCCAAAAGCACAGTGGGTACCAGGTTGGTGGTACGAGCCCCTTTGCGACCAAGAAATCCATGCCGGTGTACGTACAGCCAGGCGTCACAGCTGTGCCAAAGGTGTACGTCAACGCCGGTGCCCGCGGTGTGTTGGTGTCGCTGGACCCATCGGTGTTTGTTGACGCACTCGGAGCCGTCGCGGTGGACGTGGCGCGCTAAGCGACACCCTCACTTGGAGGTCCCGTGGACCACATGAGTCCCGAAGAGTTCCGCCAGCACGGCCACGCCATGGTCGACTGGCTCGCGGACTACATGACCTCGCTCCCCGAACGTTCGGTGCTGCACGGGGCCACACCCGGGTCCATCAAGGAGCAACTCCCGCCCGCCGCTCCCGAGTCCGGCGAGTCCATGCAGGCCATGATGGCCGACGTCGAGAGCGTTCTATTGCCCGGCATCACCCACTGGCAGCACCCGGGGTGGTTCGCCTTCTTCCCCGCCAATGCAACAGGCCCGTCGATTCTCGGCGAGCTGTTGAGTGCTGGGCTGGGCGTCCAGGGCATGATGTGGGACACCAGTCCTGCCGCCACAGAGCTCGAAGAACGCGTGATGGACTGGCTTGTTGGCCTATTGGGACTGCCGGATTCTTGGCGCAATGAGAGCGGCCGCGGTGGCGGCGTCATCCAATCCACAGCCAGCGACGCGACCCACACAGCCCTGGTCGTCGCCCGACACCGAGCAGTGGGACGAGGACACCTGGCGAGTAAGCTGGTGGTATACGCGTCCTCTCAAGCCCACTCGTCCGTTCAAAAAGGCGCCCAAGTAGCGGGCTTCGAACACATCCGGCTGTTGGCAACAGATGACGCCTTCGCCTTGCAACCCGACGCCCTCGAACAAGCCATTGCCGAGGACACCGCAGCAGGACTGGTACCGTGCGTGCTCATTAGTGCGGTCGGGGCCACCGGAACCGGCGCTGTGGATCCGGTCGACACCCTCGGAGTCATTGCCCAGCGACACGCTCTGTGGCACCACGTCGACGCCGCGTGGGCTGGGAGTGCCATGGTCCTACCCGAGCAGCGCCACCTTCAGCCGGGCCTGGAGCATGTGGATTCCTACGTGTTCAACCCGCACAAGTGGCTATTCGTGAACTTCGACTGCTCCGCCTTCTGGGTCGCGGACCGGACCGCCCTTCTCGACGCTATGAGCGTGCTTCCCCCCTACTTACGCAACGCAGCCACCGAGTCCGGCGAGGTCATCGACTACCGCGACTGGCACGTGCCGTTGGGCCGGCGCTTTCGGTCGTTGAAGTTGTGGTTTGTACTTCGGCACTACGGTCGTGACGGCCTGCGAGAGCACATCTCCGAGCACATCGAGTGGGCCGAGTGGGTCGCCGACCAAGTCCGTGACAGCCAACACCTGGAGCTCGTCACCGAGCCTGTATTGAGCTTGGTTTGTCTACGACATGTGGACGGAGCTGACGCGACCAAGGCGCTGGTCAAGCGGGTCAACGCAACCGGGCACAGCACGGTGACCGGGTCGATATTGCCCGATGGCACGCCGTTTCTTCGGGTGGCGATTGGCCAGGCAAATACCAAGCGCGCAGACGTGGAGCGGCTGTGGACCGTGCTGAATGGGGCAAAGTGACGCGCACAGCGCTGCTCAGCGTTGACCCTCAGTCGTTGTCCGTGTCGACATCCACGGTCACGCCCAGCTCGCGGAGTGCCCGCTGAACAATCGCTTCATCCTGAATCTCGATGGCCGTGTGCGGCGCAGCGGCGAGGTTTAGGTTGTTCCAACCCATGATTAGACGAAGTGCCGTGGCTTTGAGCGTACGGGGCGGTTGGGTCAGCGAGTCGGCCAGCGCCGCTTTGACCATGAATACCCCAGAGTCGATATAGTTGAGCATCAGGCCAACCTCAAACTCCCGCTGTAGGAGACGATAGGCAGGAGAAGACGCCGGAAATTTGTCCGGATTGAGGCGAATCCGGTCGTATATCCGGCTTTCCCTGAACAGCGCCATCACCGGCCCCAGCTGTCGCCGAATGAACGTACCAGCAGTGCCCACGACTGCAAAGTCTCCGGCCAGATCGTCCACACTTCGGCCGCGGGCGTTGGTGTCGAGCCCTGTGTAGTTGGACGGTGCCGTAGCGAAGAGCGGGGAAATTGGCGCCGAGGCCACCCCACCCGTCTTGAATGCAACGCGTACCTGGCCGCCAAGCATCATGACCGACTCAATCAAATCCGACGGATTGTGCGTCTTTTTGAAGAACAGCCCCTAGATTGTGTGGCACAGCGTGGCTTGATCGACACCGCCTCTCAACAACGTCTTGGTGGCCACATGAAGCTTTTCGGTGTCCGTCAGCTGAATGCCATCTTTGGTTTGTTGATTGGTTTGGAGCTGTAAAGCAGCCAGCACCTGTTCGCGCAAGATGGCGGGTTTCATGTCGGTGTTTCGCACCTCGGAATCGCTGAACTTCAGGGCCAGATTGGTGGCCCTGGGCTTGGAGTTGACCGAAGCATCTCCGCCATTCGTGCCGGTTCCGACCGAAGTAGCAGGGGACTGCGCCGTCGTAGATTGGCTTGACGTTGCGGATGGGACTCGTGTGCGTTGCATGGACAGATCCTCGTGACTGATACACTAGCTTTGGGCCACTTTGGTGACATCACTACCGAGATACTTGTTACCGGGGTGACACGGGTCGGGAGACGCCCAAGACCCTGGTTCCGCTAAGGTAAGGAACGACGAGAAGCCCCCCGTGGAGCCGTTCATCGAGGCCCCTTAAACGGGCCCATCGACGCCAAACTAGGGCACGAGCACGGGTCTTGGACGGGGAGCCTACAGACCGGTTCTAGCCGCCACCATGCGGCCTTCGCCCATCCCCAAACGCAGCGTTACCTTCGCTGCATGAGTGACCTTGGCCATGTCGTCGTCTTCGCAAAACCCCCAGTTGCTGGGCAGGCGAAGACGCGTCTAATTCCCGCTGTTGGCCCGGAAGGTAGCGTCACTCTTGCCAGTGCCTTCCTCGCAGACACCTGGTCGATGCTCGGCAACACCGGTGCAGCACGGGTCGTGGGGTCGACCAAACGGTCAGCAAAAGCACTCGGTCTCACTCGGAACGATGCCCTTTGGCTTCAGGGAAGCGGAGACCTTGGCCAACGCATGGAGCGCATCCTGCGACGCTGCTGTGGCCTCGGTCCCTGGGGCATCATCATTGGCGCCGACAGCCCCGGACTCACTGAATCAACCGTCACACACGCCATGGAAGCCCTGTCAGATGTGGACGTGGTTATCGTGCCATCCGACGACGGCGGCTACGCGCTTCTCGGCATGCGCACCGTGCCAGCAGGCATCTTGAGCGACTTGCCCTGGTCCCAAGCCCACACGCTGAACGCCACGGTGGCCCGATTCACCGAGCATGGACTCACCGTTCGCTTGGTTGGCGGTACCTTTGACGTAGACACGCCGAGTGATCTGGTCGCCCTTCGCGACTGGCTCACCGCCCACCCAAGTGACGCCCCGAACACCCGTGCCGCCATGACCGAGCTCGGCTTGATGTCCACTGTTGCGGTGTCCGTCGTCATCCCCACCCTCAATGAAGCCGGATGCATCGAACGCTGCCTGACGAATGTGCTGTCCATTCACGGCGTGGACGAGGTCATTGTCAGCGACGGCGGCAGCACGGACGGCACGCTGGACCGCGTTCGAGCATTCCCTTCCGTTCGCATTGTTGAAGGGGCCACCGGACGAGGCCCGCAGCTCAATACCGGCGCCGACGCTGCCTTGGGAAAGACGCTGCTCTTTCTTCACGCCGACTGCACTCTTCCGAAGGACGCCGTGGCCTGCATCCACGGAGCCCTGTCCGACCCTGACGTCGCCGGTGGTGCCTTCAAGTTGTGGACTGTACCCGACTCAGGAGCCCGCGGGTCTGCGTGGTGGATGCACATCGCAGACGTCCGCAGTCGCTACACTCGCCTGCCCTACGGCGACCAAGCACAATTTTGTCGGCGCTCTGCATTCCAGTCAGCAGGCGGCTTTCCGGACCTTCCTATCCTCGAAGACTACGCTCTTTCTAAGGCGTTGTGGAACCACGGGCGCCTTGTCACCGTAGACCGTCGTGTGACCGCTTCCGCGCGTCGCTTCGAGGACCGGCCGCTGTACTACTGCGCCCTGATGAACACCTTTCCTCTGCTGTACCGTGTGGGCATTCCTGCCGACCGTCTCGCACTGATGTACAAGGATATACGCTGATATGAGCCTGTGGACTACGATAAAAGATGCCCTCGGACTCACCCCACCCGTGACCCCAGCCGCCCCCCTTCCATTCACCATCACCCGCAAGGCCGTGCGAGAGCTGGACTCGCTGACCGACACCTCGCTGCGCTTGCGCATTGAAGAGCATCCGCCAAAGTCCCGTATTGTCCTAGACAGCGTGCCTCGTGCAGACAGCTCGCTAC
The DNA here is from genome assembly GCA_047626195.1 of Myxococcota bacterium. Classification (GTDB taxonomy): domain Bacteria; phylum Myxococcota_A; class UBA796; order UBA796; genus CAJXTB01. The sequence goes on from JBLHSN010000173.1 coordinate 9,017, forward strand.
TCGTGGAAGACGGTGATCGACAGGCCCTGCAGGGCCTATTCCTCGAGCACAACGGCGACGACTTCACCGTGGGCGTGGTTCTCGAGGTACGCCCAGCCGAGACCCCGAATCCAGATGTTCGGCTGTACGAGACAAGCCGCTTCCTGCTCAGCGGCAAGCCCTTCCACGCGGACTCCACAGACGCTCCGGGACTCGCCGGCCTTCTCATGGCCCTACCAGACGTCAAATCCCTTCTGCTACGCGACAACCTAGTCAGCGTCGAACGCAGTGAAGGGGTCCGCTGGGCCACCTTGGATGCCGATGTCCCCGCCACGGTTCGCGCATGGTTCTTGGCCTGTGGTGGCATGCTCACAGCAGAAGAGACCGGCAGCGACGACCCTGACTGGAATGCCGTAACCAAAGTGATGGATGAGACAGTCCTGCCCTTCGTTCACGGACATGGCGGCGACATTCGGCTCATCGACGTCAAGGAGGGGGTGGTCACCGTCCAGCTCTTCGGCGCCTGTGCTACCTGTCCGGCGTCCATGTTGACGCTGAAAGGCGGCGTTCAGCGTCAGCTGCGCGAACAGCTTCCCGACATTGTACACACCGTTCAGGCTGTGGACGCGTAGCTGGGTCGCTCTCGATGGAAAATGCCGCTTGGATAGTGGCGGAATCGGGTCCAGCTGGGCACATTATGAGGCGAGAGCTCTCCGTGAACACGGCACCCGTACGCTACGCCCATCCCTTCTCCGCCGACAACGTCCAAGACATACTCGGCGCCAATGTGTTGACCGAGGACTCATCGGTAGAGCGGATCGACGGAGAGTTGGTCGTTGTAGCACCCCAGCGAACCCCGCACCGGTACGTCGTCACTGAGGTTCGTATTTTGCTTGGCAATACGTACGAAAACCTACGCGAGCAGCTTGAGCGGCATGCCGCGTTGTGGAGCGCCCTTTTGTCCCGCTCGGCACTCACTCACTCGCCCAACCCGACCTACAGGGGTGGCCGATGTCGTTGATGGAAGAAACCGCCGCTAGGGTGCGTTCAGAAACGTCGCCAACTGACGACGTTGTAACTTGTTACTACTAGGAAGTTGGCGGCGAAACTAGGCGTGCCAAAGCGTCGGGTTCGACATCAACGTGGAGGTCCACCCCTGTATGCCTGCTCCACCACAGCGCCACGCCCAATGACGACGGCTACTTTCGCGCTGCCGACTGTCGCTTGGTCATTGACGTCGCCGACATCTCGCACAAGCTGGATGCGTACAATGCCGCCATGTATGCCTTGGGTGGAGTCGCTGAATGCTGGATTGTTGATCTGCATCAGCGAGCTGTCGTGGTGCACCAACACTCCAATGCAGGCGACTACGCCGAGGTCTCGACCGCTGCGCTGTGCACGGAGCTTGCCATTCCTGAAGGGTGCGGCTCGATAGTTCCGGCCCACGCTGTAGAGAGCGCTGATTCGTCCGCGTTGACCTAGCCAAAACAAACTGGCCACCGGGCCAGAAACACCGCTAGTTAGCGGTACATAGAGCAATGAGAGCCCGTAACGGCTATACGTCCAGGCCCTGGAGTCTGAATGCCGTCTGCCGCTTGGTACATCCCCTCATCGACTGCCCCACTGACCGGGCGAGATGCGCTGATTCGCGGCCTACAACAGCTGGATACAGACATTGCTGTTGTTGCCACGCCCGCAGGTCCCGGCGTTGCAACTGGAGGCGTTGCGGTCATGGGTGGCGATCCACCGAAGGGCGCTCTGACCTTGCTCGCCTGGATTCCGGCAACAACTCCTGACCAGCTCGGAGCGCCGTCGTTTCGCGACACCTACGGCGTGCGCGCGAACTACGTAGCCGGCGCCATGGCCAACGGAATCGCGTCGGCTGAGCTGGTGATTGTGCTGGCCCGAGCAGGATTGATGGGCTTCTTCGGTGCCGCTGGGCTCGACACCCCCACCATCATCACCGCTCTCGACCGCATTCAGGCCGAAGCCGGTGACTTGGCCTACGGGGTCAACCTCATCCATTCCCCGGCTACCCCCTACCAAGAGCAAGAAACGGTCGACTTGCTCATCGCCCGTGGCGTACACAACGTTGAAGCGTCTGCGTTCTTGCGGTTGACGGCTCCTATCGTTCAGTACCGCTTGACGGGCCTGCACCGCGACTCGGCGGGCAATGTGGTGGCCCCTAACCGGGTCCTAGCCAAGGTCAGTCGCCCGGAAGTGGCGATTCAGTTCTTGGAGCCAGCCCCGAAGAAGCTGGTGGATAAGCTGCTGAGCGAAGGGCGCATCACCCCAGAAGAGGCCGAGCTGTCCAGCTACCTTCCAATGGCATCCGACATCACCGCCGAAGCCGACTCTGGCGGTCACACCGACAACCGCCCCGCTCCCGTGCTCATCCCGTTGCTCTGCCAGCTTCGTGACCGGGTGGTGACGGCAAACGCCTATGCCCAGCCTGTCCGTATTGGTGCCGCAGGTGGCCTGTCCACACCAGCGTCCATCGCCGGCGCCTTCGCCATGGGAGCCGACTACGTGATGACCGGAACCGTCAACCAGGCCTGCGTCGAGTCCGGCACCAGCGACATGGCCAAGGTCATGCTGGCAACCGCAGGAATGGCTGACGTCGGCATGGCACCGGCATCGGACATGTTCGAGGCCGGCGTTGAGGTCCAGGTGCTCAAGCGCGGCACCATGTTCGCGTCACGCGGCCACAAGCTGTACACCTTGTACCGGCAATACCCGTCATGGGACGCGATTCCTGCGGCCGAGCAGCAGCGCGTCGAAAAGACCCTGCTTCGCCAGTCCTTCGCAGACGTCTATGCGGGCTGTAAAGCCTTCTTCGGCGAGCGCGACCCCGAACAGATCACCCGCGCAGAGGCCGACCCCAAGCACAAGATGGCGCTGGTCTTCCGCTGGTACCTCGGCCTGTCGAGCCGCTGGGCCATTGGCGGAGTCGATGACCGCCGACAAGACATCCAGGTGTGGTGTGGACCCGCAATCGGCGCGTTCAATGCCTGGACCGAAGATACTTTTTTGGC
>JBLHSN010000174.1:0-12020 GCA_047626195.1 Myxococcota bacterium
CGTAGTCCGACGCAATCATGTCCACCGAGTCCTGAACCTGACCCACATCCGATGATGTGGCGTAGTCCGACGCAATCATGTCCACCGAGTCCTGAACCTGACCCACATCCGATGATGTGGCGTAGTCAGACGCAATCATGTCCACCGAGTCCTGAACCTGACCCACATCCGATGATGTGGCGTAGTCCGCAGAGATTTCGTCCACGCTGGACTGGAGATCTGCAAAGCCATCCTGACTGGCGTAGTCCCCTTCCACCAACGCCAAGCGGGTGTCGAGCTCTACGTCCACGTCCACCAAGCCACCCACGTCTTCGCTGAGCGCGGTGAGTGCGTCGGCAAGTGCGGTGACTTCTTCAGCGTCTGCACCGGAGTCCTCCAGATCTGCGACTCGGTCGCGCGCGTCCAACAGGTCTGCAACGAGCGTAGCGACATCTTCGTAGTCGGGCTGCAGATCGGTGACGCGAACGACGCCTTCGAGAGAGGCTGCGGTGAGGTAATTGTCCGACACATCGGTCTGGATAGTGGTGAGCGTCTCCGCGGTCAGCACATCCGCCTCTTCGAGCGCCGTCACACGACCGGCCAGCCCTTCCGCTTGGGCTTCGAGTGCTTCCATACGACCGGTGAGGTCTGCTGCGGTCGACTGAACGCTCGCATCGATGGCATCAATTTCCGCAGCGAGAACACCGGCTTCAGCGGGATCGAATCCATCAAAACGCGCACGCAGAGCGTCCAGGTCAGCTTGAAGGATGTCTTGCGCGGCAGCCAGGTTCGATGCCTGCTGCGCCGACGAATCGGAAATACTGGCCTCTAATGCCGACAACCGATCGTCTCGCTCTTTACCGCCACATCCAACCAACACAAGGGCCATTAGGCCCAACCCAGAAATACGCATGACATCCCCCAAAGATGAGCTTCCTTTTGCCACTTGGAGCGGTCCACCGTCAAGGTGAACCGCACCGTTCTTAGGTAGCGAGGGCTGCCACAGGCATTGGGCTTAGGAGCCAGCGACCCGACCGAAGGCGCGCGGCCAACACGGCGGCGACCACAATGATCTCAACGGTGAAGCCCAACCAAGCCCCGACAGCGCCTAGACCCAAGGGAATGGCAAAGGCGTAGCCAATGGGAAGCTTCACGAGCCACGCAGCCAACGTCATGGTGACCGTCACAAAGCGGGTGTCGCCAGCACCGGAGATGCCCTGAAATAGCACCATCGCAATGGCGTCAAACACCTGAAAACCGGCAGCAATCAACAACAATGTCGTGGCCAACGCGGCGACATCAGGCGCCACACTAAATGGCGCTAGCACAAACTCAGGGGCTAACCAGAACACGACTCCAAGCGGGACCATGATGACGGTTGCCACCCGCAACCCCGCGTAGACGGACTGCCGTGCCACATCCGGTCGACCGGCGCCAACAGCCTGCCCAGCGAGCACTCCAGCGGCTTGCCCAATGGCGTGCCCCGGTAGGAAGCTCACCGACACAATGCGCATGACGAGCACGTGTGCAGCGAGGTGTTCATTGCCACAGGCGGCCAAGATGGCGACAAAACCGGCAAAGCTACCCACATCGAGTGTCCATGCGAATCCCATGGGGAATCCAAGACGTGCAATGTGTGAGAACAATCGCCGCGACCCGGCGAACGCCGAACGACCCGACCGCAAAGCCAGCGGCACAATGAGACACGCCGCCCCAACAGCTGTACCGATGACAGTAGCCAGTCCAGCACCGGAAATACCCATTGCAGGAATGGCCCCTACACCGAACACAAGTGCCGGAGTCAACACCGCGTTGAGCACATTGGATACGACGTTCGCAACCATTGGCGTACGAGTGTCTCCCCGTCCCTGGAACCAAGCTGTCAACCCGAACAACAAGAACGTGAACACCGCACCAAACAGCATGATGTTCGTGTACGACGCCGCCATTGCCGCCACATCTGGCGTAGCACCGGATGCCAAGAATACGGGGTACGACACGACCGTAGCCGGCAGAACCAGGATGCCAAAGGCCAAGCCCATGTACACCGTGTGCCAACCGTAGCGCTCAGCATCGGAATGCCGACCCGCACCGGTTGCCTGGGCCGTCGCAATGCGAGACCCCGACAGCACACCAAGCCCCATGGCGCGGACCAAGTACAGACCGGTCACCGCCAAGCCAACGGCCGCCAGCTCAGTGGTGCCAAGCCAGCCCACAACAAGGACGTCTACGAGAGACGTGCAGGTGTACGACAGCATTGAGACGACGATGGGCCAAGCCAAGCGCAAGACGTCCATGGCGCGAACAGGAGAAGAAAATGAGTTTGTTGCCGTCTGCATGACGGACTCCAATCGGTACAGGCGCCACCGGAGTGACGCCGCAGGTGCGCATCCGCAGATGTGCAAGGGTTGCCTAGTGAACTCACCATCGGGGTGGGACAACCAAGCAGAAACGTTCGCCGCAGCACAAACTCAGACCCAGCGACGCCACAGCGAGCTCGCGGATGCCAACGCGCAACGGGTTCGCAGTGCGGTCTAGTTGGAGTTCATAGCGGCCGCTGAGAGGTGGTTGAACACCGCTCTCAACGTTCGCGAAGACATCCAGGGTCGAAGGTCCACGCACGAACAACGGACGCGTTCTGGTTCTGAACAGACGCTGACATGTTGTACATAGGGTTTCCTCCGTGAGATGGGCCGCCCGTCTCACACAGCGTCAACACCATGTCAACACCAAGAACGGCTTTTTCTTCTCATCCACTACGACGGGCGTGAGCCTCGGCCAATCGCAGCGAGAACAGTCAACACCAGCACAAGACCACGTCGGACATCTGCCGAAAGCGCAAACTTGAACAATCCCCATACACCAAGAGCGGGCTGGTCTCTGGTCTTTGCCGCCTGTTCGATGCCCTGGGTCGTACCTTCTAGAACCGTGGAGAGGGCCTTTGGGTCAACACTCGCCAGAGTCTTGCCCACCAGCAGTCCATTGCCGAGCAATCGACGACCGGACTCGCTGTTTAGTTGGTCTGCGGTCACCTGTGCGACCCCATCTCTGTTGTCGGTCAGGCCGCGAATCAGTCGCAGCACACCGGCGTCGTGGAGCGCACGAAGGGTCTCATCCATGTCGTTCTTCGCGGCCTCTACAACGGGCGGCTCAGGCATGTAGTCAATGGGGCGAGCCATCATTTCGCTCCTGGAAATAGGTAGTCCGGACGCGCCCACTTTCGCTCGACCTCAACACCGGTCTGTGGCGTAGCGGTGTGGTTGCGCCAGTTGTTCTTGCCCAAGACTGGCGGTCCGCGTTTGCCCAGTTTCTCGAGCTTGACCGCACACTCTTTGTACGCGGGCGTGCCGCTATCCGGGTCAACAACACTGGATGTGAGCTGGTTTATGGCGTGGTCGGTAGAGTTCATCGGCATGTACAACTCATTGCGATGCACGCGGTCGGTCACCACCACCCGCACTCGGACTCGACCTCGGCGCGAGACCAAACGCACCCAATCACCCTCCTGGACATCTCGCTCTTGGGCCAGCTCAGGACACAGCTCTACAAAGGTGTCCGGGACCTTCTGCATAGCGCCGGCGGTGTGTTGGGTCTGGTTGGTCACATGGAAGTGCTCCAGTACCCGCCCGTTGTTCAGGTGCAGGTCGTACTCGTCGTCCACCACGTCCGTGAGCGGCAACCAGTCCACCGGGTACAGCCGCGCCTTGCCGTCGTCGAAGTGAAAGCGCTCGGTGTACAGCAAAGGTTCGTCGGTGCCATCGGCTGCTACCGGCCACTGCTGACTACCAAAGTCGTTCAGTCGGTCATAGGTCACACCGGCAATCAACGGCGTCAGTGCGGCGGCTTCGTCCATGATTTCTGACGGATGCACGTAATCCCAGGCATGGCCCAGGCGTTTGGCAAGCTCGCACAGAATGACCCAGTCCGCGCGGCTGTCTCCGAGAGGGTCTAGAGCCTGGTAGAGCTGCTGGATACGACGCTCGGTACTGGTGAACGTACCCGATTTTTCGAGTGATGGAGCTCCGGGAAGGATGACGTCGGCAAAGGCGGCGGTCCGGCTCATGAAGATGTCCTGCACCACTAGGAAATCAAGCTTGGTCAGGGCATCCTGCACATAGTTGGCGTTGGCGTCGACCAGGCTCATCTCTTCGCCAATGACCATCATTCCCTTGAGCGAACCGTCGTGAATCGCCTCGACCATGCCGTGGTTATCAAGGCCCTTCACGTCCGACAGTGGGGCTCCCCACGCCGCTTCGAACTTGGCGCGCACGGCCGAATCCGACACCGCTTGGTAGCCAGGCAAGAACGTATTGACGCAGCCAAAGTCACTCGCTCCCTGCACATTATTATGACCACGCAACGGGTAAGCACCGGTTCCCGTTCGCCCATAATTGCCGGTCACAAGCAGCAAGTTGCTGATTGCCGTAGAGGTGTTCGACCCCCCATGATGCTGGGTGACGCCCATGCCCCACAATGCACAGACCGAGCCCGCACGCGCAATCCGCTCGGCGACGTCGGTCAGTACCTCCACCGACAGACCGGTGTGCTCGCTGGCGTACTCCAACGTGTAGTCGGAGAGGCTCTGTACAAAGGCGTCGACATTGTTGACGCGCTCGGCGAGGAAGCTCGCATCATGGAGGTCATTGTCTAGGATGTACTTGGCGACGGCTTGCAACCACACCAGGTCAGACCCCGGCGATGGACGGAAGAATACGTCTGCGCGGCGGGCCAGCTCATGCTTGCGCAGGTCTGCCACAATCAGTGTCTGCCCGTTGAGCTTCTGCGCGCGCTTGACCCGGGTCGCAAGGACCGGATGGTTCTCAGCGGCATTGGCGCCAATCACCAACACCAAGTCGGCGGCGGCAATGTCCGAGATGCTGCCAGAGTCACCGCCATAGCCAACAGTCCGCCACAGCCCTTGGGTTGCCGGCGCCTGACAGTAGCGGGAGCAGTTGTCGATATTGTTGGTGTGAAACACGGCTCGCGCCAGCTTCTGCGTGAGGTAGGCCTCTTCATTGGTGCACTTGGACGAGCCAATGAACGCCAATGCGTCATCCCCGTGCGCCGCCTGAAGCTCGCGAAAACGGGTGGCAATGAGAGACAGCGCCTCGTCCCAGCTCACCGGCTTAAACGTCTCCCCGTCCCGGACCAGTGGGGTGGTGAGGCGACTGTCGCTGTTTATGTGTCCCCAGGAGAACTTACCCTTCACACACGTGGAGATGCCGTTCGCCGGCGCCTCAATCTTAGGCTCAATCTTGAGGATGTCCCGGCCCTTGGTCCACACCTCGAACGAGCAGCCAACCCCACAATAGGTACACACGGTCTTGGTACGCTCAATGCTGGCATTGCGAATGTTGGACTCGACGGTCGACAGCGCGAATACCGGACTGTAGCCGGTGATGGGCTCTAGATGCTTGACCAGCTCAATACCAGAACGCTTTACCGATTCCGGAAGTCCTGAAAACACACCGGCTTCGCCGATCATAGTGTTCTCCATCAGCGCATTGCACGGGCATACCGTCACACAATGCCCGCATGACACACAAGACGACTCGTCAATCGACTTCCCGCCGTCCCACTGCACGCGAGGTTGGGGGCTCTCCCAGTCGATGGTCAGTGTCTCGTTGACCTGCAGGTTCTGGCAGGCTTCAACGCAGCGTCCACAGCCAATGCACTGGTCTGCGTCATACCGGTAAAACGGGCTGGAGTTGTCGACCTCAAAGCCCTTCTTGGTGAACGGGTAGCGCTGATGCTCAATGCCCAACGCTTCCGACGTTCCCTTGACCTCGCAGCTGCCGTTGTTGTTGTCGCACAGCGTGCAGTACAGTTCATGATTGCCGAGAATCCGGTCCATCGCCTCACGCCGCGCAGACGTCGCCAGAGCGCTGGCCGTCACAACGGTCTGCCCTTCGGACGCAACGGTATCGCACGACCGCACCAACTCCCCGTCGACCTCGACCAGACAGGTGTCGCAGGTACGAATGGGCCCCAGAGCGGGGTGGTAGCAGACGTGCGGAAAGTCGGGGTCTACGTCCGTGAGAACGTCGACGAGGCGGGCACCTGTATGGGTGGAGGTGCGCACACCGTCAACGAGGACATCAATGGGAGTCTGTTGCATGGGCGGAGTGTACTGCGCATCCCCGTTCAGGGCCTCAGCGGGCCGCGCACCAGCTCACAAAGACATCCACAAGTCGGTGCCCGAACGCCAACACGTTGGGGTCACCGTCAAACGGAATGCCGTTGTTGGTGGTGAAGGCGGTGGTCGCTTCTGGGTGTGGCTGGAATCCCCAGATGGGCCGGGTTGGGTGGCCAAAGGCGTCAATCGGGACGTGTTCACGGTGGCCCAAGTTCACAAAGCCTGGGGGAAGTGCGGTGACCATGTCGCGGTGGCTGACGATGACCGGCCCTGAACAGGCTTCTCCCCACAAGCGGTCAGCGAGAAGATGCGTGGTGCGAAGCCCACGGATTTTTTCGTTGTCCTCACGTACCGCGCCCACTGTACCGCCTAGACGATGCGCGAGGTGCTGATGGCCGTAGCACAACCCCAGGACAGGAATGCCCTCTTCGACCTTCGGCAACAACCATTCGTCCAGCTCGTGTTGCCAAGCGTCGTTGTCGTGGACCGACGCACCGCTGCCAAAGATAACAATGCCAGCGATGTTGTCGCTCATGCGACGGAGCGAGTCGGAACCGGTGCTTGAGGGAAGATGGTAGGTGGCCGGAAGTTCGCTGGCGCGGGCGATTCGGTTGAAGTTGTGCAGCTCCGGAAACTTGGTTCCAGGGTCAATGACGACAATGTGACGACGCATCAGGGGGACGCTCCAGGGTCGAGGAGTTCGCGCACTTCAGCCGGGGTGCTGACAGGGCGCTGGCAGGTGCCATCAAAGCACAAGAAGGCGCGTGCAGCGGCGTCGCCTGGGGTCTTGTCAGTCAACAGAGACGCACCGCTAGAAACAGGATGCGCAGCCAGGGCAAGCACACCGTCCGGTCGGTACTCGGACGACCACGGTACCGCCAGGGCTTCCGCATCCGCCAAAGTCCGGCCCACCACTACAAAACTCTTTGCCGGCTGACGCTCCGCTTCGTGGGCCATAGCCAGGGTCGGGACGCCTGCAGGCGAGCGGGTAAACCAGCTTGCTGCGGCCATGAAGGTCGCGGTGACCTTGGTGATATCCGCGCTTGGAGTGCCGTAGGTATCTAGTCGCTGGTGCGCCTGGACCGCACGCGCCACGCCGCTCGGCTCCGGGCCATCCGACAGATCAATCTTGCGCACCAGCAGGTCGGTATCAGCACTCATGAACCACGTACCGGACGCGGGGTCCCACAATCGGGCATCCATGGCACCCACCAGACTGTCGGCGGCGGTCAACCACTCGGTCTTACCCGTCGCCTCGTACAACTCCATCAACGCCACAGCGGTGAAGGCATAGTCATCCAGCACACCATCCGGGCTATTCGCCGCCAGCGTTCGTGGCATCGAGCCATCGTCGCGACGTGCTGCAAGGACCGCCGTGGCGGCGCGTTCTGCCGCAACCACCCACTCGGCCCGGTTCAGAAGACGCCCACCACGAGCCAAGCCAGCAATGGCCAAGGCGTTGTAAGAGACCACCATCTTGGTGTCGGTGGCCGGTTGCGCACGTGCCAGACGCGCCGTCATCAAGCGGTCGCGGACGGTGTCATCGATGGGGGTCGCAGACGGACGGGTGAGAACAGTCGCGCCCTCAAAGTTCCCACGAGCCGTGATGGCGTAGGTACTGAGTACCGCTGAAGCATCGTCTCCCAGGACGTCTGCCATCTGTGCGGGCGTCCACGTGTAGGTCGTCCCCTCCTCTCCCTGCGTGTCCGCATCTTGAGACGAGTAGAAAGCGCCGGTCTGCGAGTCGGTCAGCTCACGCATCATCCACGCCGCAATGCCATCGGCGACCTCGGCAAAGCGCGGCTCATCCAGCGCGACCGAAGCAGACGCATACACGCTCAAGAGCTGCCCATTGTCGTACAGCATCTTCTCGAAGTGGGGAATCTGCCAGCGCGGATCGACTGTGTAGCGGTGAAACCCTCCGCCGAGCTGGTCGTGAACCCCACCGCGGTCCATTGCCCACAGGGTGTCGCGTACCACTCCAGTCAATGCGGCATCTTCATTTACAAGTCCAAACCCAAGTAACGCCTCCAGTCGCGGCGTCATTGGGAACTTCTTCTGACCCCATCCACGGGTCTCCGAGTCCCACGTATTGAGCAGTGACAGCATCGCTGTCTGGGCCACCGACTCTTGAACCTCGCCCGGGGTGATGCGAGCCCGTGCCGTAAGCTGGCTGACCAGCCGCTCAGCATCGGCGTCAATCTGGCCTCGACGGCTGCTCCACACTTCGGTCACCCGCTCCAGAATCTCGCGAAATCCAGGACGGCCCCGACTAGTAACCGGCGGGTAGTAGGTCCCGGCCAGGAACGGCTTGCGGTCAGGCGTCAGCCAAATACTCGCCGGCCAACCTCCGCTTCCATTGAGGGCATGAACCGCATCCATGTACACCGCATCCACATCCGGCCGCTCTTCCCTGTCCACCTTTATCGTGACGAAGTGGGCGTTCAAGTAAGCGGCGAGGACCGGGTCTTCGAACGACTCCTCTTCCATCACATGACACCAATGACACGCCGCGTAGCCAATCGACAGGAACACAGGCACGTCTCTCCGAGCCGCTTCCGCGAAGGCCTCGTCACCCCAAGGCCGCCAGTCCACCGGATTGTGTGCATGCTGAAGTAGGTAAGGACTACTCGCCGTAATCAGCCGGTTGGTGAACTCTCCTTCCGTGACGGTCTCAGAGGCAACCCGGAGGACCGGCGCAGGAGGTTCAACGGGCACGTCGGGGCGGGAGCACGACACGAACAATAAGAAGAGAGGCCAAAACATGCGAGGCCGTAGCCTGTACATGTGCATGCCGCCGGATATGCGCGCAGCATGCCTATAAACAGCCCCCTTGAGCTAGCTGCTGCCGTAACCAGTGGTTGGCCGGTTCTACATGTCTTTTGCGACGACGAAGACGCCATGCTCGCGGCGCGTGCACGCATCGAAGCCGCTCTCGGCGTTCTCCCGCAGACCGATGAAATCGAGCCTTGGGACGGCGCCGAGCCGGACTGGGAACTTCGCATTCCACTGCCACGAGCCGACATACACACCGTCCTCGCCGGGGCTGTCGCAGCCGAACCACATCGCATTCGAGTGATGGCGGGGCCGCCTCCAGGCATCCAATACGACCTCGACCGCGGGCGACCCGTTGCGGAAGAGTTGGTCTGTGGCAGGGTCCACGCCCGACTTTGGTCTGATCCCGAAGACGGTGGCTCGGGACTGCCTGACCTCCGCCCTTGTCCCGCCGACTCAGACATCGAAGCCCTCGACCGCGACATTGCCTTGGCCTTGCAAGCCGGTGGTGTCACTGCCGCCTTTCGTTCGGACCGCGGCGAAGACACTGTCGTGCCCGTGGTCCACCGGCCAACCGGCCGCCTCGGCATTCGCATCCAATTCATCGGAACCGACGCCGACCGGCAGTCCATCGTCAACGCACTCGCAGGGCTGGTTGCTGAGCGGGCCGAGCACCCGACCATTCGACTCGCGACCGACATGCGCTGGGACGTCGACAATGGCGTCGCCTTCACCCTGTGGCTCGTCGCCCCACCCGCATCCCGGCTACCCGCCGATGTCATGCAGCCCAGCAAGCCCGGCCAGCTCACCGCCCTGCTCGCGGGTCTCGACCCTTCCACGCCGCAGCTCGAAGTCCATGTACTCCCCACCTCGCCCGACCTCTCCGACGCTGCAATCGCTGCCATCAGCGCGTTTCCTCTGCCCAACGACGTCATGGTCGGAGATGCTCCCCGATGGCTCGGTGAGCCGGCTGCCTTCTGCCCAACATGGCGTTTCGACTACGACGCACTGCCGCCAAGAGCGATTGAAGATTGGGTCCGACGCGTGACACAGGACCCCGCCATTGCGGTCGTTCGCGTGGTGCCAAGTGCGCCGTTGGGATTGGAAGAACGGTGGAATGCTAACCACGTCTCGTGGCGGTTGGCCGCCGACATGGCCTTCGTGCGGATCCGTGACCCGCTACTCGACCGAGACCGCCATCCAGAGCGTACACCCTCGGACACGCCGGACTGGGCTCGGGTGTTTGAGGGCATGCCGGGAATTGCCAGCCTTCGTGGCTTTCGTGGCGCCGACGACGGACCGATGGTCGGAGTGAACCTCGTAACAGATGCTATCCATAGCAACGTCCTAGACGGCATCCTGAACCGGATTGCCGAGCACAGGCCCGCACAGGTCCGCAGTGTGGCGTGGTGGGCCTATCAGGGTGACCGCGCTACCCTGTACCTCTCCGCCCGCCAAAACCGGGCGTAGGAGCTCTCCCCTGGTCACCCTTCTCCTAGCACTCGCAGCCGCCCAAGATGCGCCATGCGCCGATGCCCTCGCATGCCGCAGAGCGTGTGAGGACCACACCCCCGCCGCCTGTGCTGTCCTTGGAGACTGGTACGACGCAGGCGAGGCTGTGCCCGAGGACCCCGCCCGAGCCGTCCGCTATTACCGACTGGCATGCACCGGTGAGAGCCCAGCCGGCTGCGCGGGTCTCGGCCGTATGCTTCGTTCCGGACGCGGCATTCCCACGGACGCTTCTGCAGCTGTCATGTACCTTCAGGGTGCCTGCGCCGATGGTATCGCACAAGCCTGCGTTGATCTGGGCGACATGTTTGAGTTGGGCCAAGGAGTAGACCGCGACCCGACCGGCTCAGCGCTGTACTACCAGCAAGCCTGTGATCTCGGCGGTGGCTCTGGATGCTATCGCGTAGGGTTCGCCCTAGAAGTCGGCGATGGCCTCGCCGTTGACCCTCTACGAGCCGCTGCCGCCTACACATCCGGGTGTGAATACGGTGACGGCGCTTCTTGCACCGAGCTCGCTCGCTTACACGCAGACGGCGATGGGGTTGAGCAGGACCCAGCTCTCGCCACTATCTTCTACGACTCTGCCTGCTCCATGGGACACGCTCGTGGCTGTCTCGACATGGGCCAGCGGGTGTGGAGGGGCAAGTTAGGGTCCGACCGACTGGCGGGACTGCAATGGTTCGACAGGGCCTGTACACTTGACAACCCACTCGGCTGTCGGCAACTCGGCAAAGCCTACAAATCAGGACGCGGCGGGCACCTCCTGGAGGAAGCGGCCGCCGCGTATCAGCGCGGGTGCGCATTGGGTGACTCAGAAGCGTGCCGTCAACAGCAACGCCTCAGCGACTAGCAGCGCCTATTTGGCCGCTGCAGCATCCTCGACCTCGGCCTGATGGACCACGATCTGGTTGAACGGAATCTCGATACCTTCAGCGTTGAGAGCGTCGTACACGGCCACGCGCACATTGTGCAGCATGGTCAGGTAGTCAGCCGCGTCACAGAAGCAGTGAACGTCGATGTCGAGCGACGAGGCGCCAAAGTTGGTGAATGCTGTAGCAGGAGCTGGGTCTTGCTTGACGCACTCGGCTGAGGCTGCTGCTTTCTGGATGACTTCGAGCGAACGATGAATGCTCTCGCCGTAAGCAACACCGACACTCACGGTGCCACGAATGACGCCCATGGTGGTGATGTTCACAATCGGGCCGCCCGTAATGGCCGAGTTCGGAATGATGATCTTTTCGACGTTCAGCGTATCGAACGTGGTTGCGAACAAGCCAATCTCAGCGACATCACCCGTGTGACCACCGGCGGTAATCTTGTCACCCAACTTGAAGGGCCGGAAGAAGAGAATCATGACGCCAGCGGCGAAGTTGGCGAGCGAGCCTTGCAGCGCGAGACCAATGGCTAGGCCGGCGGAGGCGAAGACAGCAATCAGACTAGTGGTCTGAACGCCTACGCGCTCGAGCGCTGAGATGACCGTAGCGGCCAAGACGACGTAGCGGGCAATGCTTCCCAAGAAATTGGCCAGCTCTGGCGTGACCTTGGCGCGGACAGCACCCTTGCGAACAGCGCTCGCTACCCACTTGCTGACAATCCAACCGACGATCAGGACGACAATGCC
>JBLHSN010000175.1:0-12015 GCA_047626195.1 Myxococcota bacterium
AGCGATAATTCGGGCGACTGTCGGGAAGGCTACAATGGGCTGACCAAAGGCCATCCGTGTGTGCGCATAAGCATGAGCTTCTCGGTAAGCGCGCTGAAGCATCCCGACCGATGCCACCGCGTTGTACAGACGAGAGGTGTTGAGGACGAGCTGCACAACGTCCTTAAAGTCTGCAACCAACTCGGCTTTCGCACCAACAAAGTCCACTTCTGCGCTGGCCATGGACCGGGTACCGAGCTTGTACTTCAGCCGGCGAACGTGGAAGTCGTTCACCCTCCCGTTCACCATTCGCGGCACGACAAATGCCTTCACACCTCGCGTCCCACTGCCCTCTCCTTCCGGACGAGCGGTGACCAAAAACAGGTGGGCATCGATGACCGAGCAGAACCACTTCTCGCCGTAAAGACGCCATCCGTCGGCATCCTTCCGGGCGATGACCGCATTGGCACCGACGTCTGAGCCACCTTGAACCTCGGTCAGAAACTGACTCGCGTGGAAGTGGGTGTCGTAGTTAGAGTCGAGCAGGCGCTCAAGCCATGCCTCATGACCGCCCGCTTGCTGCAGAATGCGAATCATTCCCGCCGTGCAAGCGAGTGGACATGCGTGGCCGCCCTCACCGTTTTGGGCATACAGATACATCAGCGCTAGGGTCGTAAACTGCTGCCCAGGCTTGGCGTAGCGGGACATCACACCCGTCCGGTACACCGCCCGCCCCAGCTCGTGGTAGCTGGGATGAAAGACGATGCTCTCGGTGCGGCGGCCCACGCCGTCAAACCGACGAAGCGTCGGGAGATTTTCGTCACGGTTGTTCTCACGAATGAGCGTGTCTAGTGCCGTTGACGACTCGGCACCAAAAGCGTGAATCACCGACCGTTCGGCCCCCCGACCGTACAGCTCAAGGAGTGCGTCTGCGTGGTCGTCCCAGGCATTCGTCGCGAGGCGTGCACGCCAGTCATCAAAGCCGTCGCGGGCCTGTTCGGGGGTCGTCATCCGTCGTCCTCCACGCCAAAAAAGCGACGAGCGGTATCACCGGTCTGCGCAAGCAGCGCCACGGGGTCGGCGTCACGCAGCTGTGCGACCGCTTCGGCAACGTGGACCAAGTCCGCGGGTTCTCCGCGTTCACCGTCATGCAACGGATGGTGCGGTGCGTCGGTTTCCAGCAGTAAGAGCGAGGATGGAATCGCACGAATGACAGCGATTGTGCGGCCGGTTGCTCGCAGTGAAGTCGGGCCAATGGAGAGGTAAACGCCCAGCTCCGACGCTTTTTGAACCTGTTGCACCGAGCCCGTGAATCCATGAATCATCATACGGAGTCCGGGACGCCGTCCACACTCAGCAAGGACCGCGTCTACGGAACGCACCGCGTGCACTACCGCGGGTCTGCTGTGCCGGTGCGCCCAGTCCAGCTGCGCGGCAAAGATGTCGCCTTGTTCCTTCCAGTTCGGGTGAAGGCGGTCCAACCCCACCTCACCCACGGCGGCAGGGTCATTATCGTCCAGCATCTGCACCACATTCTCGACCGTTGTGTCGGCACGAACCCACCACGGGTGCAGCCCAACAGACAACACCAGGCCCATCTGCGCGGCAATCTCGCGCAACAGAGGCAGCCGATCGGGGTTGCCAGTGGCCATTGCCAGCCCACTCACGCCCCGGTCGTGTGCCCGTTGCACAGTACACATGCGGTCGACATCAAAGGCAGCTTCGCCAACATGGGTATGGGCATCGAATCCTCTTCGGTACAATGTCGGCATGGCTATGCTCCGACATCCCCGTACCGGCAGAATGCAACCGGTGCCCGCCCGACTTCTCGTTGGCCGGGCTCCTAGCTGCACCCTTCGTCTCGACGAAGCCCACGTTTCCGGCGAACACGCAACGCTACTGTGGACAGGCCGCCACTGGGAGCTTCGCGACCTCGGCAGCCGAAATGGAACCTTCGTCAATGGTGACCGGCTTGCACCGGGTGAGACCAAGACACTCGCCCAAGGGACAAGAATCGGCTTCGGTCAGTCCGATGACCCCTGGGAGATGTTCGACGCCGAAGCTCCTGGCGCCTACGCCGTTCACACCGGTTCCGGTCGCAGCATGACCGCTCGCAACCAGATGCTAGCCCTTCCAGATGCCGTCTCGCCAGAAGTTGTGGCCTACGCGGACCGGGCTGGAACCTGGGTCATGGAGGTCGGTGACGACGCAGCACGCCCGGTTGTTGACGGCGAAAGCGTACAGGTCGGCCATGTCACCTGGAAGATCTACGTCCCAGACGCCCACATTGGCACCGCCACCCTAGACAGTGGCCCACACATTGACTCGGTGACGCTACGCTTTGACGTCAGCTTGGATGAAGAGCACGTCCAAATCACCGTTCTGCATCGGGGCAACAAGACCACTCTCGACCCCCGCGAGCATGGCTACACGTTGCTCACCCTCGCCCGCGCCCGCATCGAAGACGCCGCCCTGCCACCGTCGGAACAAGGCTGGATTGACCGCGACCGACTACTGAAGATGCTCGGAACGGACACAAACGGCCTAAACGTGGCCATCTATCGAGCCCGTGGACAGCTCTCGAAGGCCGATGTCGAGGGTGCTGCTGGAATTGTTGAAGTCCGACGCGGGCAGCGACGCATTGGCTTGGAGCCCGAACGAATGGATGTTCGCCGCCCGGAGTGAACCCTCTACGCTTCACACTCGCTCGGCACGTCCCGAAAATCATCCATCCTATCGCCGCCGTCACTCAGCCAACCATCGGCCCTCATTGTGTAGCTCTCGCCACTGCCCAGAACGAGCTTTCCGGCGGTCACTGCGTAGGTCCCCCGGCGCTCTTGCCAAGCGACATCGCCATCGTCGAGGAAGGTAAGGTCCGAGTACATGACCACTCCATCCGGCGCCAAGAACAGCTTATGTCTGCTGCCGTACGCGCCGTTGCCTAGGCTGTAGAAGCGCAAACCTTGCACCTGCTGTTCAGTGACAGAGGCCAAGTCAACACCGGTCGCAATGCGGTAGCGAAGCGCTGGCCGGGTTTCTGCGAACAGGTCCTGCGCAGTGATGGCCATGCGCAACGCCGGGTCTGCCGAAGCAATCACCAACTGGTTGAGGATATCGTCCATGAATGCGTCTCGCTCACACCCATTGCCGTCGTGTTGCCGGCTCGCGAGAAGAATGCGCGCCTTGACGTAGTTGGTGGTCGGATCCGTGTCGGTCATCACGTAGGCACGCTCAATCAAGGAACGTGCGGGTTCTAAACGACCTTGGTTGGCACAGGTATGCGCGACGAGGGTCAATGTAGAGGCATCGGCGTCGTCGGGTACTGCGAGCACTTCGGGACAGGGCAAGCCCTCCAGCACGCCAACAATAGGCTCGGGTGCCGGTTCGGCAGCAGGTTCGGCAGCAGGTTCTGCCACTGGTTCTGCAACCGACGACGCGCTCGGCGTACGGCAGGCAGCAAACAACAGCAGGGCGGCGACTGGGCGCATGAAGACTCCTATGGCGCCGGATACTACCGGAAGCCAATGCGGTCGTGGCGCCAATACCGCTACTTGAGGTTGGCGACGTAGGTGTCGAGTTCGGCAAGTTCCTCGGTGAATGGGGCTTGTACCGGCGGGAAGCGAAACCCCGTCTTGGGGTCAAGGTCGAATGCAGTCACCCGGAAGGTGATGGCAAAGCGCTCGCGTTTCCACTGGGCGCGACACAGTAGTTGGACGAACTTGCGGATGTGGCCCGAAAATGCGACCGGGTCACCGGCATAGCGTTCAGACATGCTGGGCCACAGCGTTCGGAACATCTCGATGGGGCCTTGGCCCTTCTGCACGAACAAGAACATCAGCTGGTCCAGAACCGCAAAGGGCATCAAGTCGCCCTCATCCGTCTGGGCATGCTCCGTGGGTCGGAGCTCTGCCATTGCTGGGGTCGCCACCACCGATTCGATGCTCTTGAGGCTGTGAAAACGGGCCGCCCACATCAAATAGGCCGTGACCATGGACTTGGGGACGTCTGCGATAGGTGACAGTCCACCTGATGTATCGCCATCCATTGTGGCGTACCCAACTGCCGCTTCCGACTTGTTGGACGTGGACAATAGCAACCCACCTTCTTGATTTGCGACCATCCAGATCAACGAGCCACGCAGCCGCGCTTGCACGTTTTGCAGGGTGATGTCGTGACTCGGTTCGTTCCACGACAGAGCCGTACCCGTCAGCTCTTCATTGAGGGTCACATGCAGGTCGAAAGCCCGCTGTATGCCGACTTCCAGGTGCTTCGCACCCAGCTCTTCCGCCAGGCCCTTCGCCGCATTTCGCGTGGCGCTACCCGAGAGTTCGGTAGCCATGTAGGCCGTGGTAAAGACCTCTCCAACCCGGCTGCGAACCTCGTCTTCCGAGTCATCTACGTGGGTATAGCGCACGCCACGAGCGACCAAGAGTGCCACCATCGACGAGTCTCGCCCCCCCGATAATGCGAGGGTAAACTTTGGAATCCCGGTCTTACGCCGATACTCAACCATTCCCAACGACAGCGCCAGCTCGAGCTCCAAGTAGGGCAAGTCGACTGCGGTCGGTTGCTGGCGCAGAAGGCCCGCCGGATGAAGCCACAACAGCGACGCATCGACCGGCTCTACAACCGTCCCATTAAGCCAGTAGGGCGATGGAGCTGGCGGCGTTCGGTCCGTGCTGAAGTCGCCTTCCACACGTAGAACGGTGGGTTGAGGTCCAAAGTCACCGCGGTGTAGACCGTCTACCTGTTGGCGCCAAGAGCCCTCTTCGACCCGAGCGTGCATCAACGACTCAATGTCTACGACACGGTCGATAAGCTCATGGTTCTCATGAAAGAGGAACCGTCGGCCCTCTTGCGCAACATCGCCATTGTCGGCAATGAAGACGCTTCCGTCGAAAATCAAGCGGGTGGCGTCACAGCCTAGCAGCGAGCTGTACAGGTAGACCACGTGGTCTTCGCGGCTGATCTGACGCACCATGTCTCGGCGAATCCGGTGCTTACCAATGGTGAACCAGCTTGCTGAAGGATTGACGACAATGGTGGCACCGGCCAACGCATAGCGACTACCCGGACGCAGGCCCTTCCATCCGTCTTCGCACACCTCTACGGCAAAGGCACCGATACCAGCGGCGTCAAAGACCAAGGTACCAATGGGAACCTCGCCACCGTCCGGCGTTGTGAAGCTCTCAACGCGACCAAAGTTCCACCCTTGGTACCACCGATTCTCGTACTGAACGTCACCGGTAGCCAGGTATTCTTTGCAAACCAAGCCTACAATCTTCTTATCAGCCAGAACGGCTACCGCATTGTACAGAACGCCATCGTGACGCACTGGCAGACCCACACACACGACCATTCCAGCGGTATCTTCACAGAGCAACTCCAGCATTTTCCAGCTACGTTGCAGGGTTCCGCGCATCACCAGTCGGTCGCCGAGTGAGTAGCCAGGGATGCACAGCTCGGGAAGTGTGAGCAACCGGACACCACGCGACCGTGCATCGGCAATGACAGCACGAATACGACCGGCATTTCCCGACCAGTCCCCTACGGTTTGGTTGATCGAAGCAACACCGACATGAGCGTAGTGAGGATTGTCGAGCACGCGGACCTCCGAGGCGAAGGGTCTAACCAACTGGACGACCGAGCCTGACACCAGCTAGAACACCTCCACCTTACCGATGGGAGGCCCATGAATCACTTTGCTGCCATCGCCGCCCTGTTATTCGCCGGCTGCGCGGCCAAACGACTAGACGCGTGCACGCCGGAAGAGCTCGGTTGGACATGTGAGAACACCTGCTTTTTCGACGTCCCAGCCACCTTCTTTTCGGATGACGTCCAGGACTGCGGACTGTCGAACAGTCCACCACTGGCTGTCTCGCGGTGCCAGCCGACCGTCATCTTTGATCAGGACACCGTCACCTGGAGGGTGACCGACTACACCGACACTACCTCGTACGACTGTGACGGAAACACCCTCACCTTCGGGCGCGACGACGTCAGTGCTACTTGGGTTCCCTCCACAGAGACGTTGGTCTGGAACGGGCGCGACTACCTGCCACTGTGCCGGCCATCAGCGTCTCAATAGCAAGGGTGGAACGCTACGCTCTAGCGGAGGACGTAACGGTGAGGCTGAAAGTCACTTCCGAGCAAGGACTCTGGCGGTGGCTTTGGCGGAGATAAACGCTGCAAACAATGGGAACAACTTTGTCATGATGGAATCCAATCCACTAGGTGGAGTCGCCGCGATGGGCGACGACATTTTCGCCGTCGGTCATGTCGATTCTTCTACCTAAAAGGAGACTGTTCGGCATCCAACAGTGGGTGTAATCGGGGTCGCATCGCTTCTTGATAGTCTGCCTTCGTGGTGAAGTTTTTTCAATGCGCCGCACTGTGGCATTCCCCCGTTGCACAACTACAGGAACGGCGGCGACCTGTTCGGTCAACGTCCGAACCACCGAATCCATACAGCTGTCAAAGAGACGCATTGGTCGCCTTACCAGAGACGACCATGAGGCAGTGGAAGCGACTTTCAGATGCTGGGTTAGCGAGCGTCCGAGATTGGATCCCACAGCCGGGTAAATCCGGTTAGCATCCCCCGAAGTGGAGAATACAGTGCCTCATAGCAATGACGACCTGTCGCTCCTCACCTCGACCAGACATCGAGCGGCTTGACACCCCCGGCTGTGGGTGACCACAATCTTCCGTCATCGCTTGCGATATCCCCTACGACTCACGAAGAGGAAAGTATGTGGACACACGAACAGAGCTACCAGGGCCTCAGCTTGCGGGCACAAGTCCACAGGTCCCGTCTGAAGATGATTGAGCAGTTGTTTGAGCAAATGTCTCCGCCCCAGAGCGGCAAGATGGCAGACTTTGGATGCTCCGACGCCTACATTCTGTCGATTCTCCAAGAGCAGGTCTTCCAAGGAAAGGACTGGGATTTTTGCGGTTTTGACCACGCCGAATCCTCCCTCACGGCGGGTCGCAAACGAGGGCTCGCCCGAACAGAGCTAAATGCCGTAGACATCACAAAGCGCTTGACTGAATACGACCAGAAGTTCGACATCACCATGTGTCTGGAGACGTTGGAACATACGTCAAACGCCCATGAGGGGCTGCTCACGCTGCATCAAGTGACACGACCAGGCGGCACTATTTTTGTCTCCATTCCCAACGAGACAGGCATCCAAGGTCTTGTCAAACTCCTGGCGCGGCCCCTGTACGGCCGCAACCCCCACGGAGATTTCTTCGAGGGCCAGAGCCGGCGCCGTTACGTCTGGCATTTGCTCACGGGCCGCAGGATCGATGTCTTCCGAGGAGAGAGGCCTGATGGCTGGGGTCCGCATCTCGGATTTGACCACCGAGTCTTCGAAAAGTTTATGCAAGAGCAGCTTATCGATACGGGTCTCTGCAGACTCAAGCTGAAGACCACGTCCTTTTTCGACTTCAATCTCTTCTATCTGCTTGAGCGGATCTAAGTTCCGGCTCCGTGACGAGGCCTGCTTGCGGGTAGCGTCGACGCTGCCCAATCAACACCCCGCCTTCTCCACCGACCCGTTTGGATGCGAGGTGGGCTCGGAGCTGGGTGGATGACTTCTCGAGGGTGGCACTGTCACGGAGCTTCGAAGGGTCCAGCCGCACTTTCCCGGTAGCAGCCCCAAGCGACATGCTGCTACCCCGGAGCATAATGCTTCCTTCGATTACGATTGGTGGCGTTCGGTGGGTGGTCCGCCGACGAAGCGCATCGGGGTGCCTCGGGCGTAGCGGCCTGCGAAAGCCGGCCATGGGTAGGTGCGCCTCGCCGGTACACATGTGCCCTCTACCCCGGATTTGACCCTTGCTGGTCACATGAACACCCCTTTCTTCAGGCCGAACGCTGCGCATCCCCGAGTGCGATGAAAAGGACCCTGTGCGTCGGTCAGCGAAGAGGTTCGATGACCTACGGCGAACGCTGAATAGCCGGCTTCATCTGGCGTTCTCTAGCATTCTGATCGGGTCCGGTCACCTGCCAGACATCGCCGTTTGAGGTCGACAATTGCGAACGTTTTATCGACTTGAGGTCATTGCGGATGTTTCGCCAAGTGTCCCCACGTCGACTCTCGGCAACCCGCTGGAGGAGTAACGACCAGACCGTCAGCGCGACGTGGGCGTGGATGCACCGCGCCGCGTGGTGGAACATCGGCCGCACGTCCAAGCCCGACTTCATGGTGCGACACGCATCCTCGACACGAAGCCGGCGTGCGAGGTGCACGTCGCCTTCTGGCGTGTCACTTCAAGCTCATCTCGACAGACGGCTGAGGCGCCAGCCGTGACGGTCCTCTGTGACCTTCGCCACAGTGGGGATGTCAACGGGGTCTCCCGAAACACCCAACGGCGGAACAGCGGCCCTTCCCCGCGTAACGGCGATGCCCATCACGATCTGTGGCGCATCACCTCGACCGTTCTTGCTGTGGCCACGCTTGCACAACGCCGCATTACCCAGGTCCGGTTCTCGGTCTCAAAGGTTAGCGACGTCGTGTCGTACAGATGAGCTCGATATCGAGATTAGGAAGCTTTACCAACGGACACTAGAGAATCTCGGCGATGTCATCGAGCTCCTCAACCACGATGTCCATCGCTCGGTACAAGCGCTGGAGTTCCAGCTCATGTGTGTTGGCGATGCGAACATCCTCACGGAGCCACTGCTCCAAGCAGTACAGCTTCGAGGCCGGCGAACACACGCGATTCGCCTCCATCGCGAAGACCGCACGCTCCAGGTCAAAGTGGATGGTGCGTTGTTTTGCGACACGCTTGAACGCGTCGTGAAGGCCGAGTTCTCGCTACAAGGCCACGAGTCCCGAACCTCCCAACCTTCGATTGACGCCAGGCCGTCCACGTCTATGTGACGCATATTACTCGTCGCCAGCCGACTGATGGGTCCCCCGCGTCTACCGGTCATCTGCAGGTCCGAATGTTTGGAGTCACACACATCCATGTCGCTGCGCAACAGCGCAGCGAACAAGATTTGAACCGCATCAACGGCCCATCCATGTACGTAGTTGTTTCCACGGCAGCTCGTGAATCACATTCGTCTGCCCGCCCATGGTCAACCCTAGACCCTACGGTTAGGCGACACAGACCACGGCATCTCGCCGTAGGAGTTCGTCGCCGTGACACCTGATCTGTACCTCCTCGCCGTGTTGGTGATGTGCGGGGTCACCGTGCAAACGACTGCGGGCTTTGGGGCCATGTTGGTCTGTGTGACGTTGGGCGCCCTGCGGTGGCCGATTGCAGATCTCGTGCCTGTACTTATTCCAGTGATGCTCCTGCAGTCAGCGTGGATTGTGATTCGTCACCGGCAACAGGTTCGGTGGGGATTCTTGATGCGTCGCGTACTTCCGACCATGCTTCTCGGAATGGTGACCGCCATGCTTCTCACCGGGCGAGACGTCTCCCAATACCGGCCAATCCTCGGTGTTCTCATTCTCAGTCTTGGCGTCCGTGAGCTTTTTCGCCAGGTCGGCAGCCCAACGCCTCCGGTGTGGCAGTCGCAGGTCGGCGTATTCGGTGCAGGCGTTATCCATGGTCTTTTTGCGACGGGCGGTCCGCTCTTGGTCTGGAGCGTCAGCAGGGAGTCGTTCACCAAAACCCAACTGCGGACAACACTCAATGCCGTATGGATGCTGCTCAACAGCGTGATGGTCAGCATCTTCATCTTTCGGGGCCAAGCTACTGCCGAAACACTGACGCGCTCTGCATGGATGATTCCAGCCATTGGAATCGGTCTCGTCTGGGGGGAACGGCTCCATCACCGGGTCGACGAAACGCGCTTCCGGCGACTGGTTTGGGTCATCCTTTGCTTCGCAGCAATTCCGCTGTTGATTCCCCACTAAGGGTTGCTCTAACAGGGTATGCAGCGGGAAGTTATGGAGTGTGTGACCATGGAAAGCCGCGAATTCAAGCCGGTCAAGACAACATTCATCCTGCCTCCTATCATGGGCATGTTGACCTTTTGCGCTGTGCTGTCGCTCGTCATTGCGGTCGTCGCGGTCGCGTCGGGTACCCTGCCTCTCCTCATCTTTGCGGGGGTACCGTGGCTGATCATCGTGGCTCCCACCACGTACAATCAGTTCGTCGCCTACCGAAAAGAGCGCTACGAAGTACACTCCGACCGTTTAGTCGCGCACCGTGGTGGCATGCTATCGGACGGTAGAACTGAGCTGGACATCCGCAACATCACCCACGTGCGCTTGCGGTTGCCGTGGCTTCGCCACAAGTTCTTCAAGGTCGGCGATGTCCGGGTGGAGTCCGCCGGTAGCTCCGCCTCCGAGATTACCTTCCGCTCCATCCTTGAGCCGGAAGCGGTGTACGAGGAAGTCCAAGAGTTGATGCGCCAGAATGGCTACTCGCTCAAGCGGACCGAAGAGCTGCACATGGAATCGCCAGGCACTGTGGGTGCCCTGACTGTAGTTGGTCAGCGCATTATCGGCGGCATTGCCAGCATCTTCTTCCTGCTCTTCTTCATCGGCAGTGGTGTTGTGGGTCTGCAGAGCCAATCCGGCATACTCGGCATACTCGCAGCCGTCGCAGGGCTCGCCTTCGGTAGTCTTATGGTGATCTCAGCCATCGCCGGAATCGTGGTGACATACCTTGATATTACCCGTCGAACCTACACTGTACATAACGACGCCGTGACCTATACCGAAGGGTTTCTGACCCGCGACAACGCGTTCATTCCCTACGAGAACATCGCCGACGCCGCTACCAACCGCACGGTCGTCGACCAGGTCCTAGGCCTGTACGATGTGAAGGTCAGCTGCCAAGGAAGCGGCAGCGAGATTTACTTCCGTCGCTTGTCGAACGGCCCCGCGCTGCAGGAAGCCATCGCCACATTGGTCGCATCCGCGGGCAACGCTGCACGGGTCAAGAAGAAGACCCAGAAGGCCACGCTAGCCGAGAAGGCTGAGACCGAGGGAGCTCCCGACTCCGGCATCATTGGCAAGCCCGGTGCCAAGCCACCGCAGAGCCGCACCCTGGTGGACCCGGACGAAGCGTGGACCACTACGTTCAACATGAACATGATGCGCACATTGGTTCCGCTGCTCAGCATCATCTGGACCGGTCCGGCCTTCCTCATTGCAGCTGTGGCCATGGCCATCAAGGTCAGCAAGACCACGTTCACCATCGGCACCGACTCGATGGCCAGCACGTACGCTTTCCTGGGTGCCAAACACCAAGAATACGCCTACGACAAGGTCACTGGCGTCCAGATCACCCGCAACCCACTGGACACGCTGTTCAAGACGGTCACGGTGCAGATCTGGTCTATCGGCTCACCGCAGCCTCTGGTCCTCAGCAACATCATCGAAGAAGAGCTGGACCTACCCGCGCTGCTTCGTCAGTGCGGCATTCCGTCCGATGAACCCGTCCAAGGTGAGCTTAAACAGTCTTTAGGTCCCACGGTGTGGCTGATTCAGAACGTCTTCGGCCTGGTCTTCTTGGGCGTGCTGGCCTTCGTCTGCCTCATCCTAGCGGTCGCGGTAAAGTGGCCATTTCTTCTGCTCATCCCGGTGCTCTTGCTGCTGCCCATTCCCGCAGCCATCGCCGCAGCGGTGCGCACCGGCCGGCAACGCCTCACCTTCCATGCTGAGCATATGGAAGCGCAGACAGGCATCTTCTTCAGGCAGCACATCCACGTACGCTACGACAACATCAAGAAGGTCGAGTCCACGCGCATTCCGCTCACCGAACAAGGCACGTTCAAGGTCTACGTGGCCGGAGAGCGCCTGATCCAGCAGCAGAACCAGCAGAACAACGCCGCTGGCGGACTGAAGATGCCGTACACACTGCAAGGCCTATATATCCAAGGTATCGACGCCAAGGTCGACGCCATGGACGCCTTGATGCTGGGCCTTATCGAGCCCGCAGAGATCGACGGCGTACACGAGCAAGGCGACGACATCATCACCACCTCTCACCCCGCGTTTGCCAACGATGTAGTGGTACTGGTGATCATCGGCATCCTCTTCTTCCCGCTCTTGGTCTTGGTTCCCA
>JBLHSN010000176.1:0-11926 GCA_047626195.1 Myxococcota bacterium
CTGACGGCTGTACCCTTTGCATTGCGCGCCTCGGTCGCGGATAGTGTGGACGGCGGCGTCGTCGTGGCATCCGAGGTTCAGGTCGGTGGCCAAGTCGTCATCGAGAGTACCGGAACGGTGCCCATTGCGCGGGTTTCTGGAGCACAGGCTCGTGTCACAGGTACCTGTGCATCGGGCTCTGCAGTCACTGCGGTCAACGTTGACGGCAGTGTGGTGTGCGCGGCCGCGGGAGGCGGTGGCCAGGCGTCTGAAGTGGACTTGGCGGTCAACATCACCTTACCGTCTCAGACCACCATTGTGAGTGGCTGGCGCGGGCTGTCGCTGTCGGGCGTCAGTACTGGCAGTGGGGTGAGCACGGTAGGGTCGCAGCTGCTGTTTGACGAGCCGGGCGTGTACCGCATCAGCCTCGACTATCGGGGCGGAACCGGGACCGATGTCTGGACCGGCGTTCGCCTGTTCGGAGACGGCACGACCCGAGGAGCCGCTGCGGGCTACGGTGTCACAGGCGGTGGGTCGTCGAACATGATGGGAGGAACCTTCCTTGCGTCGGTATCGAATGTCGCCGTACCGTACGAGATTCAGCTCGGTCGTCTTGGTTCGTCGCAGGCTATCGTCCAGCCGCCGACCGTGAATGGGCAAGCCATGGCTGCACTTGGGGCCACTGTAGAGCGAGTGGGTTCGCTGTCTGGGGGGAGCTCGTTTGCAGACCTTCGTGCCCCTGCACAGACGTTTCCGGGTAACGCGTGGACCGCCATTGCATTCGACAGCGTTAGTATGGCGGCTGGCCTCAACATTGGTTCTGGCGGCACGGTTACTTTCTCCGAGTCGGGCCCCATGCAGTTTGACGCGACGTACCGGGTTGGTCCGGGCGCGGATGTATGGACCTCCGTCGGCTTGTTCTCGGGCAGCGCAGTAGTCGCTAAGTCGGTGGGCTACGGCAATGTTCCGAATAGCCACGAAGTCTTTCGCGCGTCGTTCATTGCGGACGTGGTGGCTGGAACGCCGTACACGGTTCGTATCGGACGTTTGACCAGTAGTTTTGCAACCGATAATCCTAGAGCTATTGGTACGGAGTCTTTGCCGTCTATCAACGTCGTGGCGGTACCTGTCGACCCGGCTGCTCATGCGCAGATCGAAGGCGATGGCCAAACGTTTGCCGGCAATGGCTGGCATCCAGTCACGTTCTCCGGCACATCGGTTCAGAGCGGCATTGCGGTGAGCGGGATTGACATCACCTTCTCGTCGCCGGGTGTGTACCGCCTGGGGCTTTCATACCGAAACGGGTCGGGCGCAAATGCATGGAGCGGTGTGCGGCTGGTGGATGACGTGGGCTCAGTCCGCGGTGTGAGTGCTGGCATGGCCAATGACGTAAGCACGCCACATCTTCAAGCGGTGCAGTTCCTCGTGGATGTGACCGATATCAGTGCGCCGCACCGACTCGAGTTCGGACGTCTAGGAAACAACCCCCTCACCGTCGCCTCAACAACACCAATCGAGGGTATTTCGCTGTCCGCAGTCGTGCTGACCGCTACCCGCGTTCAGGCCCCTTAGATCGTGCCTGGGCGGCTCGCAGGTCAGTGAGACAGACTCGTTGTTCAGCCCACTTGAAAAGGTTGAGCAGCATCTGCAGCATCTTCCCGACCGAGGTTCATCGGCCATTTGGGGCGTGTCCAGGTCTGCGGTTGAGGGCCACAGCAGTCCCTCTCACGGAACCACCGATGAAACAGGAGAGAGTGTTCGGCTCAACAGAACAGTGACGTTCTTATTATCCGTTGAACCATCGCGAATGACCCACGTCTGACCTAGCGAACCCAAAAGGAGGCCACCATGGTCCGCTTCGTCACCATCCTTGTTCTTGCCCTTATTGCCGCCGCACCGTCTTTCGCCTGTGGCCCCTACGGTTCCATGGTCATCGCAGAAGACGTCAAGCAGGGCCTGGTCGCAGAGGTTTGGGGTAATCAGCTATTCGTTTCGGACGGCATCACAACCAACACGGTGGACGTCGAGGCGACAGCCATCACATCCATGGCGTTCAACAAGAAGGGCACGCTTGTTGTGCATTCGGTCGACGGTGACACCACTCGGCGCATCACCTACGCATGGCCCAACTAGGGCGGGGGCCAACTTCGTCTGCCTCACCCACGGAGCTTGCTCGGGGTGCCACTCGCCATCAGGTCTAGCAGCACGCGTCGCATTTCTTCGGCAAAGACCCCCGCCACCAGCCCGGGTCCTTGGGCTCGCCAGGCTTCGATGGCCTCGTTCAGCTCGGCGGGCTCTTTGCCGCCGAAACCTTGGCCGGCATGGGTCTCAAAGATGGAGGCCAGCTCCTTTGCCAGCTTGGCGGTGTGCCGGCGGCTGCGGTCGAGGGCCGCGGCACTGACGCTCACGGCAACGCCTTGTCCTTCGAGCTGCATGAGGGTCTGCAGACGCTGGGGATTAATGACTAAGAACTGATCTTCTTTGCGCTCGATCAGCTTCAGACGCACGAGCTCCGACAGCTTTCCGGGGGCCAATGGGCCGGTCAGCTTGCCGAGCTCGGCTTCCGACACAAGGCGGGCTCCGTCGCTGCTCCACGGTGCGACCAGGGTGTCCTGTAGGCCGAGCCACTCGCTGAGCACCAGCTCGCCTTCTTCAAAGCGGGACACCAGGTCACGGATGGCGCGGATTCGCAGGCCCCGGTCCTGGAGCAGACCGATGAGCTCGAGGCGCTCCACATGGGCGTCGATATAGACGGCTTTGCGACCACGGATTTCCGGTTTCTGCAGAGCCCCCTTGGACTGGTAGAAGCGGATGGTACGACTGGGCACGCCTGTGTGCGCCGCCAGGGTGTCGATGGAGTATTCGGGGGCTGGCATGGGCTCGGCGAGCTCGGCGACCAAGTTGTCGGTGGCGGGTTCCTGAGGCTCGGTCATCGGGGGCTCCTCCACCGGAGTGGGGTGGGTCCAGGCGGCGTTCATGCAGCTTCCGTTTGGTGCAGAGGCTGCAACTGCTCGGAGGCCTGCTCGTGGGTATCGGGCGTCAGGCTCTTGGTATCTGGCTGGGCCAGCTGGGACACCCGTCCGAGCGCCTTGCGCAGGATACTGCCCCACGAACCCGTGTTGTATTTGACCTTGTGGGCCTTGCAGATGGCCTTCACTTCGGGGGCGATCTGCCGCAGACGGCGCGGTGTGAGGCGCGGGAAGAGGTGGTGTTCGATCTGACGGTCGAGGCCGCCGCACAGCACCGACAAGGCCCATGGGACTTCGTAGTTTTGGGTGCTCTGCGCCTGCATGGCGTACCAGGCACCCTTGCCACCGGCGCGGGTGCCGGGCTCGTAGGTGTCGACGTCTTCGCCTACGTGGCCCGGGTAGATGGAGGCGGCTGTGTACACATCCCGCAGGGTGCCGGCTATGAAGTTGCCCGCGAGCACCTTCCACCAAAAGGGACCGGCCAGGGCCGGGAAGAACACGTAGTTCTTCAGTGAGTAGGGGATGTACTTTCGGAACGCTGCTTTGTACGCGGCCTTCTTAGACTCCCAGGAGAGGTCCGGCAGGAAGTCTAGGTCGTCGACCCCGCGCTCACCGGGCTGGCCATTGCCAAAGTACACATCATTGAGCCCCGAAAAGTGCCAGTTCATCGTCCAGGTAAAGTGGGGGAACAGCACGAACAGGGTGTAGGCCAGCTGGCGACGGTGGTGTTCTTTATGAGGCGTGTGCTCGGTAAGACGCACGGGCCCGAAGTGGATGTCCGGGTCCTTTCCGGCAACGTTGGTGTGCTGGTGGTGCTTGAGGTTGTGCCCATTGTGCCAGGAGGCCTCGTCAATGGGCGTGTCCCAGCTGAAGCCTTTGCGATGGAACTGGGGAATCTCGTCGAAGCGGTCGTAGGCACCGTGCATGCAGGTGTGTCCCACCTCTGTGGTCTGCAGCTGCTTGTGAACAAAGAGCGAGAGCACACCGGCGGAGAAGCTGATGGGCCCGGGAGAGACGTGGATGAGCACACGGCCCACGGCTTCCATTGTGCGGCTGAAGCGCTGGAGCTTGAGGATGTGCCGGACGTCGTCGTCGCCCAGTTCGGCCTCTACCCTCTTGTTCAGGGCGGCCAGCTCCTTGCCGAAGGAGCGCAGGCGGGCGGTATCTTGCGCGGCCGGGTCGATGAGCTCGGACCAGTGCGGGGGCTCGAGGGTGACGACTTCGGCGGTGTTCGTGTCGGGGTTCATGGGGACTCCAGGCAGACGGGCGCCCTCGCGGCAGAAAGCCACGTGGATGCGTTCATGGGGCCTCGGGGCTCCACCGTGGGGCGCCGGGGCGGTCAGGGTTGGAGCGGCTGCTCGTCTCTGACACACCCAGTAGTAAATGCGACAGTGTTTACTGTCAAGGTATACGTTGCAGTTAATGGTGTCACGGTTTGTGCTGTCGACGTTGGGCCTGTTTACCGTACTGCGGAAGTCCCCTTGACCCTTCCAACGATCCCTGGTGGTATCGGCTAACGTTCGCTGTTTAGAGCATTCGCGTGCTACGGTCCCAGCCATCCTGGGAGGGTTTGATGTTTCGCACCGTATGCGCGATAGCTTTGATATGTCCTGCGTTGGCGGCCCAAGCAGCTCCGTCTATTGTTCATCACAGCGGGCGGCTCTTGGGTGTGAATGGCACGCCGATCAATGGCTCTCAGACCCTCACGTTCCGGTTGTACGACGATGCGACAAACGGCTCCGCGCAGTGGACCGAGACGCACCCTGCTGTGACCTTGGAGGACGGCTACTACAGCGTTGAGCTCGGAGACATCGCTCCGCTCGACGACGTGGCTCTCGGCGCAGACCGCTGGCTCACGGTCGGTGTTGGGGTATCCGCCGACGAGCTGTCACGGGTCCGACTGGCCGCCGTTCCTTGGTCCTTGCGAACACAGGTCGCTGAGGTCGCTCATGGGGTGCAATTAACCGGCGTTTCTGGCGGGCTCGTTCCCGGAGCCTGCAGCATCGAATTGGTGGGCACACTTCGCTACAACACCGACAGCAACGCGCTCGAGTTCTGTCAGCCGATTGAAGGGGCGTACACCTGGTCAGACGTGGCTGCGAGTGGACAACTCGCGATTATCGGCGACGACACCAGTGGCCGCTCCTACTCCAACGACACCTACGCGAGGTCGTGTCAGGGCTATCGGAGCAACAACGCCTACAACGCAGAACCGAACGGCCAGTACCTCATTCAGCCAATCGGCTTCTCCGTCACCCGCGTTCAATGCGACATGACGACGGATGGCGGCGGTTGGACGCTAGTCTTCCGCGAGGACTTTACCGACGTCGAGGATGGCCCCTCTTCGGCAGAGATGAACAGCAGCGCGGGGGACCCCATCACGGGCGAGGGCCGCATAGACCCCGTGGCCATGTTCGGTGGGCTTGGAGCGACCGACGTTCTGTACGATCTGGAGACTCAAAAGCTGGTCACGCCAGATGTCTCGCAGGCGAACTGGACGTGGTTCATGAGCGACACCTCGGTTGCCCAGACCCGCAACATGTCTACGGGCGCGTACTTCGTAGGCGGCACTAGCTTTGGAACCATCTACCACCATAAATGGTCGGGCAGTCAGGGTCAGGTTTCCACGAATACGGTCTGGGACAACGCCCTACTGCTAGACTACGGTCCGGATGCTAATCACGGTTGGGCGCTGTGGACCGCGGCCAATGGCCAGTACAAGCGCACGGATGGTTTCCAGACCCCAACAGATGTGACCGTTCGCATGTGGCTTCGCTAGCAGCACCGCATCTTCAGCGATGCTGCGTTTTTCGTGAGTTAGGTGGCACGGATTTTTGAGGTCTCTCTTGGTACCGTTTGGAAAGTGCGGGACTATGAAGGCCTCAATTTAGTGAATGCTTGGGCGGAGCGCCGCTCGCGTTCGGATGTTTATGGAGAGAACCACCAATGACACTCTTTCGCACTTCGATTCTCGCTGCTCTAGCGTTCGTTGCAAGTACTGCTCACGCCGTCCCCGGGACTCTCCACCATCAAGGGCGGTTGCTGGATAGTCTTGGCGCCCCGCAAAGCGGCGTTCATGACCTGCACATCGCAGTCTACGATCAAGCGACCGGCGGCGTTGAGCTGTGGACTGAGACGCACAGTGTCACTTTGGCAGACGGCTACTACGCAGTCGCTTTGGGAACAAGCGCGGCGCTCGACAGCACGATTCTCGACGGCACAACCCGGTACCTACAGGTGCAAGTCGACACCGACCCAGCGCTGTCGCCCAGAACGGCAGTAATGAGCGTGCCGTACGCGGTTCGGGCCGACACGGCGTCTTCGGTCGACGGAGGCTCGGTCAACGGCAGCGCGATTCAGGTCGGTGGAAACACCGTAATCGATAGTTCCGGCAACCTAGATGTGAACACCGCAGACGTAGGCGCGTTGGTCGTGGGCGGCAATACGGTCATCAACGCATCTGGCAATTTGGACGTGGACAGCGCCGATGTGGGCGCGCTCGTTGTGGGCGGAACCACCGTTATCGATGGGGCCGGCAACTTGGATGCGGGCGTCGCAGATGTGACAGAGCTCAAGGTCAACGGCGTCACCGTTATCACCTCTGGCGGTGAGTTTGTCGGGGTCTCGGACACGCTTGGTGCGCTCACGTGCACGATTCACCAGATTGCTCGTTTTGACGGGACAAACTGGGTCTGCTCGGCGGGTGTCAGCGTCTCGGATGTGGCGGGCGACCGAACCCTCTCCGTCACTGCGGACGACAACCATGTAGCGACACTCCAGGCAGTGGGCGACGGCGACCAAGGTACGGGCCAGCTGTACGTGGGTCAGAGTGCGTCGTATGGTGGGGGGCTCATCTATGACGGCGATGAGGTCCCGAGTGTGGTGGGGCAGGCCGACTACATCTCGTTGTACCGACGCACCGGCGGTGTTGATGCTGCGGTCCTCGACTTCAAGCACGACGTTGGTGACATTCGAATCTACGAGAACCTCTCGGTCAACGGTGGGGCCACAGTCGCAGGTTCGGCTAGCGTAGGCGCAAGTGCGTCCATCACCGGCAATACATCGGTCGGCGGTACGCTCATCGTTGGCGGTACTACGTCGGTGAATGCAGCGCTTCTTGAGGTCGGCAACACCCAAGGAGGTACGGACAATACTCTGCGCGTTCAGGCGGACACGAGTCACACCGCGAGCGTGGAAGCGTACGGCTTCGGGGGCTCACAAGGCAGCGGACGCGTATACGCGGGCCAGTCTGCTACGCATGGCGGCGGCTTCTCATACGACGGCGATGCTTCGCCCGATATTGTTGGCGGTACCGATCGAATCACCCACTTCCGTCGCACAGATGACGGCGAACATGAGGTGTTCTCTTACCCGCACAACAACAACAACGTCGACTTCACCGGGTACGTCACCCATAAGTCCCCACTCGAGCGGTACGACGGAGCGAGCGGTGGTGCGGCCGTGACCTTCGACGTGGCGTGGGCAACGGGCACTCTGACCAGCAGTCCGCACATCACCCAAACGGACTCGACAACGTTCACCCTGAATACACCGGGTTGGTACCGCGTTCACGCACGCTTCTTGCTCGAAAACTGCGATGATGCCGGCAGCTTCTACCGTATCTATCTCAACAAGAACGCTGGCAATGTCGAACATGGCGAGCGTTTCACCTCCGGCCAAACGGCCAGCGACAACTACTACAACATCGACAACACCTTCACCGTGTTCTCGGACGGCAACGACTACGTTCGAATCCGCGCCCAAAGCGGTGGGGATACCACCTGGGGTGTGCACAACAGCAACACGTATGACTCGCTGACCTTGGAATATCTCGGTGACTAGGGTTGAGTCTGCCGAGCACACAGCAGCGTCATCGTCAGAGAGTGGCCTGCTTACTCGAGGCATCTGGACGTAGTCACGCTGCGATTCTTTCGCTGACCACTGATTTATTTGTGGTGCCCACCAACGTCCGTTTTGTTGGTGACAGACGCTCCATTGAGGGGCATGCTCCGGGCCTTGCATGGCCTAGTCGCGAAAACGGAGGCCGACCGCTTACAAGCTGGCCCGAGTCGATATGAGAGGACTGCCGCGTGCAGAACGTGGCTGAGATGTCGGACGTTGCTCAAGAAGTCGAATGATAGGTGGCCGCCCTCGCAGCCCGGTCCTTACGCGACGCCACCGTCTGGTTCTACACCCTCTTCGGCAACGCCGGTGGCCGCTTTCAGGGCATGGATATGGACCGCTATCTTGCATTCCGCAGTGCGATTCATGCGGATGCTCGTCAACCAGAACACCGCTCTAGTCAAAAAGTTCATCAGGCTGCCGGGATGCGACTGGACTTCGGATGCGTGTTAATCAATCGATAGATGTGTTCACGCGTCGGTCCATCGTCATCAGTGGTAAAAGATTTCTAGTTTACTGGGGGAACCATGACGGCGAGAGAAAGTGTATTCACCATGCGTTGGAGCGCCGTAGTCGCGGCAGCGGTGGGGCTCGCGGGACTGGTACTTCCCGTCACGGCGCACGGCACTGAGACCCTCGTTGACTTGGCCGGTGATTGTGATGGGTTTGGTTCCGGGCTGCCATACAGCGAGCGGCCGGAGTACTGGAACTTGGCCGTCGACGAAGGAACCGCGCAGGACCGAGCCTATGGCAACGCCTGGTGTGAGACCCGCGACTTCGAGTGGACACATACCTACGACTTTCCGGACGGAGCGGTCGCGAGCGGAGCCACCCTGCAGCTGAACATGCTGGGCTCGGACGACGCGAACCCGGCTCTTGACGTCGACATTCTGGTGTTCGTGGACGGTGTCGAAATCCCGAATGCGTTCGATGATGCATTCGATGCCAGGGGCGTTGTGGTCGGCGTCTTCGACGTTCCAGCCGAGCTTGTGGCAGACGGACAGGTGGTAGTCACGGTGGATGCCCAGGGTGGGTCGGACCCGGATTGCATCTTCTTCGACTACTCGGAGCTCGTGATCGAGTACACCGGCGCTCTCGCCGTTCCGTCTGCTGAGCCTGGCGTCTGCTTCGACGGTGTCTTGTTGCCGGTCTGCGGGGACAGCAACACGGACTCCGAAGAAGAGTGTGACGACGGCCCCACGGGCTCGGACACCTGTACGCCGGCGTGCACCCTCGTCGCCTGCGGAGATAACGTGTGTACAGACACCGTGGAATCTGCGGCATCCTGCCCGGAGGACTGCGCTCCGGTGTGCGGTGACAGCGCCATCACCCACGCGGAAGTCTGCGATGGCGCTGACCTTGGCGGTCAGGACTGCACCGACCTTGGCTACACAACGCCTGCTGGAGTGACGTGTGACAGCGACTGTGGCGGCATCGACAGCTCAGCCTGTGCTCCGGTCTGCGGCGACAGCAACTTAGAGCCTGGTGAAGCCTGCGATGATGGTCCCACAGGCTCGGACACCTGCACCCCGTCGTGCACCTTCGTCACCTGCGGAGATGACGTGTGTACGGACAGCGCGGAGTCTGCGGCGTCGTGTCCGGAGGACTGCGCTCCGGTGTGCGGTGACGGCGGCGTTACCCATGCGGAAGTCTGCGATGGCGCTGACTTTGGCGGTCAGGACTGCACCGACCTCGGCTACACAACGCCTGCTGGACTGACCTGTGACGGCGACTGTGGCGGCATCGACAGCTCCGCTTGCGCTCCGGTCTGCGGAGACGGCAGCATTGAGCCCGGCGAGGCCTGCGACGACACCAACACAGCTGCGGACGACGGCTGCTCAGCCACGTGCCAGGTAGAAGACGGCTGGGGCTGCTCTGGAGCCACTTGTGCACCGGTGTGCGGCGACGGACTGGTTACCGGCGATGAACAGTGCGATGACGGTGAGCTTGCCTCAGGCGACGGCTGCGATGCCGACTGCGCTATCGAGGACTTCTTTGCCTGCGATGACGGTGAGCCCACCCTGTGCGACCCCGATGGCGACGAAGACGGCATTGCCGATGACGACGACAACTGCCCGGACGACGCGAACGCCGACCAAGTGGACACGGATGACGACGGTGTCGGTGATGACTGCGAAGAGGCAGACACCAGCGACCCGGACACGGACCTGGATACCACCGACTCGGACGTGGACATCGTCGATCTGGACTCCGCCGACCCAGATATTGAAGACACCGGCTTTGTGGCTGGCGGCTCCTGCGGATGCTCGTCAACCGGCACACCGGTCGGCGCATTGGGGCTCATTGGCTTGGTGGGTCTCGTGCTGCGTCGCCGACGCTAGCGCTTAGGCGCGCTGAACGAAGACGGTACCTGCGGAGTATCCGGCGCCAAACGAGCAAATACAGCCGATATCACCTGAAACTAGGTCATCGGAATGCCTGTGGAACGCGATGATAGAGCCTGCCGAAGAGGTGTTGGCGAACTCGTCGAGAACTGTGGGGCTGACGTCTTCTTCTCGCTCTCGTCCCATCACGTGTGCAGTGATGAGGCGGTTCATCGCAGCGTTCGCTTGGTGCAGCCACAGACGCTTGATGTCTGTGCTCTCCAGGGACAGTTTTTCCAGGTGCGTGGTGATGACCTTGCCGACCATTGGAATGACCTGCTTGAACACTTTGCGGCCCTCTTGGACAAACAGCTTGTCTCGGCTGTCCCTGTGTTCGGGAGCCGCGTTGTTTAGGAAACCAAAGTTATTTCGGATGTTGTTGCTGAAAATCGTACTCAGGTGTGACCCCAAGATGTTCCAGTGGTCCGCCGGTGCTTGAGTGTCCCGCTCAATCAGAGAGGCGGTCGCAACGTCTCCGAAGATGAAGTGGCAGTCGCGGTCGGTGAACGCGAGGTGACCAGAGCATATCTCCGGATTGATGACGAGGACGGCGCGGGCCTGACCGGTCTGTACCAAGCTCGCGGCTGTCTGAATGCCGAAGGTCGCGGATGAGCAGGCGACGTTCATGTCGAAGGCAAACCCTTCGATGCCAAGGGCATGTTGAATCTCGATGCTGACGGCTGGGTAGGCACGCTGCATGTTGGACGCTGCACAGATGACGGCGTCTACGTCATCTACGGACCGACCTGCGCGTTCAAGCGCCTGTTTTGCAGCAGCAACACCCATTTCCGCCATAATGGACAACTCATCATTCGAGCGCTCGTCCAGCCTAGGAGCCATGATGGTGGGGTCGAGAATACCTTCTTTATCCATGACGTAGCGGGACTGGATGCCCGATGCTTTCTCGATGAAGGCCGTGCTGGAATGGCTCTTTGCGACCACATCGCCGGCGGTGATGGCAGCTGAATGTTCTTCATTCCAGGCGTCTGCCCAGGTATTGAAGCTTGCAACCAACTCGTCATTCGAGATGGTATGCGGCGGAATGAATAAGCCGGTTGTGGACAATACTGCGCGATGCATGGGCAACCCTCGGGGGAACCGCTTGTACCGCAATTGTTGGGGTAAAGCATAGAGTTGCAGGCAAGAGTTGAACGGTTGTTTACCGAATGAGGGCCCGTCGAATCGCTTCGCGGCCGGCGTACTCCAGTGCGACGTCGCCGACGGACGTCGCGTAGTGCACTTGGTAGATCCCCGAAAATAGGGCGCGGAAGCGTGCTCGCTGCCAGGTGTGTCTGTCGATAGGTCCATAGGCTGCGCCGAACACGTCACGGTCAGTGGGCTCAAAGAGCATTACGGCTACAGCAATATCGGTGGCGGGGTCGCCGCGGTGCACATCTCCCCAATCGATGACTCCGCTCGGGGTGCCATCGGTGAACAACACGTGTCTGGCGTATAAATCGCCGTGGCACAAGACATCGGGACCTGAGTGCATGGGGGTGTGTTCAAGGGCACTCACCAGCGCGCGAATGGCGTCTACATTGTCCATCGTTCCAGGCGATAAGGAGTCCAGAGTTCGGGTCAATTTGCGGACTTGCCCACGCACATTTCCACGCCAGTCGTCCGCTGGTGCTTGGGTTTTGAGGCTGTGCAGAGTACGAAGAAACCGGCCAATCTGCTGGGCCGATGCGCGCG
>JBLHSN010000177.1:0-11854 GCA_047626195.1 Myxococcota bacterium
AGCCTGTCTGACGACCAGCGCGTCTGGCTGGACCACCTCGTGAAGGTGGCCGTGCGCGCACAGGTGTGGCACGTGGACGCCGCCAACTGACGTCGCGTCGCGACATCGGCGTCGCTGTCTCGGGGCGGATTGGGGTCAGCGTGGCGGTGCAACACCGCTGCTCCTGCATTTTCGAAGGTGCCACACCGCTTGCACTTTTGACTCGCATCCACCGTTGGAGTCCTACATGCGTCACGTTCTTCCTGCGCTCGCCATCCTGTCTGCGTGCGCCCCCACCACGACCGAGCTTCCCGAGGTGTTCGACACGAGCGAGCTCACCGAACACGCCGCGTGTGCTGACACCACGTTTCACATGTGGATGGCAGTTTAGGACATGGCGGTGATGGTCACAGCGACCGAATTCACGGGCAGATCGATGGCCGTGGATGACATCCACTACGAGGAGACCCTGCACGGCGTCGGTCGACGAGAACGACCGTGAGTGGTTCCGACGAGCGCGACGAAGACGACCCCGACGACGCCCTTCCGAGGGTGTAATCCGCGTCGTTGGCGGGGCGCTCGGCCGTCCGACGGCGCAAGGCCCGGCGGGTGCAAAAACTGGGTGAGCGCACGTTCAAGCTCCCACCGCTGTGCGCGTCGTGCGACGGCTACAGCCTGCATGCGGGCGTCGTGCTGGCGGCCCGCGACCGGAAGGGGCTGAAGGGGCGGAAGGGGCTGAAGGGGCGGAAGGGGCGGAAGGGGCGGAAGGGGCGGAAGGGGCGGAAGGGGCGGAAGGGGCGGAAGCGGCTCGCAGGCCACATCGCCAGGCCACTACTCGCGCAGGGGCGGGTCGAGGTCCTGCCGGGTGACCGGGTGCGCCTGCACCTCAAGCGGGCGTGGTCGGACGGGACGACGGCGTGGGAGACAACGACGGAGTTGAAAACTTCGAAATCGTCGTAGCCAGCAGCCTGCGCACTGACGGTGGAACGGTGGTCTACAGCGATCTGACGATTCCGTCTGGGGTCACCCTGTCCTTCGACGCCACCAACCCCGTCGGCAGCACCGGCGGCAACGAAGCCTACATGCCCGTTCTTGTCGTGGTCCGTGGAGACACCATAGTTGACGGCGTTGTTGACGTCTCCGGCGGCGGTGGCGGTGGCTTCGCGACTGTAGGAGACCCTGGTGGAGGCGGTCAGACCAATGGCGGACGCGGCGGGTTCGTGAACGGCCTCAACGTGCTGCTTCCCCTGCTCGGTGGCTCCGGTGACGGTGACGGTGACGGTGACGGTGACGGTGACGGTGACGGTGACGGTGACGGTGACGGTGACGGTGACGGTGACGGTCTCATCACGAGCGGTCCATTGCGCTCGGGAGACCTGGGCGGTGGCGGAGGCGGAGGCGGAGGCGGTGCATTGCTACTGGTGAGCTACGGCACGCTCTCGGGCAACGGACTCGTCCTCGCGAACGGCGGAGATGGCGGCTAAGCGGGCGCAACAGGCTCCGCTTCTTCGGACGGCGGAGGCGGCTCAGGCGGTGCTGTCTTCCTAGCTTCGACCCACCTTGTGTTCAGCGGGGATGTCGAGGTCCACGGCGGTGAGCAAGGCATCAACGCCATGTTCGCCGACGCCGGCGGACGCGGCGGTGAAGGCCGAGTGCGCTTTGACGGCGCCACACCTTTCTCCCTGCAGCCGGGACCTATAAGCGCCACCGGGTCCATACACCCAGGCTGTGCGGTCTCTGCGGTCAGTGAAACCGTTCTCGACCTGACCTCGAACACCGCCTGCGAGTGGACCGCACTCGACGTCGCCGGTAACGTGGTTGGTTCGGGCACAGTCACCGCGAACGGCTCCGTCGACACCACCACCTTGTTCAACACCTTCGGCGAGCTCACCGTCATCTTCACCGCCGCCGGCGTGCCTAATCCCGTCGGCATTGGCCGCGTGGTCTTCGACGTCGACAATGACGGCATTCCCGACTTTGCCGACATTGACTCGGACAACGACGGCATCTCCGACGTCGACGAGTCCGGCGGCCTAGACCTGTCCGGCGACACCGACCGCGACGGCGTGCCCGACTACCTAGACCCCGACTCCGTGGACTGTGAAGACACCGGCAATGACGGCATCTGCGACTCTCTCGCCCCAAGCATCGACCATGACGGCGACGGCATCCCCAACGTCC
The DNA here is from genome assembly GCA_047626195.1 of Myxococcota bacterium. Lineage (GTDB taxonomy): Bacteria > Myxococcota_A > UBA796 > UBA796 > CAJXTB01. The sequence goes on from JBLHSN010000177.1 coordinate 2,161, forward strand.
AAGACCTCGACTCCGACGACGACGGTGTACCCGACATCTCTGAGAACGGACGCGCAGAGCTAGACCTCAACCGAGACGGCATTCTCGACGACCCCACAGACAGCGACCGCGATGGTGTCGCCGCTACCTATGACTTGGACGACAACGCCCCCAACGTGCGAACTGCCTCGGACGTCCTCTTCACCGACTCCGATGACGCCCCCGACCTCCTAGACCTCGACGCAGACGGCGACGGTGACGGTGACCTGGACATCATCGAGAGCGGCGGCATCGACACCGACAACAACGGCTTGGTTGACGACCTCATGGACACCGACCTCGACCGCTTGGCAGACGACGGTGACCCGTCAGACGGTGGCGTGGGCCTAACCGAGCCAGATGCCGATAATGACGGCGTTCCAGACTTCCAAGACACCTCTACAAACACCCGTATCAGAACAGGCGAGCTCTGCGACGACGGCAACCTCACCGAAGGCGACGGCTGCGACGCCGCGTGTTCGGTCGAAGACGGCTGGGAGTGCGAGAGCCAACCCTCCGACTGCGCCCCGCTCCCCGTATGCGGCAACGGTCTGATTGAAGACGGCGAGACCTGCGACGACGGCAACACCATGGCAGGTGACGGTTGCGATCATTCCTGTTCAGTCGAGCCCGGATTTGACTGCGAAGACGCGCCATCGGACTGCTTTGCACTGCCCGCTTGCGGAGACGGCGTAGTGGACCTCGACGAGGCCTGCGACGACGGAAACACCGTTGCCGGTGACGGCTGCGACCTCGACTGTGCCATTGAAGACGACTTCGAGTGCTCGGGCGCCCCCAGCGACTGCGTGGAGACACCGGTCATCGCGCAAGGCGGCTGCGGATGCACAAGCACATCGAGCCCCATGGGCTGGTGGCTCGTGCTACTCGCACCCATGATGGGTCTGCTGCGGCGCCGGTAGCAGGTCCGTAGGACCCGGCTAGCTATCGAGCGTACAGAGACACCGAGACCTGAGACGCCGTGACGCCAGACATCCAGTTCGTACCCGTAATATCCTTGACCTGGAACTGGGTGCTGCCCGTTTGCCACACACCGATATAGCCCAAATGCCCATAATCAACGCAAGCGGGGTACGCATCCTGGTTCCAACCGGCGTGACCGCGGAACGTGTTCGAGTAGTTGTCGCCACCGTTCCAGCAGAAGCCGTTGGTCCCACTTCCGCCAAGGCCGGATGAACTTACGCCCTCGCGATAGTTCGTATTCACCCCCAAAGAGTCAGGCGCAGCGGTCACCGTTCGGACGCTTCCAATACCACATTTTAAACCATTGTCGTTGCTGGTGAACAGGTCGACAAAGTGGGTCTGGCCGTGCACACAGCTATTGGCCAGAGCCATCTGGGCCTTGACCGAGCCCGAGTGCCAGCGCTCAAAGAGCACCTCAGAATTCGTCACATCCAGGCTCCACCACGCCGGGGACTTGAAGTCCGTTTCGAAGGGGTTGCTGACTGTGCCCAGCGCATTGGTGTCCGACCAGTACCCATACTGGGTGTTCCAGTTGTCTGCGTCACCACCAGCAATGGTGCCAAGCAACGTCCAGCCGCCGCCATCTGTGGTCATGTCGCAGTAGGCATCAAAGGCAGGGTCACCACCGGGACCATCCGGGTCGATGCTGTAGATACCGTCAGCAGAGCTGGGCGCGCTGGTCTTGATGCTCTGGCAGGAGTCGACCACTGCACAACCTTCGACGGGCCACGTTCCATTGTTCAACACCTGTGAACCGGTGGGAAGCGTGTTCCCCGAGCACACTTCGCCGCCGCGGGAGACTGTCGCCCCCGCGTCAACCGTTGCTCCGGCACCAACCGTACCGGCGGCAGCCACGCGCCCGAAGACTGTGGCTCCAGCTTCAATGACAGCCCCGCGGCCTACGCGGCCACTCGACTCAATCGCCGCACCCGCACCAATATCTGCCTGCTTACGGACACGTGCACCCTGCTCAATACGCGAGCCGGCTGCAATGAGCACATCGGGTCCAACAATGCCATTGACCGAAGCGCCATTGCCGGAGTTGACGCCATCCAAAACAGTCACACTGCGAGAGACGACTGCGTTGTCTCCAAGGGTTGCGAAATCGCCGATCGTGGCCAAGTTGCCAGCCACGGCATTGGCGCCAATGGTGACGTCGTCTCCGACTTGCACTGCATACCCAAGGCTTCCGCCGGTAGCGACGGTCAGGCGGGCACCTGCGACAACGGACCGGCCGACGGTCACGTCATCCCCGAGCACATGGTCTGCACCCAGCTGTGCACCGCGACCAATGACGGTGTTGGCTCCAATGGGGAGGGGGTTGCTCAAGTGGGCAACGCGTCCGGCGAGGGAGGCGCGCGCCGCCACAACAACACCGGTGCCTAGGGCGACTTCAGGCCCAACAGAGGCGAGCTCCAACACTGTGGCGTTTATGCCCACCGTGCTCGTACCATCGACCGTCGCGTCGACGTCGACGCACGCGCCGTTCGCGGCGTACTCGTCTTGGCAGCCATCCGCGTTCCCATCAGACGCAAACGCCACAGAACCCGCGGCCATCCACACCAAAAAACTGCACCGGACCATATGTTCTCCCCAAATAGCTAGTTGGGGAGAAGCTTATCGGAAAAGCACGACTCTGGGGAATATCATGGCAGCAATGGCGAAGTTGCCGGGTCTATTTTAGACAGAGGCGCGGCAGATCCAGCCAGCGTGACCAACGGGCGTACAACGACACAGACATCTGGATGAAGGTAGTAACGAACAGCCAGTTCGTACCTTCAATATCCTTGACTTGGAACTGAGAGGTTCCCGCTTACCAGACGCCCATATACTCCCAGTGACCGGCGCGCCGCCTGTTGCCCGAGCTCACCCGCGGCGTGCTGCGGTGCGCGCTCACCGAGGTCACGCGCTGGCTGCGACGGGAGGGCGTGCATCGCGGTGCTGGCGGCGAGTCCTGAACCGTGACCGTAATGCAGCGCTTTGGAGCCGCTCTAACTCTAAACCTGCACTTCCACGTCCTGCTGCTCGACGGACTGTACGTCGCACAAGCCGACGGCACGCCCCGATTCCGACGCGCGCGCCGACGACCCTGACGACGCTCGTCCGGTGTTGCAGTCCGCGTCGGTGGCTGGGCGCTCGGCCGTCCGACAGCGCAGGGCCCGGCGGGTGCAGAGGCTGGGTGGGTGCACGTTCAAGCTCCCGCCGCTGTGCGCGTCGTGCGACGGCTACAGCCTGCATGCGGGCGTCGTGCTGGGGGCCCGCGACCGGAAGGGGCTGAAGCGGCTCGCAGGCCACATCGCCAGGCCACTACTCGCGCAGGGGCGGGTCGAGGTCCTGCCGGGTGACCGGGTGCGCCTGCACCTCAAGCGGGCGTGGTCGGACGGGACGACGGCGCTTGAGCTGTCCGCCGAGGACTCGCTGAGCGGCGGGTCGCCCTCGTGCCGCCGTCGCGGGCGAACCCAGTGCTCTACGGCGGCGTGCTGGCGGCGCGGCATCGGTGGCATCGTGCGGTGCGGCCACGGCCTCCAAAGCGGCCAGCACGAGGCCCGCCGGCCAGCGAGATGGATGTGGCCTGAGTCTGACGTGCTGCGGGGGAGTGCTGTGGACTCGGAGAGGTGTGTCTTTGAGCACGAGGCCCACCGTAAACCGTCGTTTTCGCCCGGTATATGCGGGGCGCGACGGACTCAGTCGAGAGCGATGCGGGCGCCAGGCCGTGGCGATTGGCGCTGCGCTGGGCTGACAGGTAGACTTCGGGGGTGCCGGATGTTTCCTATCCTCACAGGGTCCACAACGTCCGCATCTACACCTCCACGTTTGGCCTCGCACTACACCCTGGAGGGCATCGAATTGGCAATGGTGAGACGGAAGTCGACACGCACCCGTCAGTCCCTCGGGCGACACCCTCGTCCGTTTCTACACAATCGGTTAGGAACCTACTATGACGATTTCTACTGTCCAGCGTTCCCGCTTCGCCGCGCGCCGCATCCTGCACCACCTCACCGGGTTGCCCGGCGATGGCGAGGCTCTCGCACAGCAGATCGCGCAGCGCATGCAAACTCGCGGACCGGGCAAGCGACTGCAGATCGCCGAGGAGACCGACCTGTCGCCAGCGGAGTTCCACGCCCGCTACTACCGCACTGGCACGCCCGTCGTGATGCGTGGAGTTGCCAAGGACTGGGCGGCCGTGCGGGAGTGGTCGCCGGCTTGGCTCGCCGAACGCCACGGCGACCTTACCTTGTCGGTCACCGACGGCGACACGACGGGCGGAACGCACAACGTCGAAGAGATACTTCTGCGCCGGTACATGGCGATGGTGGAAGACGCCGACACCAGCAAGTACCTGCGCTTCGGCAACCTGCTGCACCAGCTGCCCGAGCTGCTTCAGGACTTCGACCTCGACACCTTGTTCCGGTACCGCTCCAAGATTCGCCTCGGGGCGTCGATTGGTGTCTTCATCGGTGCGATAGGCACACGCACGTCTCTGCATGCGGTGCCCACCGAAAATCTGTTCGTTCAGGTTCACGGCATCAAGCGCTGGACGGTCTACGACGCCAGCTCGGACCCGGCCCTACGCCCAGTGACCTCCAGGTCGATGTACTACTGGAGTGACTTCGACGCCGAAGCACCAGACGCCAAGCGCTTTCCGGCCGCGCCCTACCTCGACTGGTACGACTTCGAGTTGCACCCCGGCGACGTGCTGTACAACCCGGCGTCGAACTGGCATCAGGTGACCAATCTGACCGCGTCGATCGGGTGCGGCTTTCGATGGATGAGCCCGATGGCGCCTAGGCGGAACTTCACCCAGTGGCTGCTGTTCTTCCTGGCCACGAACCCGTCGGTGCTGTACCTCGTCCGCAACCGACGTGAGTTTCACAATGTGCTCATCGCGTCCCAGAAGGGCACGGTCAAGGAGCTGGAGAAACAGGTGCGACGGCACGGGTGAGCGGGTCTTGATGGAGGTAGCAACAGGCCGCCTTGGAGCGCCTTACTTCACGGATTGCCTAGAAAGGCTTCGTACATGAACGCACAGTCGTGCCGGATTCGGTCCTCGTCCAGACCGAACCTCGCGAGGTCGTAGCCGTGCTCGCTCTTGTAGGCTCGCTGCTGCGCCCCCACGGCTGCAACCTCGGCCCGCAGAGCGTCGTCGAGGTCGAGGTCGAGGAATTCGGCCATCTCCTCCATGAGTCCCTCGAAGTCCTGCATGAGCCTCTGAAAGGGCACGATCATGACCCGTTCTTGGGGGATGGTGCCATCCGTCCACCCGTCATGGAATCGACGCATTAGCTCCACCAGACCCTCATAGAGGCGGTCCACCCACCGCTGCCGCACGGGCGCAGCGAGAGACCAGAATCCAAAGCGCGCGTCGAGCACCCCGGACACCAGACTCAGTGTCGACGGGATTGTCTGGACCGGGTCCCGCACCATGTAGAGGACCTGCCCATCTGGGAAGTGCTGCAACAGCTCGCCCAAGCGGGGGCCCGCACTGAACAACTTTGCGATGACCCGGTCGTGGCCAGTGAACACCAGGTTGCGACGCCAGATCTTCCGTAGCCAAGCAAAATCGCGCGCCGAGTAGTCGCGGATCCTGGGGTCGACGAGCTGTTTGCGCTCCTCGACATCCCAAGCCAGCAAGAAGCCGTAGAGGAAGAAGCCATCAAAGTATCGAAAGAGCAGCGCCACATCGTCGGTCTCAACCGACTCGAGGCTGGTGTGATGCGCTGATGTTTGGTGGTATCGGGCCGGGCTCATGCGCTCCAGAATCGGGAGGAACGGCCTGACCACTGCCCGTAGGGCCAGGGACGGAAACAACATTCCCCAGAGCGGAACGCCGGCCCCCATGTCGCGGGAGTGCATGAACCGATGGAGGAACGTCGTGCCGCTGCGGGGATTCCCGACAATGAACACCGGACGCTGCACCCGTGTGTGGCGGAGGGCTGGGAACAGCAGCGGGTCGACCACCAGGCCAACGGTCACGGCGAGTCTCAGGGTGACGAACGCCACAGCGCTCCCGATTGGGGCCACGCGGGCTCCAAACGTACGTGCGACAACCCGGTATGCGAGCCACATCCGCTTCAACATGGTCTGTGCCTCCTTCCTACGATCTGGCCGATTCTACCAACAAAAGAGCGCCGCGGCGACGCTCAGGCCAGCACCTGTGCCCAGCATCAGCACCCGGGCACCTGGTCGCAACCGGCCTGTGCGCTGGGCTTCGTACAGCGCCATTGGGGTGGATGCTGCTATGCAGTTGCCGTACTCGCCCACGATGTTGATCACGCGATCGGGACCAAATCCGAAGGCGGTGAGTGCTTTGAGGGCAGGGTTGGAGGCCTGGTGGGGCACGACGACGTCCACTTCATCGGGAGTGACCCCGGCTTCTTCCAACAGCCGTCGAATCAACACGAACGCGCGCTTGTGGGCCAGACGGAAAATGCGAGGACCGTCCATACTAAACAGGTTGTCCTCATGGGTCGTGTTGGCATCGTTGGGATGGTGGCGCACACCGAATCCACGAACCTCGGTCAACGCAGCCCCTTCTGGCCAGGTCTTCATGCTGAAGCCCAGCAGCTCCGACCGGTGGGCCGTAGGGTCGCCGACCTCGAACACCGCCGCCGCGGCACCGTCCCCTATGAGCGATGCGCTCTCCGGGTGGGCGAAGTTGCGTGAGACAGTCCCGCCTTCGGCAGAGACGACCAGGATTCGCTGGTGGGCGCCGCACTGTAGAAGGGCGAGTGCTGTGCGCGTCGCGACCATAAAACTCAGGCAGGTCGCGTGTACTGAAAAGCTTGGGATTCCGCTGTACCCAAGTGCTTCCTGGATGAACACGGAATTGTCGGGGAGGGCCTGACGGGGAGTCGCCGATGCGTTGATGATGAGATCGGGCGGGACCTGCCCGAGGGCTTCGCGAGCAGCACGGGCTCCGAGCATCTCAATGGGCTCGTCCGTGATGCGCCGACGAGCCACGCCGGTTCGGCGGACAAGCTCCTCAGCCGTCCATCCGATCAGCGGCGCCAGCTGCTCCGCGGTCTGCACCGTCTTAGGGACCGCAAACCCCAGACCGGCGACATGGAACTTCATGGTCACGGCTGCTCCCTCAGCAAGGAGGGAATTCTATCAGCAGAATGGGATAATTAATACCAAACCGCACTAAATAGTATCTGACGCGCCAGCCGACCACCATCGGCTCCTACCCTTCTCATACCAAACCCGCGCGTTCTGCCCGTCGTGCGGAGGCCGTCGGATGGCCGAGCGCGCGCTGCGCTGGACCGACGACGAGCTGTTCCCGCGCGTCGCGGTGCGTCAGCTCGTGCTCACCGTCCCCTGGCCCCGCCGCCTGTTGCTCGCGCAACGGCCCGAGCTCGCCCGCGGCGTGCTGCACTGCGCGCTCGACGGACTGTACGTCGCGCAAGCCGACGGCACGCCCCCGGTTCCGACGCGCGAGCCGACGACCCTGACGGCGCTCGTCCGGTGTTGCAGTCCGCGTCGGTAGCGGGGCGCTCGGCCGTCCGACAGCGCATGGCCCGGCGGGTGCAGAGGCTGGATGGGCGGACGTTCAAGGCGGCGCGGCTATTCGTCATCTCCAAGCTCGGCTGGATTCGCAGGCAACAGCGACAGATGACCGAGCAGGAACGCATTCCACCGCGCGAGTACCTGACCCGAGAGAGCCACTGCGTGTGGGGAGCTCGCTACCTGCTGGAGATAGTCGAAGAAGACATGCCGCCTACCGTGACCCTGCGTCCAAAGAAGCTGTGGCTACGCGTGCGTCCCGGTGCGGACAAGGCTGCCTGTCAAGAGCTGCTGAGCGCGTGGTACCGCGCGGAAGTCCGCAAGGCTGCGCGGCCGATGTTGGACACCTGGTCACGCAAGATGAAGGTGGAGCCGCAAGGGCTGTACAGGGGTGGCCGACGTCATTGATGGAAGAAACCGGAGCTAGGGTACGTCCAGGGGCGTCACCGACTGACGACGTTGTAACTGGTTACTACTAGGAAGGCGGTGGCGGAACTGGGCGTGCCAAAGCGTCGGGTTCGACATCAATGTGGAGGTCCACCCCTGTATGTTCAGCGCATGAAGACCAAGTGGGGCAGCTGCAATCCTAGGCGCGGCACGATTCGGCTGAACTCAGAGCTGGGAAAGAAGTCTCCTGAGTGCCTGGAATACGTGGTTGTACATGAGCTGGCCCATCTCATTGAGCCCACGCATAACGAGCGGTTTCGAGCGGTGATGGACCGAGTCATGCCGAGCTGGCCCGAGCGGCGGCTGTTGTTAAACAGCACGCCGCTCGCCCAGGAAGACTGGGGCTACTGAAGATGTGTCATCATCTAGACACCGCGGCTTGACGACAGGTTGGACCGAAATCTTGATACTTTCGGTGTGCCAGTCACTCAGGTCGACAGTTCTTGATGCGCCGCACCGTTTTAGGATTTCCAATGTCTCGTCTTCTTCCCCTCGTTCTCGCTGCTTCTCTGCTCGCTAGTGGGCTCGCTTGTTCCGGAGGTGATGTGACGCCGCCGAAGCCGAGGGAGTTTGTGTACGACCACATGCACTCGGTACCGGTGGTGTTCCAGGGGATGGACCTGCCGTTTTATGGTGGGCAGATCGAGCAGTCGGGCGAAAACTCGATGACCGTGAGCTACGGCCACAGCGAAGCGTCAATGGACCAACTCAAGGAACGCTGGCCAAGCGCCCTCCAAGCCGTTGGTTGGGTCGAAGAGACGCGAGGGGAGTCAGGGAACGGTGATTTAGACCTTACCTATCGACTTCCGAGCGGACGACGGTCCTTGGTGTCCATCACCGTCGCTGGGACAGGAGTGTGGCACGTATACATCGGGCTTAGCGAAGGAGGAACGCCATGAGTGGAAAGGGAAATGCCCTGCACCAGTCGTCTAGAAGGCACCGTACCGTTCAAGGATTCTCAATGTCTCGTCTTCTTCCCCTCGTCCTCGCTGCTTCCCTGCTCGCCAGTGGCCTCGCATGCTCTGGAGGCGATGTGACACCGCCGAAGCCGAGGGAGTTTGTGTATGACGACATGTATAGGGTGCCGGTGGTGTTCCAGGGGATGGACCTGCCGTACTACGGTGGGCAAATCGAGCAGTCGGGCGAAAACTCGATGACCGTGAGCTACACCGATGATGACGCGTCGATGGACCAGTTGAAGGAACGCTGGCCGGACGCACTCGCGACGGCCGGATGGGTCGAGGAGTCTAGAAACGAGTCGGGCAACGGTGATCTGGGACTGACGTACCAGCTACCCAATGGCCGCCGTTCATTGGTCTCAATCTCTGTCTACCGACCCAAGGTTTGGCGCGTGTACATCGGGCTCAGCGATGGAGGAACTCCATGAGCGGAAAGGAACACCGCCCCGTCCCCGCCGTCCAGAAGGCGGAGCCGAGCAAGACGTTGCCCAACGCAACGCTAGCAAGCGAAAACTGCGCGCCACAGCTCGGAGGATTCGACTTCGCAGAGGTCGAAGCGCGGCCGACCGACATAGCGGTACCTCAAGCAGCGAAGCCCACACCCGACCGATGAACCCTGTGGTTTGAGTGTGTAGAGGCCGGTCACGAAGAGCCGACTTCCATGCCCATCGCAGCGACACCGCGCTCTCGGAATTCGCGCAGACACCGATCGCCAACGGGTCCCTAACCGTCCCAACGGAGCTGCCCTACCCCACAAGTAGAGTCTGACTGCCAGGGACTTGAGC
>JBLHSN010000178.1:0-11847 GCA_047626195.1 Myxococcota bacterium
CTGATCCCAGTATACGACGCGAACAAGCCGACGAGCTGTACAAGATCTTCATCCGCGGCTTGCTCGATGTGACCGACAACGCCGTCAATGGCAACATCATCCCCCCCCCCCGCGTAGTCCGCCATGACGACGACGACGCCTACTTGGTTGTTGCCGCCGACAAGGGCACCGCCCACCTGTCGGACACTGCAAACGGTCTGGCTCGCGAGTATGGATTCTGGCTAGATGACGCGTTCGCGAGTGGCGGGTCCAATGGCTACGACCACAAGAAAGTCGGCATCACCGCACGCGGTGCCTGGGTCTTGGTCCGGCGGCACTTCGCCGAGATGGGCATCAATCCTTACAAGGACGAGTTCGATTGTGTCGGCATCGGCGACATGGGCGGAGACGTCTTCGGCAACGGCCTCATTGAGACGGACACCGTGCGTCTGCGCGCGGCCTTCAACCACATCCACGTATTCTTGGACCCCAATCCCTACGTTCCGGCCTCTGCCAAGGAGCGCAAGCGCCTGTTCAAAGCGGGTCGTGGTGGGGGCTGGGAGAACTACAATACGAAGCTCATCAGCGACGGTGGCGGCGTATACAACCGGGCGTCCAAGTCCATTCCGTTGTCACCACAAGCCAAGGAAATGCTGGGTATTGACGCTGATGAAGCCGCACCGGAAGTGGTCATTCGTCACATCCTGCTCATGAAGACCCACCTGTTCTGGAACGGTGGAATCGGCACGTACGTCAAGGCGAGCTTCGAGACAGATGCCGACGCCGACGACCGCTCCAACGACTCCTTACGGGTCAACGCGGACCAACTGCGCTGCGACATCATTGGCGAAGGCGGCAACTTGGGCATGACCCAACGTGCCCGTATCGAAGCCGCTCAGCACGGCGTCCGCCTCAACACGGACTTCGTCGACAACTCTGCCGGCGTGGACATGAGTGACCATGAGGTCAACCTCAAGATTCTACTCAACCAAGTCGTCAAACGTGGAGAATTGGACGATACCGCACGCAATGAGCTGCTGGAGAGCATGACTAGCGAGGTCGCCACCCTCGTTCTCAACAACAACGACCTTCAAGGCCGCCAGCTGTCGCGCGACGCCATCCGGAGTCAAGAGAATATCTTCGACTTTGGCCGTGCCATCGCTTTCGTGAGCCTCGTGCACAACGTCAGCCGCAAACGCCTGAACTTCCCGACCGACGCAGAGCTCGCCCACCGCGCCGAGGAAGGGGTGGGCCTTACGCGCCCGGAGCTGGCCATTCTGTCCTCGTGGGTCAAGATGTACGTGTTCCAACAGCTGATGAACGGGAATCCACGTGAGCTTCCGGGCTACGACGCTCTGCTGATGTCGTATTTTCCAAAGGTGATTCAGGAGCGCTACGCAGACGACATTCGCTCGCACATGCTGGCAGATGAAATCGCGATGACCGAAGCGACCAATCAAATTATCGCCGATGCTGGCGCGAGCTTCTTCCCGGTCACCTCCGAGAAGACGGGCCGCTCCGTTCCTGTTGCTGCCCACGCCTACAGGGCCGCGCAACAGCTCGCCCGCACTGACGAAGTCCGCTCGACTCTCGAAGAGCTGCGCGCCTCCGTACAGCTATCCACACTCAACCAAGCCTGGGTACAGATCGACGCTGGTATTCGCCACATCGCCACCTACTGGCAAGGGTCGCGCGAACGCATCCCGACCGCCGAGGAGATTGTCGAGATGCAGGCCGCGGTCAACACGATGTGGTCTCGCCAGGGCAAGGAAGTGGTCAAGCGCCAAGCCGATGCCATCGCCAACTTGCGCGACGCAGCCATCTCTAAAAAAGTCGCCAAAGGCGTGCTCAAGGCCAATCACCTGAACGCCGCGCTCATGGTGTGGGCCGAGTCCAAGCGCTCTGGACACTCGCAGGATGCTGTCGCTGTCACCCAAATTGCTGTTGGGCGTGCCACACGACTGCAAGAGGTCCTCGACCACCTGTCGGCCCGACCGGCGACGGGCGAGTGGGACCCAGTGGCCTTGCACATCTTGTACAACCGCTTCAACCGCTTGCTGCGCGAACTGCTAGCACTGGTCCCTGTGGCTAAGCCACGCGGCCGTGCCGATAGCTTGGTGCCGAAGCTCGAGAAAGGCATCTTGGCGCCGGTTCGTGCCCAAGTCGACGCCCTGATGCAAGAGGGCACGGCACCGAGTGTCGCCAGCCTGCTGGTGCTTGAGGAGCGCGTTGCCGGGGCAGTCGCACGGATGCAGTCGTGAGCGAGCGCATTGTCCACCCGTCCGAAACCCGTACCGAGATGACGTGGTTGGTGCTACCGCAGCACACCAACAACGTCGGCGGGGTGTTTGGCGGTCAGGTCATGGCTTGGATTGACGTGTGCGCCGCAGTCAGCGCACAGCGCTTCACCCGAAAAGTTGTTGTGACCGCAGCCATGGACAACCTCTCCTTCAAGGTCGCAGCCAAAGATGGCGAGGTGATGGTCCTTCAGGGGCAAGTCAACTTTGCCGGACGCACCTCTATGGAAGTTGGGGTTCGCGTCGAAAGCGAGAACCCGCTTACTGGCGAGCGCGTGCATACGTCCACCGCGTACCTCACGTTCGTGGCACTCGGAGATGACGGCCGTCCGACCCAAGTGCCCACACTGGAGCCGGTGACCGATACCGAAAAGCGCCGATACCAAGACGCCTGCGTGCGGCGAGAACGGCGCATTCAAGCGCGGGCCGAAGACCATGAACGGCGTCAAAAGTGATGATCTACCTCGCGAGTGCCAGTCCCCGCAGGCGGGAAATCCTCACCAACCTGGGCTTCACAGTGTCTGTGCATCCAGCTGACGTAGACGAGACGCCCCTGCCCCACGAGGACCCGGTCACCTACGCCATCCGTACGGCCAGAGACAAAGCTGCAACGGGCCCAGAGCACGCCGTTGTGCTCGCGGCTGACACCGTGGTGCACTTCGATGGCGCTATCCTTCACAAGCCCACAGACAACGCCGATGCCGCCTCTCATCTTCGCCAGCTGTCCGGACGCACCCATGCGGTCACCACCGGCGTATGTATCCGACGGGGCAGCGACATTCGCAGCTTCGGCATCACCACCAAGGTCGTCTTTCGATCCCTTGATGATCGTGAAATCGAAGCGTATGTCGCTACCGGCGAAGCAGACGACAAAGCTGGCGCATACGGAATTCAAGGTCGTGGCGGCATGCTCATCGCCCATGTCGGAGGCTCGTGGACAAACGTCATGGGACTGCCGGCCGAGGCCGTGGTTAAGCCCTTGTTGGAGCTGGGAGCAATACGTTGGGTGACATGACCATTACCGACCGCCTAGCCGTCGTCCGCGAACGGGTAGCACAAGCCACAGCGGATGCCGGACGTTCACCACAGGACGTCCACCTCATCGCCGTGAGCAAGACTCAGCCCGCGAGTGCGATTCGCGAAGCTTACGCTGCTGGGCAACGTCACTTCGGTGAGAGCTACGCTCAAGAGCTGGCCCAAAAGGCGGCTGAACTGGCTGACCTGACCGAGCTACACTGGCACTTCATCGGAACGATTCAGACCAACAAAGCCGGACTAATCGCACCAGTAAGCGAGCGCGTGCATGCTGTACACAGCGCTCGTCATGCCCGTGCACTCGCCAAGAAACACTCCCCCATTCAGGTTCTCCTCGCCGTCAACCTAGGCGATGAAGACTCCAAGACCGGAGTTCCAGCCGCCGACGTACTCGGGGTTTGTGCACAGATGAACCAGACCGAAGGCGTCCAGCTACGCGGGCTGATGACCCTACCGCCGAACGGAAAGGACCCGACACCGTTCTTTACTGAGCTAGCCAGCTTGGCCCAGCAAGGGCGCGCCGCTGGGCTTCCGCTCACCGAACTGTCGATGGGAATGAGCGGCGACTTCGAGGTCGCCATCTCGTTGGGTGCCAACTGGGTCCGAGTGGGAACGGCCGTCTTTGGGCCACGCCAACCACGCCAGTAATCGATTAGAAGCGGAAGAACAGAGGCTTACGCTCGCCAGCTTCGATATCGACAGTCTTGGTCTGCTGGGACCCTGCGCGGCTCGGAAGTTCCGCACCAATCACATACGTTCCAGGAGGGACCGTAAGTTCTAGGGGCGTAAAGTCAGATGGATTGCCGTCAATGCTCACAATCACCCGACGATTACTTTCGATAGACAAGGTGCCAGTCGTAGCGACAGGGCGGAGGTCAGCCGCGGGTTCCACCGGAGCGGGACGCGGACGCGGAGACGCCGCAGGGGTTGGTGCAGGGGCCGGTGCAGGGGCCGGCGCAGCAACCACTGCGGGGACCGCTGCGGGAACCACTGCGGGGACCGGGACAACCTCAACGGGCACTTCTTCGCCGCCAATTCCGTCACGCATGGGAACCACATCAATTTCTTCATCTTGGGCTTGTGGAACCACATCTAGACCTTGAACGGCAGGCTGTGCTGTCGCGGGAACCGGCTGAACCACAGACTTTACGGTACCCAAATTGATCATGTTCATCAAGGTCCAGACCAGAGCCAACAACAGCACGAACCCGGCCCCACCCAGCAAGAATGCAAGAATGAGGGACATCAGTGGAGTGCCGCCATCGTCATCGCTTTCTGGCACCCGACGACGGATAGCCGGGGCGGGTGTGGGCGCAATCGGACGAACCGGCGCTTGGCGCGGAGCCGGATTCGGCGTGAATGCCGGCCGTCGAGCATCAACGCCAGTCGGCGGAGCAGACCCACGGCGGCTCATCGGAGGTGCGGTGTAGCGGTCAACAATACCCGGCACCGGTGGCGGCTCCGGGACCGACATGGGGGCGCTGTAGACCTGCGAGAGGTCTTCCATGACCGCATTCGGCATTTCTTCCGTTGGCGGACGAGCACCATCAGACAGGTCGATGAAGCCAGCGCCGAGAGGGTCAGAACCATCTTTTGGACCCACGTCGTCTTGGCCCATCTCACTGTTCATGGTCGCAGGACCGCCGTAGACGGACTCTTGCCAGCCATGGTCCGTGGTGTCCTCGGCAAACTTGCCGGTCTCCACATACTGCGCGTCTTCAATGCCAATGTCTGACGCCCAATCACTGGCATTTTGCTGGGTCGGCGCCTCTTCAAAGGACGGCTGGTCTTCTGGACCCGCGGGCTCCGGCTCCGGCTCGTCGTACAAGTTGTCCGGAGACACAACGGGTGAAACCGGCGGCGGCGTGTCATCGGACGTACCCAAGACGTCAAAGGTGCTGTCTGCGTACGGGTCGTACGGCTCATCGTCCGCCAGCAGATCATCAATCTCGTCAGCGTCCGGAACCATTGTCATTCCGGCGCGTTGGACCTCGGGGGGCTTATCAGATGAGTCAGCGCTTTCGGTTGGAAGCTCCCCCTTCAACGCCTCCGCCGGTGCAGGAACGGCAGAACGCTCGGGTGCTGGAGCATCCGTACTGACTCTCTGGGTCGCCTTACGGGCGCCCCCAATCAGACTACGGCGACGTCGAGCCATGCGCTCACTCCGTCCACAACGAGGCGATGGTATCCGGCGTGTCCGAGCCGTCAGCGATTGCGCGGACCTTGCCTTCGAACCCAGGTGCCACCGAGACCTGCAAGCCGGCGGTCGCCGTCATCAACAAAACAGCCCCTTCCTCGGCGAGGAGTGCGGTCGCTTCGTCGATGGCCTCTGCCTGAACCTCTGTCAAGCCACGGCTCAAGTTGTCGAGCCGCGTGCCGGTATTTCCAACAAATCCGAGGTCCAACAACAACCCGCAAGCACCGCGGACAGCGGCTTCGATAGGATTACCCGACGACGGCAGCGCTCGGTCCGACCAAAAGCTGCGGATGCCAGCCTTCTCTTCAATCTTCACCAAGCTGGCTGACGTGAATCGTAGGTCAGACGACGACTCACCGAGAACCACGGACAAGCGAACAAGTTCGAACGGGCCAACACCAAGACGCTTTGCGGCGTCTACAAGCTTTGCAGAGCGAAATTCATCAATCATGCTTGAGCCTCACCGTTTTCCGGTTCTTCTGGCGGAAGTAGATGGTCCACCTCAATGACGCGGACAGTTGCGGCAACCTTCGCGGCAATGAGCTCTGGGGAAGCCGCCAATGTCTCTTGGATACTGGAGCGGAAGCTCTCGGCAATCGCCGCAGGGTCGCCGCCAGCAAGTTCGAGCTCGACTGCGAGCTGGCCCCTGTGTCCGCCGAAGACTGCTTGATTCCCGCCCAAGCCCATCTCAGCAGCCGTGGCGAATGCGCCCTGCATAATGCAAGCTGCCAATCGAGTCTGGAGGTCCTCGTCGCGTGACCTCCAATCTCCGTGAACGGCGTCCGCGACGGGCATCACGAGCATTAGTACTTCAGATTGTCCATCCGGAGCGTCAACTGCAACCAGGACGTCCAAAGGCAGAGGTTCACCCTCATATTCGATGGGTTCGGTACCGACGTGGGCCAAGCGAGATTCCAGGTCCTGTCGCTGTTTGCGACCCGTTTCTTCCATGACCGTGCGGTAGGTCGCTGGAATACTCGCAAGCGTAGGTTCGACCACTTCTTTAAACTGCTGGTACTCGGCGAGCAGGTTCGCAACCACTGGATCATCCAGGGTCTCGGCAAGCTGCGCATCTCGTACCCGCTCCTTCTGGAGCAGACCGCCTGCACGGCTTGAGAGGCCTACCAGCTGGTCGCCCAACACATCGAATACGGCGTTGTAGTTGCGGCCCGCAACCTCTTCCTCAATCGAGTCCACCTTACCGAGAAGCTCAGTACGAAACCGACCCAGCGCTTCAAGCTGTTGCTTGAGATTCTCGATCCCGGTCTGCAGCGATGCGACCTCTTGATCGACCTCTGCCAGTTCGGTCCCGTGGCGCGCTTCTTCATCAGTCCGCCACTGCGCGACTCCAGCTAAGGCGTCCGCTACAGAGCGAAGCCCACTTCCGTCAGCCATGTCGTCTCCTCTCACATGAGCTTGCTTACCATACACCACTCTGGTTTATTGGGTCGGCTCGCACACACCCCATAGACCGAGGCCGTTGGCCTGCGCGAGCGCTTGAGCAGCCTCTAGCTGGGCTTGAAGGCGAAGGGTTCCGAAGCGCTCTGCCGGAATGAGTCGCGCGAATCCGCGCGCCAGCAATAGCTCATTGAGCAGGACTGAACCTTCGGCGTCGGACACCTCGTCTTCGTTCACATCGACGTCGTCTGGAGACAGGTAGACGTATGCGAGCGTGCGAAAGAACACGCCTTCGCACTCCTCATCAAAGGTGAGGGTAACCGTCTGCCCTTCGATCAAACGCCGCAGCTCATTCCCTGCTTCGTCGCCGAAACAGTCCGCCGATCCACCGCTTGAGGCGATCTCTGGGGCATCAAGTCCCAGTAATCGCACGCGCTCGCTTGGATCTCCACAACCGGTGATGTCGAAAGTGTCACCATCTAGAACACACCCGACGTCGATCTCACGCGGTGGCGCGCAAGAGTTTTGCCCAACGATGGGAATCTCGTCCACCAACTCCAGATCTGGAAAACCCTCACACGCGGTAAACGCGAAGAATCCAGCCGTCAGAACAATCAAGCGATGCATTCGAGCTCCAGTCCGGCAGTGTAGCCAGTCGAACCGCCGGCGGGTACGGCGATTGTGAGGACTCTCTGTGCGACTCGCTGCCATCCTACTTCTCGCTCCGATCGGCTGTCACCAGCCAGCGCTTCAACCCCCATCGTGGCGGGCAACACCAGACGTCGACGTCCAGGCTCCGTGGCAGGTCGTTCAGCAGGATGACGACGTCATTGCCTTGCGCTTCAACGACACCCCTCACGGCGTGCGTGTGTTCTTGGGGCCTTCGGACCGTTCGCACCAAGCTGGCGCATCCCCTGTTGTGGATGGTCGGACAGTGGGGCGACCGATGCTGGGTGTCCCCCACGCTATTGGTCCCGCTAGGACGGTCAAGGTGCGCAGTGATGGATACGATCTGTTGGTGCGTTTCGCAAGTCAGCCCCTGGACGAGGTGAGTCATGACGCTCTCGCTCCAGCCGACCCCGCCCTCACATGGCTTCGTCTGCGTCCGCGCAACGACAGCTGGCGCATCGTCATGGACGGACTTGGGACATTGACTCTACCCGCGGACGGAGCACACCCAAGCACCGCCGGTACGGCACTGAGCGGCCCTGCAGGAACCATGGACGTCGAGACCGATGCCCCTGTGGTCAGCACAACATGGACCGACGGCGTCTGGCAGTTGTCGACGCTCCCATCGGTGGAGGCTCGAGTTCCCTACCCAAGGACTGCGTTCACTTGGACGCCAGACGGCGCAGACGACTAGCCCTTGACCGAGCCCGCGGTCAGTCCCTCAACGAAGTAGCGCTGAAGGGCGAAGAATAGAGCTACCACCGGTAAACTCACGAGAATCGCGCCCGCGGCGAAGTGCCCCCACTCGGCGTTGTAGTCGTTGACATAGCGCTGGAGCACGATGGGCAGAGTGAACTGCTCTGGCTTGCTCACTAAGGTGGTGGCCAAGATGAACTCGTTCCACGCGGTCATGAACGAGAACAGGCCGGTGACGGCCAGCGCCGGAGTGGTCAGTGGCAATACAATCTGAGTGAACGTCTGCCACCGGGAGGCACCGTCCATCATGGCCGCTTCTTCCAGTTCACGCGGCAACGTGTCGAAGTAGCCCTTGAGGGTCCACACACTGAACGGGACAGACGTAGTTGCGTAGACAAACACTAGCCCAAGCAGGTTGTCGAGCAGGTTCATCGTGTCGAGGAGCAGGTAGAGCGGGATGAGCATCACCACACCCGGGAACATCTGGGTGATGAGGAAGGCCCCCATTCCAGCTTCTTTTCCGACGAACTTGAAGCGCGAGAGCGCGTAGGCAGCTGACGTTGACAGGGCCAAGCCTACAGCCGCTGTACTCAAACTGATGACGAGGCTGTTGAACAGCTGGCGACCAAACAACCAGCCACCATCCGAGGTCTCAGTGCCAATGACATCAGCGAAATTCTCAAATGTGACGGTCTGCGGAATGGGCCATGGGTCTACGGCGAAAGACTGCCCAGGGGTCAGCGCCATCTTCAGTACCCACAGCACTGGGTACAACGCCGCAACAGTGACCACCAGCAACACCAAGTGCACGAGCATTACTCGAACCCAGGACGGCGCGCGCACTACAGCACCTTCCGGCCGACAAGACGGTTTGCAGCCCGACTGTAAACCAGCAGTACGCCAAAGATGAGGACGGCGTATGCCGCGGCATAGCCGTACTGATTGTTCCGGCTGAAGGCCCAGCGATAGGCCTCACTAATCAAAATCTCAGTGGACCCGTCGGGCTCGCCAGCGCTGACCAAGTACACCACGTTGAACATATTAAAGGTCCACACGCTGCCAAGCAGAATCGCAGGAAGGAGGGCGGGCCTTAGCAGTGGCCAGACCACGTGTCGTAGACGGGTGAGGTAGCCGGCACCATCGACCTCAGCCGCCTCTTCCAGTTCCTTGGGAATCGCCTGAAGAGCACCGAGCGTCACCACCATCATGAACGGGAACCCGAGCCATGTGTTGGTCGCCAGATTCGCAGCAAAGCTTGTAGAGAACTGGGCAAACCAGTCGAACTCCACCGGACCCGGGCCCGGTGTCACCAACGCCAGAAGCTTGTTGATAGCTCCATATTGCGCGTGGAACATGGACTTCCAGATGAGGGCGGTGATGTAGTTAGGGACCGCCCAAGGAAGGATAAGCAGCGCACGCCACATTCCGCGCATTCGAATCCACGGCTCGCGCAACACCAACGCCAATGCCACGCCAATCGATACATGCAGGATGAGGTTGGTGACGGTCCATAAAATGGTCACGGCGAGGGTGTAGAAGAAGGACATGGGCGACGTAATCGGGAAATCGCGCGACAAAAGGATGTCGGCGAAGTGCGCCAATCCAACGAAGGTCCACTCCCCGCCTTGGTAGGCGTACAGCGAGACGGCGGCGCCCAGCACAAACGGGGTGACGACCAAGGCAAGCATTGCAAACGCGGCTGGACCAATCCAAAGGTAGTCCCACCGTGTTGCGGCGAGCTCGTTGCGAAGCGTTGGATTGCGGAGCCGGAGGACCAAGGCGGCGACCATACCCAGTAGAAAGACGCCAAGCGCTGCGATGTACGGAGACCGGGAGACCTCGACAACATCCTTCTGTTGGAGCTGCTCAAATCGGGCTTGGGCCTCGCGACCGGCGCGTTCTGGTGACGCCGACCCACGCATGACCCGACGAAGCGCGTATGCCTGTGCCTCCCACACCGATGAGATGTCTGGGTGGGTGGGCATCGGAATGGCGGTCTCGGCTTGTGTTCTCAACGTCTCAACGAGCGGGGAGGCACCTGTCGTCGCAGTCCACGTGACCGCTTGACCACCGACATCTTGCCGAGTCTGGGCCCCCTGTGTGCTCGCGATAGCCCACGCCAAATCCTGGGCCAGCTCCGGTGAAGGCGCTCCTTTGGCTTGATAGATCCCGTCGACCGTCAGGTAGGGACGAGCAGGAAGGCCCGTCTCGCTCACAATTGGGAAGGGTGCTGCGGCAACCGGACGGGACAGGTCTGCGGTGAACCACGGCCCGCTGATTACAAAGGTCACATTTCCGTCTTCGTACAGGCGAGACACCAGCTCACCGGTCGGCTGGGTGGGTGCAATGCCCTCGTCGACAGCCAGGCGTCGGGCGAAGGCGAACGACCGAACTTGGGCGTCGCCATCCAGGGAAACCGTGCCCTCGTCGTCCATCGCAGCTGCGCCGAACCCGTGCATCCACGGCGCGTGAAAGTATGGGTCTGCTGCCTGATACGCGAGGCCGTAGTGCCCCTCACCCGTCTCGGCCCTGGCCATCTCCAGCAGTTCATCTGTGGTCTGTGGAGGTGTGGCAATGCGGCTGGGGTCGTACAACAACACCAACGACTTGGTAGCGATTGGCAAGCCCCACAGCTGCTCATCGATGGTGAACGCGTCCAGGCCGACGCTGGCAATCCCGGTGGTCTCCGCCGTCCACGGCTCGATCACTCCTTCGCGAACCCACTTGGCGACGTTTCCGTGCGCAGCAATGAACAAATCGGGCCCATTTCCCCGTGGAATAGCGGTATCGACCTTGGTATCGAAGCCGCCAAATGGCAGCGCGACAAGCGATACACGGTCATCAGGGTGAGACGCTTGCCAATCGTCCGCAACCTGCTCAAGCGCCGCTTGTTCGGCACCCGAGTAGGAATGCCAGACGGTGACCTCCGCACCCGAAGCGAGGGCCGCGAGCAGCAGAAGTGTGGTCATTCAAGCCGCCGACCGGTGGTGGCGTCGAAGCGATGCACGGTGGACAACGCCAAGTGAACCGCGTCACCGGAGACGACGTTGACAGGCTCCTCGGCGCGCACAACCACATCATGGTCGCCAACGGTCACATGGACCATCGCTTCAGAACCAAGTGATTCGATGACATCCACAACGCCGGGAATCCCGGCATCCGCGAGGAATAGATCGCTCGGGCGTAGTCCTAGGGTGAACGCGCCCTCACCTGCGACGGGAAGCGCTTGCTCCAGCCCATCCAGGCGACACGTTTCCCCCTCTCCTTGCACAGGAAGTAAGTTCATCGCCGGAGCCCCAATGAACGTGGCAACGAAGACGTTCGCAGGCCGCTCAAATAGCTCGCGGGGGGAACCCACCTGCTGCACACGGCCCTTGTCGAGCACAACGATTCGGTCCGCGAGGGTCAGCGCTTCGATCTGGTCGTGGGTGACATGAACGATGGTCGCACCAATTCTGCGATGTAAGCGCTTAAGCTCCACCCGCATATGCCCACGAAGTGCGGGGTCTAAGTTGGACAGGGGCTCATCAAACAAAAACACATCTGGCCGACGAACGATCGCGCGGCCCATGGCCA
>JBLHSN010000179.1:0-11829 GCA_047626195.1 Myxococcota bacterium
TCATCATCGGCGTCGACGCCACCTGCGCAGACGGCGGAACGGGTAGCTCCGAGACGTGGGAAGCACCAAACGACGACGTCGTCACCGTGGTGGTGCGCAACGAGCTGTGGGCGGGCCGGGTAGAGCTGACGCTCGAGGACAGCAACGACCCAACACTCACGGAGAGTAAGGTTCTGCCCGACACGGCGCTGACCCGCTTCGACCCCGACGGTTCCTGGGACGAGTGGACGGCGTCGCTGACCGAAGTAGCCACCGCCACCGAAGCCGATGTACAGACCACACAGTTCAACTGCGCTTGGTTCAGCCGGGATGGCGAACGCAGCCTCGACCGCCTGGCCATTCGTGTTGACGTGTACGAAGAAGGCCTAGACTCCCCAGCCGACTGCGTGGTCTTTGGGCGCAACTCCCGTGAACTAATGGGGAGTGAGTGCGCATGCGCAGAGGAGTGGAGTGCCACTCCGCCAGCGGACCCCTGCGGCGCCTAGCGCGTGGTGATGAGAGCGGAGACAATCCCAGCGAGGGGGGACGACGTTGCCGTCGTTGTCTGGACGCTTCGCCCCTACCTGGCATCCTCCGATAGCAGGTCAACAGGCGCGCACGGCGTCCGACATCCATGCAAGGCGCTGGTGAAGCCCCTTTCCCCGCATGTCGAAGACCGGGCTCTCCTCCACCCATCCGCATGCGACAAAGAACGGCACAGCCGGTAGTCGCGCATTGCACCACATCCGGCCTGCCACATCCTCACAGATCGACGTCATCAGAATGGCACCTAGCCCAAGACGCTGCCGGCGGGGGCACACCGCCATGGCCCGCAATAGCAAACCGCGAACCTCCACAACCGTCGCACACCCTACGACCTCACCATCCACGAGCAACGCCCAGTGACGGGTTGTGTCCAGATGGTCTACCTGATTTTTCGCTCCCAGCCCGGCTGCACCGAAGACCTCGGCTCGCACACCTCTTATGGCCGAGACGCCAACCTGCAGTACGCGAACCTCAAGCGCCACTGGACGCGCTCTGCACAATGTGCCTCGCCATGGCCTGGGCTTGCGCCAAGCGCATGCCAGCACGGCCCTCAATCGGTAGGTCCTCGATCTGCAGGTCGAGGTGGGCCACTAGATTTGCGAGTCCTTGCACACGCTCCTGGCACATGTTGGCCCACACACCCTTCAGCAAGATGTTGGGGGTTTCGTCACCCATTCCCGCGAGCCAGCGATGGGTCCAAGGGTTCCATGCGGTCAGCACAACAGTCGCTCCCTCGGCCTGGCAAAATAGTTGGAACGCCGTCAGTGCATCGGCGACAGCAGGCGCATCGGTCAGCTGGTGGTCGTGGATTCCCATGTTTTCGAGCAGATAGCCGTCCGGGCGGGCTCGGGTCTGTACAAGGCTGTCGAACAGATGGCCGCTGTGTAGGCCCACCGCCGAGATACGCACAGGTCCCCGGGCACCCACGTCACCGTCCAGGGGCGGCTCCGCTTCCGCGAACACCACAACAATGGAGACGTTCGGCGCAAGCATCACGGCGGGGATTGGCGTCGCGGCTCTCTTGCGAGGACGCTTAAAACGCTTGTGAAGCGAGGGTCGGGCGGCCTGTACAATCTGGTCATCAATCATGGCGTCAAAGGCGCTGTCAAGACGCTCAATGCCGACCAGATCTGGCTCGAGGCACCGCAGCGCGGCCACCACCGCCTCTACGGTAGATACGCACTCAAACCGCGGCTCCTTTCGGATGCGATACCGGCTCTCGGTATCGAGGGATAGGCGGTACTGCGGAAGATCCGAAATCCACGTATTGTCCCGATATAGACGGTGTGCCTGCGCCCATGTGCCGTCAATGACGACCAGGTGCTTGGGACGCTCCTCGGCGGGTAAGTCGTCCAGCTCTCGCGCCTCAGGCGACGGATACAACAAGCCCGTACCGGGAGGGAACGCCACCGGTTCCGTCTCCGCGCTCCCTTCCCGCTGCTGCATCACATGAACACTCGCCGAAGCGAGACCAAGCCGTACAATCCGGGCCGTTCCGATGGCGTGTCGACGCTCAGCTGGGTGCTGAAGCACGTGGATGCCCACGGTGTTGGCGATGGGGGTCAGGTGTGCGCACAGGCACATGCTCTCGGGCTTGTCGCATCGATAGCAGTATGGGCGTGCGTCAGTGGGATCCGAGCGAGTCATTCCGCTCCATACGACCCCGTCCGCGAGAGCGCCAGCCACCGCGGTGGAAGAGCCGGTCGAAGCCGCCGGGTTCACTCGCATTCACCTACCGCCGTCCACCTCGTCGCTGGCTCGCACCATGACGATGGCTGACTCGATATGAATGCCCGAGACGACGGTGGAGCCAGCATACCCACCCATATTTTGCAGTCGAGTACAGATAACTTTCCTGGTATAGTGTTAGAGGTATGCACTTCACACAGACACCGCCCGCTAGGTTGTGTACCGGGGGACGAATGTCCGTTCAAGAGCATTGGCAAGGGGTCTATCGGAGCAAAGCCGTAGACCGTGTGAGCTGGTACCAGCCCACCGCTGCCACCTCGCTTCGCCGTATCTTGCGGACTCAGGTGGACCCGACAGAGGCCGTGATTGACGTCGGTGGTGGGGCATCGGTGTTGGTCGATGCGCTGCTCGAAGAGGGGTTTGAGGACGTCTCGGTGCTCGACCTGTCGGCTGCTGCGCTGAATATCTCGCAGACCAGATTACGTAAGCGGGCCGCTTTGGCCAGGTGGCACGTAGGGAGCGTGCTGGACGTTGAGCTACCCGAAGGCGGAACCTCGGTGTGGCACGACCGCGCTGTCTTCCACTTCATGGCGACAGAGACACAGCAACACGCGTATCTCAAGACGATGGCCCACGCGGTTCGACCCGGCGGTCACGCCATTATCGCGACCTTCGCAGAAGACGGGCCCACGACCTGCAGCGGACTGCCGGTTACTCGCTACAGTGCAGAACAACTCGCTGCTGTGTTTACTCCCGCCTTCACCCTGGTCTCCTGTGAGAGCGAGCAGCACACCACCCCTGCGGGTGAGACTCAGTCATTCACCGTGTGCCATCTTCGCAGAGTGGCTGTACAAGCCTAGGCGTCACTGTGTTTTGACCCTGGAACCCCTGACCTTTACGGACCAGGGGGTCGACCTTAGACCGACGGAGCTCGGACGACCCAATAGCCGCCGCGAGCATCCGTCTTTGGTCGTCAGAAAGAGTGCATGTAGTTGTTGAAGGTGGACAGCTCCATCTTCATCAGCCCGCCGCCCTTCAAGACCGCCCAGACAATGTTGTTGTCTTCGGGGTCGAGGACCACCGCTCCATAAGCGACCACGTGGGCACGTGAGCCGAGCATGCTGTTGGACACGCTCCGAGTGACTCCGTAGTCCGACTCCAGAATCGGCGAGTCATACCCAGTGGTGTCGCCGTAGATGGACTCACGCTGGCCGGTGACTGGGTCGATGACGGACCCAACAAAGGCGTTGTGGTCGCCGACAGCCCAGATCACGTCGCGAGTGTCGTCCCAGAACATGTTCTGATAGCCGATTCCCGAATAGCCGCTCGATGGGTCCGGTCCAACATTGACTCGGTTTCCCGTGGCAATATCGATGGTCAGTAGGTCACCCCACCGACTCACACCCCAGACCTTGCCCTGTCGCAGCATTAGTCCACGCACGTCGCCGTTCTGGGGGAGGAATCCGCTGCCGATGTCGTCGGGGCGCTCGCCACCGCTAGTTCCTGCGCCCCAACGAGAGAGAATCTCACATGTGCTTCCGTCAGCGGAGATGCGGGCCACACCCTGGCCCTCTCGGACACCCTGGAAGGTCGTGTAGAAGTCACCGTCGGCACCGACCGCAAACGAGTTCTTCGTCCATGACACAGAGTCTGCGTAGCCAGCGCTGCTCAAGACGGCGCCATGGCGCAGACACTGGCCGTAGTCGGTGGTCAGAGTCAGGTCACCGGTGCCACCTTGGCCCGCTGAGCCGGTGTGCTGAGACATCCACACTAGCGTGCGCTCACCCGTTGTTGGGTCGACTCGGACGATGAAAGACTGCTTGCTGGAGGCTTCTCCGGTTCCCCCTCCCCAGACGTACAGATTCCCGTCCGGTCCGCTGCGAAGCGATGCGGCACCCGTCAGTGGCTGCGGGTCTCCGCTTCCACCCAGACCGCGTGGCGTGTTGTAGCCCGACCCGAAGCTCGGCATTGGAGACACCCCCGCTTCCGGGAACATGCCGGTGATGATGCGTCGGTCGCCACTGTCCACCTGGAAGGCGACGATGGAACCCGTGCGCACCAAGTCGGCATTGCCCCATCGTACGAGTGAGAAGAGCTCGCGGGTCTCTGGGTTGAAGTACCCGCCCAGGAAGGTTCCGCCGAAGGAAGACTCGGAGTAGAAGTGCTCGAAGTGCGGTCCGCTACCGTACTCTAGGTCCCACTCATCATCGATCATATCGCCGACACGCATGCAGTTAATGATGGCGTTTCCGGGACGTTCTCCAGTGAGCGGATTTACGTATCCGAGGCCTGTACTGCCATCTCCGATGTAGCGGCAGCGACAGTCAATCTCCAGGCTGGTGGGCGTGCGCACCCAATCGGCGAAGGAGCAGCTGTGGTTGTAGTAGGGCTTGTCGGACTGTGACGCGGTGACGGAGCGCGCACAGATAGCGGCGCCATCAAAGTGCTCCTCTTCTTGAAAGCACTTGGTGCCAAAGGAGCAGCTCTCGATCGAGTTCTCTGGGGAACTGTCAATGTTGCGGCACGTGTTCGCGTGCACGATGGAAGTGACGTCGTACAGGCCATCGCCGCCACCGCTCAAGAAGGCACAGGTCTCCGTGTCCAGAGGAGCACAGTCGCAGTCAGGCGTTCCCGCGTTGTCCACGCAGCCAAACGCCGTACTGCACGTCTCAGCAACGTCATGCAGCTCGCCGCAGGCGTCCGCGTAGAAGATATCGCTGTACGGGTCGCTGGGGTCGCAGGCAGTGGTGTGGGTATCGCTGCCACAGATGGACTCGCATACCGCAGGTTGGTGATTGGCTGCAGCATCCTCATCGATGCAGACCTCACCGTCTGCGCAGGTTCCGAGGACCGACATGAGAGCGCCGCACAGGTCTGTCTGGATGCGCTGGCCCGGGACACTCGGGTCGCAGATGTCGATGGTTCCGATGCAGACGTCGACAGTCGTATCAGCGTCGGTATCGGCGTCGGTATCAGCGTCTGTATCAGCGTCTGTATCAGCGTCCGTATCGGCGTCGGTATCGGCGTCAACCACGCCGTCGGTGTCCACGCCGGTGTCCGCCTCAGTGCCGACTTCGGTGTCGGCGTCATTCGTATCGGAGGGGTCAGAACCACATGCTGCGAGGCCCACGGCCAGACTAAGAAAAATAGATCGAATGATCATTGATGGCTCCTTGAACTTCAAACTTAGTTCTAGGCCTCTGGCATGTCACCCTTTCACCGACCTTACACAATTGCCAATGGCCGCCAACTAGCGACTCTCCAATGGCCACAAGCGAGGCACCACCTTGGCGGCGGCCAACACTCACCAACCACAAACCAACGACCAGACCAGACCTAAACTACCGACGATTTCCGCGGTAAATTACGGACATCGTCGCTGATAAATCTGGACAGATCACACTTTCAAAACCAGTGAGAATGCAGTCTTAATAATCAACTTGAAACACTCTTTACGTGCCAGCCCCACCCTGCGCCGGGGGTCGTTTGGCCTAGTCTTGGTCCAGCGTGCTGCTGAAATCCACCTGCCAGTCCACTGCCGAGAACGCACTGGGGCGGTAGCCGCCCTCGCCTAGCAACGTGCCAACCGAGTCTACGAGCTCCACTTCATAGTCGTAGGTATCGCTAGGATTGGAGCCATACTCATGGGTATATTGGCCGGTGACCACACCGTTGATGCTCACCTCACCGGTAAATGTACCGCTCTGGGTCCCGTCAAATCCACGGAGACCACCGCTGTACGAGCACGACGCCGTCCCTTGCACCACTGGGTTCGCTTCGTGGTCCACGACCAACTCCATGATTCCGCTGGTACACTGCATATTGTTGACCACAACGGTGCCCGCAGCCTCTACGGCTCCCAGCTGAAAGCCACCCGTCCAAGTTCCGTCGTACAGCACACAGAACAGGTCGTCTACAAAGCCATCACAGTCGTTATCCGTGTTGTCACAGACCTCCAACCCATCCGGATTGATCCGGTTGTTCAGGTCATTACAGTCGGCGTTGTTCAGTGATGCGGACACCAGTCTCTCGCACGATTGTGTGGGCGTGGAGAGCTGACTTCCGAATCCATCACGGTCCATATCCGGATACCATTCGGTGTTTGGATTGAGCTGTGCGTCGTCGTCGTTGCAGTCCGTGTCATTGCCCACGAACCCAGTCGGTGCGGCGCAGGCCTGTTGGCTGTCATTGGGGTCGCCGAAACCATCGCCGTCAGAGTCTGCGCTGTATGAACTGACGTCCATTGCTCCCGCAGTAGGGTTTCCGTCGCAGTCTCGGTCAGCACTGTCACACAACTCATCCGCTCCGGGGTTTATGGTCCCATCTGAGTCGTCACAGTCACCATCGAGGGCCACGTAGCCAACCGGGACTTCGCAGGCGGTCACGGTGATGGTCCCGCCAAATCCGTCGGCGTCAGCGTCTTCGTAGAATGCGGTCGCGTCCGTGGCATCGTCGTCTACCAAGTCGTTGCAGTCATCGTCCACACCGTTACACGACTCTGTGGCATCAGGATTGACGTCTGCGTTGTCGTCGTCGCAGTCGTCGGACTCGGCAAAGCCATCGCTGTCGGAGTCGAGTACGTCATTCGGAGCGTCTCCTTCTTCGTTGCAGGCGGCGAAGAGGAGGACAGAAAGCAGGAATGGTCGCATGGGGCCTCATCATGGGAAGAACGATGGGGAGCGTATAGCGCCCATTTCGAGTGTTGGACTGTCGGAGTCGATGTAGAGTTGCTAATATTTCTGTTGGCAATGGTCTGAGATGGAACCGCAGATGCTGTATGACCCGCCACGAACACCGGTGGCCTCGGGTATCCAGGCCGACCGCATTGAATCATGACGTCGAAGTCGAGCGTAAAGGAGACCGCCTTTGGCAAACGCCAGGCCACTCCTCACCAGTGCCAGCACAACCACCATGGAATACCTCAAGGGGGTGCATCATCCCGCGCAGGGGCAGCACTACCGCGCCGCGTTAGCCGGCAAACTCTGGGAGACAAACATGCGGTGGACGTGGATGGGGTTGTTGTTGGTGGGGTGTGAGCCTTTGGGTCCGGGCTTCGCCATGAGCGTTGTGTCCTTCGAGCCTGGCGAGAATGCCGGCTTTGGGCAGGATCAGCTACCGGATGTCGTTCTGGGCGCACCTCAGGGTGCCGGCGAGGGTGCAGGCTCGCTGCATGTTCTGTCACTCGGAAACGAAGGAAGCATCATCCTGGAGATGGACTTCATCATGGAAGACGGCGACGGCGCAGATCTGATTGTCTTTGAAAATCCGTTCATCGGATTCAATGAGTTCGGAGTGGTCGGCGTGAGCGAAGACGGCGAGACCTTTACAGAGTGGCCCTGTGCAGAAGACGGGCTCGGATGTGCTGGCGTCAATCCGGTGCTCAGTCATCCAGAAAACGGCATTGACCCCACCGACCCATCGGTTTCTGGCGGAGACGCGTTCGACCTACAGGCGATTGGCGTTGAGCGCGCGGTCTTTGTACGAATTCGGGACACGGGCCTGAACGAATACCTTGGAACAAGCGGCGGATTTGACCTCGACGCTGTGAGTATTGTTCAGTAGCGGGACCGACTGCCGGCCGGTAATGATCCGGCTCTAGCGATAGAAGATGCGCTCTTGGTAGGCATCACCGATGTTGGAATTGTACGCCCACAGCTTCGTCTCTTGGTACCCAGCGCGGTTGCCGCCGGACAGGTTGTTGGAGGACCCCGGACCCATCCCACTCACACAGTAGCCGTAGTTCCCACGGTATGGACCCGTGTCGTAGGCCGCGCTGCACTGGCTGCTCGCGAACCACCCGTCTCCAGCGTACAGCCAGTAGGTGCCGGAGCTGTCGCAGTTGGAGCCATCGGCACCGCAGATCTGAGAAACAGCCGATGTAACCACGGACCCGCTGGTATCGGGGAAGGGGTCGGACAAGCTGCCTAGGTCGATTCGAACACCATCGTCGAAGTCCGCAACGCCGCCGTCGTAGTGCAGCACCATCATCTGGGACTTCGGCAGACGATTTCGGTCCAGTGCAGTCAGTGCATAGGAATCAGCACCACCAATCGCCGCTGTGCTGCCGCAGCCCGCTGAGAAGAAGTCGCGAACACGGCTGCCGCACGACTCAATATTGCTGGTGTCCTCTGCCCGATTGCTGATGAGTGTCCAGCCGCCGCCAAAGAGGTCTTGTTCGCAATACACCTCGAGCGAATTGCCGTCGTTTTGCGGGTCGATGCTGTACACGCCAGACGCGGTCACGCCTGCTTGGTACAGCGACTGGCACGATGTATGGGTCCCGCGGTCGACCGTGAACACCTCGTTCGCCACATTCCCCTGCCCGTCGAACACACTGACTTCGACGGTAACGAACGCGCCACCACTTGCGGGTGCGGGGGGCTGTAGCGTCGCCGTCGCCTGGGTACTGTTGGCCAAAACCCACTGACTACCCCCGTAGACCATGCGCCAGCGATAGGTGAGGGTGTCGCCTTCTGGGTCGGCTGCAGCCACGGAGATGGACGTCGAAGCGGCTCCAGCAGCCAAGACCGTTGGCACCGACGTCGCGTTGATGACCGGGGGTCCATTGGCCACAGGGGGCGCCGGCTTGGTCGTCAAATAGATGCGCTCGGTCCAATTCCGGGCGTCGCCCGACTCGTGGTTCCATAGCTTAGACTCGTCGTAGCCGTACCGGTCGCCGAATAGCAGTCCCGATGGGTAGGCATACTCACCGGCGACTACGCTCGCCCCGGCATGACATACCGCGTAGTTTCCGTAGTAAGGAACCGTACTGAAGCTTGAACCGCACAGGGAGTTCCCGAACCAGCCGGTCCCCGTGTAACGGAAAATAAGGTCCTCATGGTCACACACCCCATCGAGGCTACAAGCGCGGTCTAGCCTGCGGTCTGTGATCTGTACGCTCGGCGCCAACAAGTCGGCGGAGCTGTACAAAATACTGGCATCATCGGTGTCTACCGAACCCCCCTGCGACTGCTCAAAGTACCAAGCTGTGGGTGTGAACTGGACGCGAATCGTAGTCGGCAACGCGTAGCTGGCGTCCGTCCCACCGGCATTTGGAACACCGCAGCCAAGCGTGAAGAAGTCGTCCAACGTAGACCCACAGTCCTCAACATTCTTGCCGAGGGCCGAGCCGGGGCGGTCACTGACCAGCATCCAGCCGCCACCCTGCGTAGTCTGGTCACACCACACCTCAACCGCGTCGGCGACAGCACCGGTGGGACTCACAAAGTAAAGGGCATCCCCACGGTCTCGGCTGGGCAACGCTGCGGACGGATCTGCGTAGGCCCAGCACGATGCTTGAGCAAACAGCGACAGCTCGACAGTCTGCTCGGTCTCGACAATGCCATTACTCACGACGGCGCGTGCCGTCACAGACTCGGTCCCCCCGGTGGGTCCCGGCGGAACGACCGAAGTTGACGCCGCATTCGGGTCGGTAAAGGACCACCCGCTGGCGTCGCCGACAAATGACCAGGTGGTGGTCAGCGACAGGTCTTGTGGGTCCGTTGCGGCAACGCTCAATCCCGTCAGCACCGTAGGCTCAAACTGCAGCGATGCTGGGCCTGCGAACGACGTGATTGTGGGAGCGGCGATGCCGTCGCCAAGGTTGGTTGAACGTGGAATATTCGTGTTCGAATCCACGGTAGCGAACACCCCTCCGGTCACGTGCGCGCGCAGGACAGCCCCGCTCCCAATGCGGGCAGAGCGGCCAATCTGAGCCCCTCGACCAATCCGCGCTCCAGCCCCAAGCTGGGCATCGTCTCCAAAGACCGAACCTTTGCGAATGCGCACGCCCACTCCGGTAGTACTGGCTGTGCCGAGCTGAACTTCCGGACCGAGCACGGTCCCCTGACCCAGCACAACGTCGTCTCCCAACGCCACACTGCGGGCGATGACCACACCGTCTGCTGCGTCCAGTCGGTCCCCAATCGAGGCCAGGTTGCCAATCACCACATTGGAGCCCAGTACGCTGTCCGCACCGAGGGTTGAGCCGTAGCCAAGGTTCGCTGCAGTCACCGATGTCGTGTTCGCGCCCCAAGAGGCCAAGCGACCGACCACACTGTCTGACCCAACCACTGCAGAGGCGCCAATCGTGGCCCCGCGACTAACAATCGCGTTGGCCCCAATGGTGGCATTGACACCGACCGATGCACGCACCGAGACCGTTGCACCGCCTTCGATTGTTGCACCGGCGCCGACCGTGCTGTTCGCAAGGACTTGCGCACTCGCTCCGATCTGGGCACCAGGGCCAATACGTGCGGCAAAGCCAATAAACGCAGACGGGTCGACGACCGCGGTTTCATCCACGCACGCATCTGACTCACCGTCTGCGTCTAGGTCGGTGTCTGCCACACCACACCCGCACAAGCCGGGTTCAAGCTTGGCAGGGTCATCCGGACAAGCATCTTGCGCAATGGCCAATCCAGGCATTAACAGGGCTACAAACCAGCTCATCGTACGCATAAAAGTCTCCCCAATCGGGTAACAGCTTACTCTTTGAGGTGAGCAGCGCAATCAAAAGCGGTCTGCGCTCGACGTCACTGCATCAGCCCGAAACGGGGATGCAGGTGTGACCCCTGCGGGTTCAGCGCCATACCCGCTGCAAGGAAGGAAACGCATGTTCGCATTTCTGGCCAGCTTGGCGCTCGCCGCCGACCCGGCTGTGACCGGCAGCTACCAGCTCGACCACTCTGCGGAAGAGCTCTCAGCTGTTCACGAACAAGCGGTTCAGTCCACTCTAGACAGCCTACCGTGGGTACTTCGCGAATTCGCCAAGCGTCCAATTCGGCGCGTCATCTACAACTGCGGCAGCCTGGGCATTGCATTGAGTGACGACGCGCTCACCTTGAGCTGCGACGACAAACAAGACAAAATCATGAATCGGTCGACCGACGGCCGGGCAACCTTGGAGGGCTACGGCGAGCCCGTGAACGTCCAGCTGAGCACCACAGCGACCCGCTTATCGGTTCAGTTTGAGCGCTCCGAGGGCACGGTCACCACGCAGTACATCCTCGATGGCGACCAACTCCGTGTGCGCAAGAGCCTAACCAGCCAGCGCCTTCCCGGGCCGGTGGTCTGGGAAGTCCGCTACCGGCGTACTCCCGCTCCGTAAGCATCGGAGCGGGTCGGGCACCAAACAGGAGCGGGTCGGCTTTGGCCGCTACATCGAGAAGGTGTAGTTGTTGCCAGAGTGAATCTCGTACACGTTCATCGACATCCCATTGATAGCAAACGCGATGTGGTCGCGGTTGTCTGGGTGCCAGTAGAACATGCTGTGTGACCAGGTTCCGCCGTTGGTCGGGCCGAGGTGGCGGTAGTCCACCGGGTACCCTCCAGGCAGCAGAGGACTCTCGCTGCTCAGCTCCAAGAGATTTTGCCGGTCGCCAGTGTCCATGTCGATGACCACGAACAGTTCAGAGTTGCCGCCGGCCGTAAACAGAAGGTCTGTCTCTTCGTCCCAGATGAACCAGTTCATGCCAATGGCGGGCATCCCCGTGCCGACTTGGTCGTCGACGGAGCTGACGAGCACGCGGAAGCCGGTGTCCGGGTCGACAGAGTACAGGCGGTTGCCAAGCGTGGTGAACATCATGATGACGGGGTCTTCGTCCGCCCGTTCAA